>NZ_JAPCIK010000019.1:0-414578 GCF_025910115.1 Pseudomonas sp. RG1
ACGTTAATCGTCGGCAGCGTCAGATGTGTATAAGAGACAGGCGCTGGGTCAGTCGGTATCAATATCGTTTGCCACGACGCCTTCGCGAGCAGGCTCGCTCCCACCTGGGTATGTGTTGTCGGTTAGATCAGTGTCGCATCCGCTATAGAGCCTTGCGCCGATGTCGGTTACGGTTGAATCCCTCCGACACGAAACAAGGACTGCTTCATGACGTTCTCATTTCCCCGCTCTCTGATGGCCGCCAGCCTCGGTCTGTCCCTCGCATTCTCGGCCGCAAACGCCGCCGAACCGCACAAACAAGTGCTCGCCGATGCCGAGCAGTATCAGCCCGAAGCCCTGAAATTGTTGGAGCGACTGGTCAATATCGACTCCGGCTCAGGTTATGAACCGGGCCTGAAACAGGTCAGCGAGATCGCCATTGATGAGCTGAAGAAACTCGGCGCCACCATCGAGTTGGTACCCAACACCCCGGAAAAATCCAACCACGTGCTGGCCACGCTCAAAGGCACCGGCAAGGCGAAAATCCTGCTGATGGCGCACATGGATACGGTGTTCAAGGAAGGCTCCGCGGCCGAGCGGCCATTCCACATCAAGGACGGCCGTGCCTACGGGCCGGGGGTGATGGACGACAAGGGCGGGATCGTCGCCGGCATCTACGCGCTGAAAGTGCTGAAGAACCTCGACTTCAAAGACTACGCGCAGATCACTTTCCTGCTGGACGCCAGCGAAGAAACCGGCTCGGACGTCGCCACCGACCTGATCAAGAAAACCGCCAAACAGCACGATGTGACCCTCAACCTCGAACCGGGCCGCCCCGCCGATGGCCTGGTGGTGTGGCGCAAGGGCAGTGCGACGGCGCTGGTCGAAGTCAAAGGCAAGGCCGCCCACGCCGGCGTCGCGCCAGAGCTTGGACGGAACGCGGCGATGGAAGCGGCGCACCAGATTCTGCAACTGGGCAAGCTCGGCGATGAAGCGAAGAAAACCACCATCAACTTTACCGTGCTCAAGGCCGGCGATCGCACCAACGTGATTCCTGATCAGGCCACGGCCAAAGCGGATGTGCGTGCGGCAGTGCCGGAGGAATTTGATCGCATCGAGAAGGATCTGGCGCGGGTATCGCAGGACAAGTTGATTGCCGATACCGAAGTGAAAACGTCCTTGCAGCGCGGTTTACCGCCGATGCCGCAGACCGCTGAGTCGGATCGCTTGATGGCCATGGCCCAAGGCATTTACGGCGAAATTGGCCGCAAGCTCACCGAGGAGGGCAGTGGTGGCGCGGCGGATGCCAGTTTGTCCGCAGGCGTAGGAACGCCGACGCTGGATGGCTTCGGCATTGTCGGCGGCAATATTCACACGCCGGAGGAATATGCCGAAGTGGCGAGCGTGGCGCCGCGGATTTATCTGTTGTCGCGGATGATCATGGAGTTGGCGAAGCCGCGGTGAAGGAGCGATCGTTCCCACGCTCTGCGTGGGAATGCCTCAACGGACGCTCCGCGTTCGGCTTTGTGTGGGACGCAGAGCGTCCCGGGCTGCATTCCCACGCGGAGCGTGGGAACGATCATTAGTAGCTCCCGAGCATCCCCCAATCGGTTCCTTCTCCCTCCGGGAGAGGGCTAGGGTGAGGGGCTTTTTGTGGGAAGTGTGGAAGTCGAGGGCGGCGTACAAAAAATACCGAAAAGTCCGACAGAAGCTCTGGTTGCGGCCGTTGGGCGCGACTTTTATAGTCTCCGTTCGCAGATAACTCTGCGACGATCTTGGCCGGTCGAATACAGCACCAGACCCCTCTTTGGAGTGAACTTTATGACCGACCAAGTAATGCCGCGCTATCTCCCCATCGACACCTACGACGCCGAATCCCCGGTGCTCTTCATCAATACCCACACTGAACTCAGCGACATGGCCGCCTGTGCGATGCACCGGTTTGTGGTCGTGCGCGATCTGGCCGACACCGTTGCCAGCCTTAACCTCAAGGGCATTTCCGATTGTGATCTGACGCGGGTGACCAGCGCGGTTCATCTGCTGATGCGCGAGGGCTGCGCGATTTTGAATGTGATTCAGGCGCGGGCGGCGCAGCGGGAGGCGGGGTACAAGGCGCCGGTTTAGCGGTGTAGCGGCTGTCGCTATCGCGAGCAGGCTCGCTCCCACAGGGGAGTGCATTTCAACTGTGGGAGCGAGCCTGCTCGCGAAGGGGCCGGTACAGCGTATGCATCACTCCTTGACGCTCATGTATTCCTTGGCCCAGAGGATGTATTCCTCCGGCTGGGTATAGGTGTGGGTCAACTCGGTCGCGCTCAGATCGGAGGCCTGGGTGAAGATCTGCCGCTGTTCGCGCAGGCTGTCGTAGGTTGCCTTGATCGCGGCGAAGTAGGCGCCGTGGCCGTCGATGGTCACGCGTACACCGAGTTCGGCCAGGCGTTTGTCGTCGCGCAGGGCCGGGTTGCCGTAGGTGACCAGCATCAGCGGCACGGTCAGGTGCTCGGCGATTTGTTCCAGTTGATCAAAGTCCTGCACGCCGACCATGCAGATGCCGTCAGCGCCCGCCGCCTGATATTGGCGGGTGCGGCTGATGATTTCCTGGTTCGGCAGAATGCCGGCATTGGTGCGGGCGATGATCGCCATTTCCGTATCGACCCGGGCTTCCAGCGCCGCGCGGATCTTGCCGACGCCTTCGGCCACGGTGATCAGGTCGGTGGATTTGCGCCCGAATTGCGCGGGCAGCAGGGTGTCTTCGATGGTCAGTGCAGCGACGCCGGCGCGTTCCAGTTCGACGATGGTGCGCATCACGTTGAGGGCATTGCCGTAGCCGTGGTCGGCGTCAGCGATCACTGGCAATTGGGCGACGCGACCGATGCGCGTGGCCTGTTCGGCGAATTCGCTGAGGGTGATCAGGGCGAAGTCCGGTGCGCCAAGCACCTGCAGCGAGGCCACGGAGCCGCCGAGGATACCTACTTCAAAACCCAAGTCAGCGGCGATGCGGGCCGACATCGGGTCGAACACCGAAGCGGTGTGGTAGCAGGTGTCGGAGGCCAGCAGCTGACGGAAATTGCGGCGCAAATCTTGATGGGAAAGCCTGGTCATACGAGTTCCACCAATACATAAGGAATGGAAAGGCTTGAGCAAAGGTGTCAACGCCGAAGAATGAAAAGGCTATCACGCGAATGGGTCAAGAATCATGACGAATTTGCGCGGCAGGACTGGCGGCTGAAAGGTTTAATCTCCCGTGCTGGAAATATCAGGCCGCCACGGCATGTTGCTGTTGATGGGGCAGGAGCACCGCACGCACCGAATTGCCCGGCTGCAATTGCAGGCGTTTGGCGGTGAGACGATCAACCACCAAGCTGTTGCCCACCAGTCGACCGCGGGCCGCGGTGATGCGGCAGTTTTCCAGCCGGCGGTTGTGAATCAGCCACAGCGGCGCCTGCTCGTCGGGGGTGCCGAGGCTCAGGGTCAGTTCGAGGCTGTCGCGCACCGTGCGGATGCTGCGGATTGGCGCCTCGATGACCGGGCCACCGTCGAAAATGTCGATGTAGCCTTTGTGCGCAAAGCCTTCAGCTTGAAGAATTTTCAACGCTGGTTGAGTGTTCGGATGCGTCTGGCCGATCGCCGCCTGCGCCTGTTCGGTGAGCAGGCAGGTGTACAGCGGCTGGCGCGGCATCAGTTCGGCGATAAAGGCTTTGTTGCCCAGGCCGGACAAGTGATCGGCGTGGGTGAAATCCATCTGGAAAAAGTGTCGGCCCAGGCTGTCCCAGAACGGCGAGCAACCGTTTTCATCGGCACTGCCGCGCAGTTCGGCGATCATCTTCTCGCCAAACAGGTGCGGAAATTCGGCGACGAACAGCAAGCGACCCAGCGACAACAGGCGGCCATTGCTGCCGTTGCGCTGGTCATGGCGCAGGAACAGCGAGCACAGCTCCGATTGGCCGGTCAGTTCATTGTTGAGGAACAATGTCGGGATCTGCCGCTGAATGCCCAGGTCCGGTGCCGAACTGACGGTGACGCCGAGCCGGTAGTTGTACCAGGGCTCGCGCAAGCCAACGGCGCCGGCCATCGCGCTGACACCGACCACGCGCTGCTCATCATCCTCGAGGACAAACAGGTAATCGGCATCGGCGCGCTCCACCTGTTCTGCGAACGCCCGTTGTGCCCAACGCACCCGGTGCGCCAAGCGGTCTTCGTTGGCAGGAAGGGTGGTGAAACCTGGCCCTGCCTGTTCGACGAGGGTCATCAAGGCAGGCAGGTCGCTGACTTTTACCGGACGGACAATCATGCTCCAACTCCTTTGGCGTACCGATTCAGGCGCGGATGGCTAACGCGGCTCACAGAGCGACCAGCCGTATCGAGCTGCCATCGCTGACCTTCAGCGCCGCGCAGATGGCGGGTGTCAGGGACAGCGGCTGACCGGGGTGATAGTCGAGTTCGGTGACCATCGCGCGGTAGTCATGCAGGGCGTCGTTGCTCAGCAGGTAACGGCCACGGGCGTCGGTCGATGCTTGTTGGCGGACGCTGGCGGTCTGGCTGTCGGCGATCGAGCGAATGTTCGCGGTGCGCGCATACAGGGTCGGGCCGGCGTCGAACAGGTCGATGTAGCTGTTGGTTTCGAAGCCTTCCCGCGCGAGGATGTCGAAGGCTTCCTGGCCGTCCGGGTGCACGCGGCCGATGCAGTCCTGCGCCGCTGGCGGCAGCATCGGCACGTAGATCGGGTATTGCGGCATCAGTTCGGCAAGGAACGTGCGGCTCTGCAAACCGCAAAGACGCTCGGCTTCGGCGTAGGGCAGGTCGAAAAAGTGCTTGCCCAGCGCATCCCAGAATGGCGAGTGACCCTGCTCGTCGCTGTAGCCGACGATTTCGGTGATCACCGCCTCGGAGAAGCGTTGTGCATGCGCAGCAATGAACAGCAGGCGCGCCCGCGACAGCAGTTCAGAAAACGGCGTGCGCACCAACGCGGCATCAATGTGGAAACCGCGCAGCAAGGTATGCCCGCTGAGGTCATGGCACAGCGACAACGCCGGTACGCCGTGCTCGATGTTCAATTCCCGCGAAGCGCTGGTGAAATGGCGGTTGCGCAGGCTGTAGAACGGCTCCTTGAAGCCGGCGGTGGCAAGGATTTCCGAGCAGCCGACCAATTGCCGGCGTTCGAGATCTTCCAGCACGAAGAAGTAGTTCTCCGGCCCCTGCGCCTGAGCGGCGCTATCGAAGGACGCGCACGACGCGGCGATTTTTTCGCGCAGGTGTTCGCTGTCATCCGGCAGCGAGGTCACGCCGATCAGGCTCTCGCGGGCCAGGCGCTGTAGCTGGGGCAGATCATTCTGCTCGACTGGGCGTAAGACCAGCATGGATGTACTCCTGTATCAAAAGGTTCGGCCCATTCGCCGAACCTGACTATCACTGTCGGTTTCCACGCGTTGAATCGGCGGTCGCCTGATTTGTTGTCAGACGCCGCTCTTTTTCTTGTCAGCCTTTGCTCGGATCGGGCAGCGCTGTGCTGGCGCCGAGCTTGTTGAGGAAAAACAGGTACACCAGGCCCAGGGCAATCCAGATCAGGCCGAGTTTCTGCGCATCGACGCCCATGTTGTACATGATGGCGGCAACGATGACGAAGCCGATCACCGGGCAGAGCAGATGGCGCACAAACTGCCGCGACTTCTGCCGACGCCAGTAGTGGTTGATCACCGTCAGGTGCAGCAGCATGAAACCGCTGAGGGCGCCGAAGTTGATCAGTGAGGTGAGAATGTCGACCGCGTCGATGAACAGGTAGCAGATCAGCAGCGACAACACCGCCACCAGATAAATGCTCAGGTACGGCGTGTTGTGTTTCGGGTGGACCTGGGCCAGCACCTTCGGCAGCTTGCCGTCGCGGGCCATGCCGAACAGCAGGCGCGAGACGGCGGCCTGCGAGGTGATCGCCACCGCGACGCCCCAGGCCAGCGCCGTGGCGACGGCGGTCAGGGTCGCCAGCCAGCTGCCGGCGGCGATTTCAGCGATTTCATAGAACGCGGTGTCGGCGGATTTGAAGCCCATGCCCGCTGCCAGATCGGTGGCTATCCACGTTTGTACGACGAAAATCGTGCCCATCACTGCCAGAGTGATCAGCGCTGCCTTGCCGACACTGCGGCCCGGATCTCCCTTGATTTCTTCGGCGAGGGTGGAGATCGCGTCGAAGCCGAGGAACGACAGCACGGCGATCGACACGGCTTGCATCAGCAGGGCGAAGTTTAAGGTTTGCGGGTGATACAGCGGCGCCAGCGTCAGCTCACCGTTACCGCCACCGTTGTGCAGGGCGTTCCAGGCGTAGAACAGGAAGATGCCCAGCACGACCAGTTGTGCCAGCAGGAACAGCATGTTCATCCGCGCGGTGAAGGTGATGCCGCGCAGGTTGACGAACGTCGCGCTGACCAGAAACGCCAGGATGAAGCCGACCTTGGGAATGTCCGGGTACAAATGGTTGAGCGCCATCGCCGAATACAGGTACAGCAGCGGTGGAATCAGCAGGTAATCGAGCAGCATCAGCCAGCCAGCGATGAAACCGACATGTTGATTGAGGCCGCGCTGGGCGTAGGAATATACGGAGCCGGCAATCGGAAAGGCCTTGGCCATGCTGCCGTAACTCAGCGCGGTGAACAGCATTGCCACCATGCCGATGATGTACGCCAGCGGCACCATCCCCGGTGCTTCGGCGTTGACGTAGCCATACACACCGAACGGGGCGATGGGGATCATGAAGATCATCCCGTACACCACCAGATCGGTCAGCGTCAGGCTACGTTTCAACTCTTGCTTGTAGCCGAATTCTTCAATTTCCATGAAGCGCAACTCCTTGTCAGCCATCGGTCGGTTTATGTTTTATCGGTCCGTCATTTACAGCAAAGGTGCGAGGTAACCTGCCCAGCGCGAAACCGCTTCGGGACTGCGCAGCAGATCATTGCGCACCTCGATCAGCACCGCCTCAAGGCCCCTGGCATCACCGTGCACGGGCACGGTCATGTCGCCCAAGGGATCAATTTTGTACGGCTGGTTGCCCGCGACTTTAAGCGGGTGCGCTTGCAGCCCGTCGAGCAGGCGCTGAGCATAGTCCTGGGCCTGGCCGAACAACACGCCGACTTCCAGTGGTCGCGGCTGGCCGTAATACACCGGGGTGAAACTGTGAACACCGACCACCCGCACCGGCAGACCTTTGGCAATGCGCTCGTCGATCAACATCTGCAAGCGCGCATGAAAAGGTTTGAACAACGTCTGGCGCCGGTACTCGCGGGTCGCCTCATCCAGCTCGCGATTGCCAGGTATCGGGTAGATCTCGCTCTGCAGCGGGATGCTGTCCGGCGCATGGCGCGGGCGGTTGAGGTCGATCAGCAGCCGTGAATAACTGGCGCTGAGCAACGTGGCGCCGAGTTGTTCCGACAACTGTTCGGCCAGTTGCAGCGCACCGATGTCCCAAGCGATATGTTCGCGCGCGGCCGCCTCGTCCAGGCCCAGATTGTTCAGGGCTTCGGGAATGTAGCGACTGGCGTGTTCGCACACCAGGATCAACGGATTCGTCGAGTCCTCGCGGCTCAGGTTGTAGACCGGGCGGGTATACAACCCCAGCTCAGCGGATTCAGTACAGGCGTGCATAGTGCTCACACAAGTCAGCGGGCGAGAGCTGTTCCGTCAGCGCCAGTTCCTCGGTTTTCAGGGCGTAATAAGTGTCGAGCAACGGCTTGGGCAGCCATTCGTTGAAGGCTGCGCTGTCACGCAGGCAATCCAGCGCCTGGGCCAGCGAGGCGGGCAGGGCGACGATGCCCCGGGCCTTGCGTTGCTCGTCGTTGAGTGAATCGGGAATATCATCGGTAACCGCGTTCAGCGCCAGACGCTGTTCGATGCCCAGCCGCCCGGCAATCAGCAGCGCGGCCATGGCCAGATGCGGCGAGGCAGTGGCGTCCATGGCGCGGAATTCCAGGTTGAACTGCTGCGCGGCAGACTTGCCGCCCAAGGTCACAGTCGGGCAGATGCGCAGCGCCGCTTCACGGTTCTGCTGCCCCAGGCATGCATACGACGCGCTCCAGTGGTGCGGCTGCAAACGCTGGTAGGACAGCGGCGTCGGCGCGGTGAACGCGCACAGCGCCGGCAGAAAATGCAGGACTCCGGCAGCCCAGTGCTGGCCGATGCTCGACAGGCCGTTGCTGGTGCCAGCGTCGTAGAGCATCGGCTGGCCGGCCAGATCGAGCAGGCTGACGTGCAGATGGACACCGTTGCACACCGCCTCGGCGGCAGTCTTCGGCGCAAAACTCAGATCCAGGCCCATTTGCCGGGCGATTTCCCGGGTGATTTCGCGCACGTTGACCGCGCGATCCGCCGCCGCCACGCCAAGCGTCGGGCGGCAGGTGATTTCGTATTGGTGCTTGCCGTATTCCGGCAGGAACATTTCCGGCTCGACGCCGCCGGCGCGCAGGGCGCTGAGCAGCCAGCCGCCGAATTCGGCGCCTTGGCGCTGCGCCTCGAGAGAGAACGCCGCGTGTTCGGCAATACCTGCGTGCAGGTTGAATTCATGTTCGAAGGCGGCGTTGACCTGCAACCCCAGCTCATCGTGATAGCGCTCGATTTCATCGCGCAGCAATGTGCGTGGGCAGGCGCCCCATGCCTGGCCGTCGGTCTCGCGAATATCGGCGTGAATGAAATCCAGCACCGGCGCATTGGCATCCGGACCGCTGCCGACAGTGACGCGGCTGCTCAGATCGGGAATCAGCCGCAGGTCGCCATACGCGCCCCACGGATTGCTCGAAGCGATGATGTCTTGCGGCGTCAACGCACTGTTGGCCGGTACCCAACCGCAACCCGCGGCCTGATAGTGCTCCAGCTCATCGCTGGGAAACGAGCGGCCACGGGTGATGCCGATCAGGTCGGTTGTCACCAGCGTGGTCATCGGTAAAGGCGTCAGGCGCGGGCTCATGGCTGCATCTCCTGCAAGCGACCGAGCACGGTGTCGGTGTCGGTGATCCAGCAGTAACCCTTGATCGCGTTGAGGCAGGCGTGATGGCGTTCAGCTGTGTAAGTGGCGCAGGCATCCTCCACCAGCGTGACCAGATAGCCACGGTCGGCGGCGTCGCGCACAGCCATGTCGACGCACTGGTCGGTGACGATGCCGGCGATGATCAGATGCCGGGTTTGCAGATTGCGCAGCACGTAATCGATGTTGGTTGAATTGAACACCCCGGAGGAGGTCTTCGGCAGCACGATTTCGTTTTCGGTCGGGGTCAGTTCAGCGATGACCTGAGCTTGCACGCTGCCCTTGGGCAGGTGCATGTCCGACAGTTTGTGATCCAGCGAGCGGTCGCGACCGTCGGCGGTCAGGCTTTCGATAATCGTGTGCAGCACGTTCTGCTGCGCCTGACGAAAGGCGCCAAGCAGACGCTGTTGGTTGGGCACCACCTGGCTGCGCGTGCGCTGGAGAAAATACTCGGCATCCGGCTCGCTCAGGTGCGGGTCGAATTGCGGTTCGAGCCAGGCGCGCTGCATGTCCACCAGCAACAAAGCGGTATGGTCGGTCGCAAACGGCAGGTCCCGAGGCGAGCGGTGGGGAAGGCTGAACATCCTTATTTGTCCTCCAGCAGGTGAGTCGCAAAGTCGTTGCGCAGGGCATCGATGCCTTCCAGGCGATCCGCCGGGTCCGGCACGCGCAAGGTCAGGCAGGCGATCAACGCCTCGACCTGCGCCAGCGCCGGCACCATGGTGTCGAACGGCGACGCCGATTCCACCGGCGCGCTGATGATCAGGTCGGCCAATTCGCGCAGCGGCGAGGCGTAGACATCGGTGAACAGCACCACTCGCGCGTTGTTGTTTTTCGCCGCCTGCGCAACGCGCAGGGCTTGGGTCTGGTAGCGCCGGTAGTCGAACACCAGCACCACGTCCTGACGTTGCAAATCGTACAAACGGTCGGGCAGCAGGGCGTTGTCTTCCAGGGCGAAGCAGCCGGGGCGCAGCAGACGCAGGTGGTTGAGCAGGTAATTGGCCAGCAGAATGCTGAAGCGGCCACCGAAACAGTAGACCTGATGGCGGCTGTCGAGCAGCCATTCCACGAGGATGCGCACGTCCTCAGGCTGGGTCAGGGCTTGGGTGTCGATCAGCAAGCGCTGGCTGTCCGCCAGGTAATGCGCCCAGGCATCGTCCTTGTTCTGCTGCGAGCGCGGCTGCAACAAGGTGCGCGGTGAACGCAGGCGATGGTCCATGTCGCTGAGCAGGGCTTCCTGGAATTCGGCATAACCGCCGAAACCGAGCTTTTTCACCAGACGCACGATGGTCGGATCGCTGACGCCGGCATGTTCGGCCAGTCGCGCCATAGGCCCGAGACCGTTGCGTGGATACTGATCGAGCAGGGCGCGAACGACTTTGCGCTCCGATGGCGTCAGGTCCAGGCCGGGGTCGGTGATCAGGTCTCTGAGAGGGGGCATCCGGGCTCCTGCTGGATGGGGTGTCGAATTCGTTTCACAATCCGTTAAACGAGTATTTAAGTAATGGGTGTTACATGTCTAGCTAATTTTTGTACAGGTTTTTCGAGCACCAAAAGTGTGCAAGGTGCCCGTGTAATAAGGGCTACGTCGAAGTAGCGCGCTGTTGTAGTCCTTTGCCGATTGCTGTGTCAGACATTACCTATCCCAAGCTCAGCGACGCGCCGGTGACAACCCTGAACGCCGAGGTTTTACGGCACAATGCGACGCGTATCGGCTGTGTGCCATTGTTTGTTTTATCTTTCGACCGAGAACCTGCTTGTGCCAAGTAGCCGTTTGACACTGATTTGCCATGCGCGAACCGTCGCACAGAAACTGGCGCGTTTTCCTACGGACGAGCCTGTTGAAAATCTGGCTGTTCCGTCCGACGCGTTCAGGGCGCGATTGGCGGTAACACGGCGGCTGGTGTGTGCCCCGGAGTTGAGAACTCAGCAAACGGCGGCATGGTTTGGCGTCGATGCGCAGATTGATCAAGCCCTGCGCGATTGCGATTGGGGACGCTGGCACGGCCAGTCGATCAAGGATCTGCAAGCCAACGAAAACCAGGCTTTGCAAGCCTGGCTGGCCGATCCTGAAGCGGCATCCCATGGCGGCGAATCAGTCAGGCAACTGACGCAGCGGGTGGCAAAGTGGCTGGACACAATCGCTGCAACGCCTGGACATGTCGTGGCGGTGACTCATCCGTTCGTCATGCGCGCGGCGCTGATGCAGGTGCTGCAAGGCGCGGCGTTCCACGCAATCGACGTTGAGCCGCTGGCGATGATCGACTTGCGCTTCAATGGCATCTGGCGACTACGCTTGCCGGGCATGGCCCTTGACGAGGAATCCTGATGAAACAGCTGCTGGTCATCGGCATTGGCGCCGGCAATCCGGACTACATCACCATGCAGGCGGTGAAAGCGCTGAATCGGGTCGATGTGTTCTTTCTGCTGGATAAAGGCCAGAGCAAGCAGACGCTGATCGACCTGCGCCGAGAGATCTGCGAGCGCTACATCACCGACCACGCTTATCGCTTTGTCGAAGCCAGCAGCCCAGAGCGCGAGCGCGGCGATGTCGACTACACGGCGAGCGTCGATGCACTGAATCGCGCCAAGCAGCAGACATTCGAACAGCTGATCAATGAAGAATTGTCCGACGGCCAGTGCGGCGGATTCCTGATCTGGGGCGATCCGGCGTTATACGACAGCACATTGCGGATTCTTCAGGCGATTCAGGCATCATGCCGCTGTCAGTTTGAATACGAAGTGATACCGGGGATCACCAGCGTTCAGGCCCTGGCTGCGCAGCACAAAATATCCTTGAACTCGATTGGTCGCTCGGTAGAAATCACCACAGGCCGGCGATTGGCGGCGGGGCAGGTGAGTGAAGCGGACAGTCTGGTGGTGATGCTCGATGCCGAGGATTCCTACCAGCGGGTGGCGGATCGGCAGACCGAGATTTTCTGGGGCGCTTACCTGGGCACACCGGACGAGATACTGCTCAGCGGCCGGCTGGCGGATGTCGCCGATGAGATCGAACGGGTGCGCAAAGCGGCGCGGGCGGAGCATGGGTGGATCATGGATACCTATTTGCTGCGCAAGCCTTGAATTCTCGGTGGCTGATCTGGCTCCTTCGCGAGCAAGCTCGCTCCCACAGGGAAATGCGTTGCAGAATGTGGGAGCGAGCTTGCTCGCGAAGAGGCCAGAACATTCACCACCGATTTGGGACAGGCAAAAAGAAACCCGGTGCAACGCAAATCGCACCGGGCTTTTTGTTGCCAGCCAACAGCGGATGTCGTGGATCCGCCGTCAACCTTGAACTCTTTATCAGCCGCGTTCCAGCGCCAAAGCCACGCCCTGACCGCCGCCGATGCACAAGGTCGCCAGACCTTTCTTGGCATCGCGCTTGAGCATTTCGTGCAGCAATGTCACCAGCACGCGGCAGCCTGATGCGCCGATCGGGTGGCCGAGGGCAATGGCGCCGCCATTGACGTTGACCTTGTCCAGATCCCATTGCAGGTCCTTGGCCACGGCCAGCGATTGCGCAGCGAACGCTTCGTTGGCTTCGATCAGGTCGAGCTGGTCGATGTTCCAGCCGGCCTTATCGAGGCAGCGGCGGGTCGCCGATACCGGGCCGATGCCCATGATCGCCGGGTCGACGCCAGCGTTGGCGTACGCAGCAATTTTCGCCAGAACCGGCAGGCCCAGCGCTTTGGCTTTCTCGGCACTCATCAGAATCACGGCGGCGGCACCGTCGTTCAGCGACGAGGCGTTGCCAGCGGTGACGCTGCCGTCCTTTTTGAACGCCGGACGCAGTTTTGCCAGAGATTCTGCGCTGGTATCGCCGCGTGGCTGCTCGTCGACCTTGAACGCCACCGGATCGCCTTTGCGCTGCGGGATCAGGATCGGCGTGATTTCATCAACGAAGCGCCCGGCCTCGATAGCGGCGGCGGCTTTCTGCTGAGACGCGGCAGCAAAGGCGTCCTGCTGTTCGCGGCTGATCTGGTATTTGTCGACCAGATTCTCGGCAGTGATGCCCATGTGGTAATCGTTGAACGCATCCCACAGGCCATCGCTGATCATGGTGTCGACGATTTGCGCGTGGCCCATGCGCAGACCGGTGCGCGCGCCCGGCATGATGTAGTTGGACAGGCTCATGTTTTCCTGACCGCCGGCGATGATCACCTCGGCGTCGCCGCAACGGATCGCTTGCGCGCCCAGGTGCAGAGCCTTGAGGCCCGAACCGCAAACCTTGTTCAGGGTCATGGCCGGTACGGCGTGTGGCAGGCCAGCCTTGATTGCGGCCTGACGTGCCGGGTTCTGCCCGGCGCCAGCGGTGAGCACCTGGCCCATGATCACTTCATCGACCTGCGTCCCGTCGAGGCCGGTCTGCTCGAGCAACTGGCGGATCACCGCCGCGCCCAGGTCTACAGCGGATACATTGGCCAGGGAGCCCTGAAAACTGCCGATCGCGGTACGCGTGGCGGCAACAATGACGACGTCTTGCATGTGCGAATTCCTCACTGGGCAGCGAACTGCATTTCCGGTACATGATCCGGGACGATCAGTTTACCAGCGGTTTTGGCGACGATTTCCTCAACACTGACGCCAGGAGCGCGTTCCTTGAGGACAAAAGCGCCATTTTCGATTTCCAGATAGGCGAGGTCGGTCAGCACGCGCTTGATGCAGCCGGCACCGGTCAGCGGCAGGCTGCACTTGGCCAGCAGCTTGGACTCACCGTCCTTGGACGCGTGGGTCATGATGACAATGATGTTGTCGGCGCCGGCCACGAGATCCATCGCACCGCCCATGCCCTTGACCAGTTTGCCGGGGATCATCCACGAAGCGATGTTGCCTTCAACGTCGACTTCAAATGCACCAAGGACGGTCAGGTCGACATGGCCGCCGCGGATCATCGCGAAGGATTCGGCGGAATTGAAGATCGACGCGCCGATCCGCGCCGTCACCGTTTGTTTACCGGCGTTGATCATGTCGGCATCGATGGTTTCTTCGGTCGGGAACGGGCCCATGCCGAGCAGGCCGTTTTCCGATTGCAGCATGACTTCCATGCCTTCGGGGATGTAGTTGGCGACCAGGGTCGGAATGCCGATGCCGAGGTTGACGTAGTAGCCGTCCTGCATTTCGCGGGCGACGCGTTGAGCCATTTGTTCGCGGGTAAGTGCCATGTTGTTGTTCTCCGTAGGCCTGAATTATTTGCGGATGGTGCGCTGTTCGATGCGTTTTTCGAACGTGCCGCAAATGACCCGGTCGACGTAGATGCCCGGGGTGTGGATCTGCGTCGGGTCGAGTTCGCCGGGCTCGACGATTTCTTCGACTTCGACCACGGTGATCTTGCCGGCGGTCGCGGCCAGCGGGTTGAAATTCTGCGCGGTGTGACGGTAAACGACGTTACCGAAATGGTCGGCCTTCCAGCCTTTGACGATGGCGAAGTCGCCGGTGATGGATTCTTCCATCAGGTACTTTCGACCTTTGAATTCGCGTACTTCCTTGCCTTCAGCAACCGGGGTGCCAACGCCAGTGGCGGTGAAGAACGCCGGAATGCCGGCGCCGCCCGCGCGCATTTTTTCGGCGAGGGTGCCTTGCGGGGTAAGGATGACTTCGATCTCGCCCTTGAGCAGTTGCTCTTCGAACAGCTTGTTTTCGCCGACGTAAGAGGCGATGACCTTGCTGATCTGGCGGTCGGTGAGCAGCACGCCAAGGCCGAAACCATCGACGCCGCAGTTGTTGGAAACGACGGTGAGATCACGCGTGCCCTTGCGCTTGATCTCGGCGATCAGGTTTTCCGGAATGCCGCACAGGCCAAAGCCGCCGGCGATAACGGTCATACCGTCTTCCAGTCCGGCCATTGCTTCCTCGTAGGAATACACACGCTTGTCGAAACCTGCCATAGGCACCTCTTTTATTATTTGCGGGCGGCTGGCTAGCCGAATGACTGGAGTGTCTCTCTGTGGAATATATTTGTTAAGTTGATTTTTGCGGTTGATTGATTGATAAATCTCACTAATACGCGTTCGTCGATGATCGTTCCCACGCTCCGCGTGGGAATGCCTCCAGGGACGCTCCGCGTCCAGTGACGCGGAGTGTCACGGGCTGCATTCCCACGCAGGAGCGTGGGAACGATCAGGGCCATCGCATCACGGCTTGCAGCTTGACGCTTGCAGCTTGCAACTGGAGCAAAGCGACATGACCATCAAACAGATCCGTGCCTTTCTCGCCGTGGCCCATAGCCTGAGCTTCGCCGTGGCCTGCGAGCGTCTGCACCTGTCGCAGTCAGCGCTGAGCCTGACCATCAAAGCGCTGGAAGAGGGCCTGGGCGGGCGCCTGTTCAGCCGCAACACGCGTAACGTGGCGTTGACCCCGGAAGGCGAGTCCCTGCTGCCGCTGGCGCGCCGCTTGATCGCCGATTGGGACAACGCCGAAGACGAGATGCGCCAGCGTTTCAGCCTGCAACGCGGACGCGTGACGCTGGCGGCGATGCCGTCATTTGCCGGCAATCTGCTGCCGCCGATTCTCAAGAGCTTCCGCGCGCGTTATCCGAACGTCAACGTGACGGTCAACGACGTGATCAACGAGCAAGTGCTGGAAATGGTCCGCGATCGTCAGGTTGAACTCGGTGTGGCGTTCGCGCCGATGCAGAGCACGTCGATGACATTCACGCCGCTGTATGTTGATCGCTTTGTCGCCGTTGTGCCGGCCGATTCAGCGCTGGCCGGTCGCGCCGACATCGATTGGCAGACTTTGCTGGAGCAACCGTTCATCACCCTGCAGCGGCCATCGACCGTGCGGGTCATGCTCGAAGAGCATTTGCAGGCGCGCGGAATGAAGTTGCCGGTGGAGTTCGAAAGTCATCAATTGGCGACGGTTGGCCGAATGGTTGCCAGCGGGCTTGGGGTCAGCGCGGTGCCGGCATTGTGCGCGGGGCAGATGCGCGAGCTCGGTGCGCATTGCCTGACCTTGAATGATTCTGTCGAACGGGCGATTGGCGTGTTGACCGAGCCGGGCAATGAGCTGTCGGCGGCGGCGCAGGCGTTGTTCGAGATTCTCAAGGCTGAAGATTTGCAGCGCCAGTTCGATTTCCCCCTCACTCCAGAAGCGCGGAAACAGAGCGCCGAACGCTGATTCAGTGTGCGAGCGAGCCTGCTCGCGAAGAACGATAACGCGGTCTAAGCCTTGGCCACGCGCCACAGATACCAGGCTGCAACCGTCCGATAAGGCTTCCACGCCTGGCCAATCTCGATCATCTGCTTGCGCGTCGGCTGCACCTCCAGTCCCTTCAAGCGCCGATATCCCTCACGCACGCCAAAATCATCCGCCGGCAGGACGTCCATGCGTTCGAGGCTGTAGATCAACAGCATCTCCACGGTCCAGCGGCCGACACCGCGCAAACTGGTCAGGCGTTCGATCAGGGTTTCATCGTCCATCGCCCGTGCAGTCGGGTAATCGGGCACCACGCCGTCCAGCGTCGCCTGGGCGATCCCTTGAATCGTCGCGATCTTGCTGGCTGAAAATCCGCAAGCGCGCAGTTGCTCGACCTCAGTCGCGAGAATCTGCTCCGGGCGTGGAAACACCTGACCGGGAAACAACCCCACTAAACGCCCAAGGATCGCATCGCCGGCCATGGCGTGCAGTTGCTGATAGGCAATCGCCCGTACCAGCGATTCATACGGGTCGCGCGCCGGATGTGGCTGATGCAGACATGGGCCGACGGCGCTGACATGGCGCTGCCAGTCAGTGTCTATCGCGGCCAGAAAAGCGCTGGCCATCTCATACATGTCAGCCATGTTGCGGTGATTCGGACATACCCATCGAAATCCCTGTTTGCGTGTTGGATTGCATGGCTCAAAAAGCCAATTGTTGAGTCATTTGCAGTGCGGCGTTTTCCAGCCTGAGCAGGAACGCCTTGCGCGGTTGTCCGCCACCATAACCGGTCAGCGAGCCGTCTGCGCCGATCACTCGGTGGCACGGGACCACGATCGACAGCCGATTGTGCCCGTTGGCCAGGCCGACCGCACGGCTGGCGCCGGGTTTACCCAAGCCCGCCGCGATGGCGCCGTACGTGCTGGTGTGGCCGTAGGGAATTTGCAGCAGCGCCGCCCACACCTCGCGGGCGAACGCGCTGCCGGGCAGGTGCAGCGGCACGCTGAATCGACTGAGTTTGCCGGCAAAGTAATCCGCCAGTTGCACCTCGATCTGCTGCAAGTGGGCGTTGTGCCCCGGCGCAACCGCGTAGCCGTAACGATTTTGCAGCGCTTCAACTTCACGGGTCAGCGCCGGGCGATCGAGAAATTCCAACAACACCAGCCCACGGCGCTCGGCCATGGCGATCATCGGCCCCAGCGGCGTGGTCAGGCGGGTGAACAGCAACGGTTCACTATTGGCCGCGCGGCCCGGGGTGATGTGGAAGGACTTCTGAAACGCGTCGCGAAAACCACTGAGCGATTCATAGCCGGAGTCGAACGCGGCGTGATCGATCGAAGTGCCTTGCCTGATTCCGCCCAGAGCCATGCCGAGGCGCCGTGTGCGCAGCCAGGCGTGGAAAGTCATACCGAAGTGCTGCTTGAACCAGCGTCGCAGTTTCAGCGGTTCGATGCCCTCGGCGAGCAATTGCGCATCGCTCCAGCGCCGTTCGGGATCGGCGTCCACCGCATTGAGCAGGCGCTGCACCCAGTCAGGGGCGATGGCCGCTGCGTCCAGCGGTTTGCAGCGCAGGCAGGCGCGGTAACCGGCGCACAGGCACTCGTCGGCGTGGGCGAAGAATTCGACGTTCTCCGGTTTCGGCTTGCGCGCCGTGCAACTGGGACGGCAAAAGATCCCGGTGGTTTTCACGGCGGTGAAGAACACGCCTTCATAGGCAGTGTCGCGCTCGAGCATGGCGCGAACCATTTCGGCGTGGGGCGGCAGGACAGCGGCTGGTATGTTCATGGCCAGAGAGTAAATCCGCTTTGTCGATGGCTCCACCGAAAAATCGACAGTGAATTTTTTCCCTTGTGCAGCACAATGAGCGGGTCGCCGCTTTCGAGGAAGCCAAACCATGCAGCCGTTTTCCATTCAGCGCATCGATCATATCGTCCTGCGCGTCGCCGACCTGCAACGCAGCATCGATTTCTACGCCAGGGTGTTCGGCGCCGAAGTGGTCAGGCACAACCAGCCGCTGGGGCTGGTGCATTTGCGCGCTGGTACGTCGATGATCGATCTGGTCGACTTGCACGGCGAACTCGGGCGCAAGGGCGGTGGCGCGGCGCAGGCGCAGCGACGCAATGTCGACCACTTCTGCCTGCGCATCGAACCGTTCGACGAAGCCGCGCTCATCGCTCACCTGCAATCGTTCGGGCTGACCGTTGAACAAGCCGCCAGGCGTTTTGGCGCCGAGGGTTACGGCTTGTCGCTTTACTGTTTCGACCCGGACGGCAATCAGGTCGAACTCAAAGGCCCGTCCGAGAGCGATCAGCCAGCGGTCTCCTGAAGCAGCAGCTCGGCCACTTGCCCGAGGGCCGAACGGCCGTTTTGCGGTTGTTCAGACGCCAGGTTGAATAGCGCCAGTTGCCGATCGGCGCTGGTGCCGCTGTCGATGATCGTCCGCGCACGCTCGAACAACTGCGCCGCGCCCAGTATCTGCGCCGTCTCGGCAAAGCGCTGCTCGGCCAGCTCCAGCCACTGCGCGAGCGAACAGTCGCCGTCGATGCCTTCGACCAGAAAGCGCGCATGAATCCCCTGATGTTTGGCCCGCCAGCGATTTTCCTCCAGCATCGAACGCGCGGTCTGGTCGTACAGCAAACCGGGCCGCCGCTGTGCACTGGCATGAGCCACCAATACGCGGAAAAACGCCGCCAGGGTCAGCGCATCGTCGACCCGAGGGCAAGCGTCAGTCATACGCAGTTCCAGGGTCGGAAAACGCGCGGCCGGACGCACGCCCCACCAGCACTCGCCGGGCTGGCTGATCGCGCCGATGCGCGTGAGAAACGCCAAGTGCTCGTCGTAATGGCGCTGATCGGCGAACAGCGGCGGGATGCCCATGCGTGGCCACTCGTCACACGCGGTCTGCCGGTAGCTCATGAAACCGCTGGCGGCGCCGTCCCAGATCGGCGACGAACAACTCAGCGCCAACAGCAGCGGCGTCCACGGCAGCACTTCGTTCATCACGGCGATGCGATCCAGCGGCTCTGCCACCTCGACGTGCACATGCAGGCCCGACAGCGCGCTGCGCCGGGCGACATGGCCGTAGCGCTCGAACAGATACCGGAAATGTTCCTCGTCGGTCGGAACCTGCTCGCGCCAGTCGGCCAGCGGATGACTGCCGGCGCTGAGCATGCCCAGAGCAAATGGCTCCAGGGCCGTGCGCAAGACCTGACGGCTGCCACGCAGAAAATCACTGGCGTGTTCGAAATCGCTGAATACCGGCGAAGCCACCTCGATCTGGCCCTGAAACATCTCCGTGGCAAACCACACACCCAGCGCCGCCCGGCAAGCCTCGATGGCCTGTGGCGGCGGACTACCGATCATGCGCAGGCTCTGCAGGTCAGTGAGAAAGTACTCTTCCTCAATGCCGAATCGCGGGTGGCTCATGACAGTGCTCGAGCAAGTGTTTCTCTTGAGAACCGTGCGCCGTTGCGGTGGTTCACGCCAGGCGACCAGTGCCCCGCGAATGCACCGTTGGTCTTGTCCATTGCACTTGAGCGGCCAAGGCATTTCCAAACTAGTCCGATCAACGTGTTCTGGAGGCAGACATGAGCAACCCATCCAGCAACGACAAAGCGCTTAACCAAACCGTCAATCCCAACGACGACGGCTTCGCCATCGGCACGGCCGGGCGTGATGAAGACCCCAACGCCACCACCGACTGGGACGTTAGTCGCGATAACGAGGATGTCATGACGCCGGACGATACTCGCGGTCTGCCCGGTTATCCCGGGGCCGAAAAAAACAATCCTTCGAAACCCGTTGTCGACAGCAGCGTACCGGCCAACGGCGATCCATCGGTGCAGAACGACGGCGCTGATTGAGGTGGTCAGCAGTGGCAGGATAATGGCGTCGGTCGAACTTTTCTGATCCGGCGCCACTCTGAACCTGTCATAGGGTCGCAGTTCGACAGAAAAAACGCTTCGGCAGGCAGAAAAAGCTGCGTGGCGTGATAAATTCCCCCCACGTCGAGCCCACCCAGAATGGCCCCTGCCGGGTCCCACCAAGAGCGATCTACATGCAAGCAAAGGCCCGTGAGGTTTATGTGCCACCGGTGCTGCAAGATCTGCGGGCCGGCACAGCCGAACTGCACATCGCACTGGAAAAACGCCTTCCTTTTTTCTCCGACACCCTCGATACCCCCGCTTTCGAGCGCTTGATGCAGGCCTATTACGGGTTCTATCAGCCGCTCGAACAGGCGTTGCTCGCCAGTGGCGCGGTCCCGGACGATTTCAATCTGCTGCCTCGTCTGAAGGCTGACACCCTGCGCGCCGACCTGCGCGCACTGGGGGCAACCGCTGATGATTTGCCGCTGTGTGAAGATCTGCCAGTCATTGACTCCAGCGCCGCCAGTCTCGGTGTTTTGTACGTGCTCGAAGGCGCGACTCTCGGCGGGCAGATCCTGCGTCGCGAGATCGCCGCGCGGCTGAATCTGGACGCCGACAATGGCGCTGCCTTCCTCGATGTCTACGGCGCGGCCACCGGGCGGCGCTGGCGCGAGTTCATCGAATACCTGAGCAACCGGCCCATGGCGGCCAGCGAACGCGCGGCCGTGGTCAGCGCAGCACAAATCACATTCAGCTGTTTCGAGCAGTGGCTCGAGCGCCAGGAGGTACTGGCATGAACCCGCAAGACCAACAAGCCTTTGAAGAACTGCTGGCCAACTGTGCCGACGAGCCGATCCGCTTTCCCGGCGCGATCCAGCCCCATGGTCTGCTGCTGACCCTGACCGAGCCTGCGCTGCAGATCATCCAGGTCAGCGCCAACGTCGAAACCCTGCTGGCCCGCGCGCCCGAATCCCTGATCGGCCAGCCGCTGCACAGCCTGATCGGCGCCGAACACACCGCGCAAGTGCTGCAAGCCTTGCAACAGGCGACGTTCTCCGAGGCGGCGCCCCTGCGTTTCGAGCTTAACGGCACTGAATTCGAAGGTTTGCTGCACCGCCATCAGGGCGTGCTGATTCTCGAGCTGGAAATTCACGTGAAGAATTTCCAGCCGCGCAACGTCGCCGGGGTCAATACCCACTTGGGCCGCATGCTCCAGCGCCTGCAAGCGGCGACCACGCTGCAGGCCCTGTACGACATCAGCGTCAAGGAAATCCAGGCGATGACCGGTTACGACCGGGTGCTGATCTATCGCTTTGAGGAGGAGGGCCACGGTCAGGTCATCGCCGAAGCGTCCGATCCATCGATGGAAGTGTTCAATGGCCTGTTCTTCCCGGCCTCGGACATTCCCGAGCAGGCGCGCGAGCTGTACCGCACCAATTGGCTGCGGATCATCCCCAACGCCGATTATCAGCCGGTGCCGCTGGTGCCGAAGCTGCGCCCGGACACGCAGACGCCGCTGGACCTCAGTTTCGCCACGCTGCGCAGCGTCTCGCCGATTCACTGCCAGTACATGAAGAACATGGGCGTGCTGTCGTCGATGAGCATTTCCCTGCTCAAGGGCGACAAGCTCTGGGGCCTGATCAGCTGCGGCAACCGCCAGCCGCTGCACGTGCCGCATGAATTGCGCATGGCTTGCCAGACCATCGGCCAGGTCCTTTCATTGCAGATCAGTGCCATGGAAACCCTTGAACTGACCCGCCAGCGTGAAGAGAAGGTCGAAGCGCTGGCGCGGCTCAATCAGGCGATGGTCGATTCGCCGCAAAATGTTTTCGACGGCCTCGCCCAGCAGCCAGCGACGCTGATGGCGCTGGTCAATGCCGGCGGCATTGCGATCATCGAAGACAAGCAGTTGCACCGTTACGGCAACTGCCCTGAACCGGAAGAAATTCGCGCGCTGCACAAGTGGTTGCAGGCGCGCGGCGAGCCGGTGTTCGCCAGCCATCACCTGTCCAGCGTTTACCCACCTGCGGCGCAGTATCAGTCGGTAGCCAGTGGTGTGCTTGCCATGAGCCTGCCGAAACCGGTGGACAACGGCGTGCTGTGGTTCCGTCCGGAAGTGAAGGAAAACATCAACTGGAGCGGCGACCCGCGCAAGCCGCTGGATCTGGAAAACTCCGACGCCGGGATGCGCTTGCGTCCGCGCACCTCGTTCGAGATCTGGAAGGTCGAGATGGCCGGGATCTCCGCCAAGTGGAGCCACGGTGACCGGTTCGCCGCCAATGACCTGCGCCGTTCGGCGCTGGAAAACGATCTGGCCCGCCAGGTCCGTCGCGAGCAGGCGGCTGTGCAGGCGCGCGATGATCTGGTAGCGGTGGTTTCGCACGACCTGCGCAACCCGATGACGGTGATTTCCATGCTCTGCGGCATGATGCAGAAAGCCTTCAGTTCGGAAGGTGCGCACACCTCACGGCGCATTTCCACGGCGATCGACACCATGCAGCAGGCCACGGCGCGGATGAACACGTTGCTGGAAGACCTGCTCGATACCTCGAAAATCGACGCCGGGCGCTACTCCATCACCCCGCAGGCGCTGGAGGTCGGGCACATCTTTGAAGAGGCCCAAGCGTTGCTGTCGCCGCTGGCCCATGACAAGGACATCAGCATTTCCTTCCAGGCCGATCCTGACCTGCGCATCCACGCCGACCCCGAGCGGCTGTTTCAGGTGTTGTCGAACCTGGTGGGCAACGCCATCAAATTCACCCCGCGCATGGGCACCGTCGGCGTGCACGCGAAATCGGTGGGCGACGAGATCGTGTTTATCGTGCGTGACAGTGGCGAAGGCATTCCCAAGGAGCACTTGCCGCATGTGTTTGATCGCTACTGGACGATAAAGGAAGGCAACCCGACCGGAACGGGCCTGGGTTTGTACATCACCCAAGGCATCGTCGAAGCCCATGGCGGGCAGATCGTCGCCGAGAGCGAGCCGGGGCAGGGCAGCGAATTCCGCTTCACCGTGCCGCGCCTGGCCTGATTGCCCCTTGTAGGTTTCGATCGTTCCCACGCTCTGAATGGGACGCAGAGCGTCCCGGGCTGCATTCCCACGCAGAGCGTGGGAACGATCAGATTCGCATCCTCAGGGTCATTTTCTTCAATACCGCAAATCCCCCGC
Source organism: Pseudomonas sp. RG1 (assembly GCF_025910115.1). Lineage (NCBI taxonomy): Bacteria > Pseudomonadati > Pseudomonadota > Gammaproteobacteria > Pseudomonadales > Pseudomonadaceae > Pseudomonas > Pseudomonas sp. RG1. The sequence continues at coordinate 23,150 of NZ_JAPCIK010000019.1, forward strand.
TCGCTACCGTAGCCACCTCGTTCCTCGTTTGAAGCAGGTGTGCAATGAGTCTGATTCTTTCCATGGCGGCGTTTGCCCTCGCCGCATCCATCACGCCGGGGCCGGTCAATATCGTCGCCTTGAGTTCAGGCGCGCAGTACGGTTTCCGTGCCAGCCAGCGGCATGTCGCCGGGGCGACGCTGGGGTTTGTGCTGTTGCTGGTGCTGATGGGCCTGGGCCTGCATGAAGTTCTGCAGTTGTGGCCATTCATGACCCGCGTGGTGCAATGGGCCGGAGTGGCGTTTCTGTTGTTCATGGCCTGGAAACTGGCCAGTGATGACGGCCAACTGAACACCAGCGAGTCCGGCCGTGCGCCGTCGATGCTCTATGGTGCGGTGATGCAATGGCTCAACCCCAAGGCCTGGCTGGCATGCGTGGCCGGGATGGGCGCATTTGTCGCCGACGGCGAGGCGCTGCTGGTCTGGCAATTTGCGGCGGTGTATCTGGTGATCTGCTATCTGTCGGTGGGCTGCTGGGCGTATGCCGGGACGTTCTTGCGCGGGTATCTGAGCAATGCCGCCGGGATGCGCTGGTTCAACCGGTTGATGGCGTTGTTGCTGGCGGTGAGCGCGCTTTATTTGCTGTTCACTTGATTGGCGGGTCAATTACAAAACCCTTGTGGGAGCGAGCCTGCTCGCGAATGCGGTGGATCAGTCAGTGAAGTGTTGAATGACACACCGCGTTCGCGAGCAGGCTCGCTCCCACAAGGGGGGCAGGGTTCAACTTCGAGTATGGAGTCAGCCGCGATACTGCCCCGGCGTCGCCGCCAGATGTTGTTTGAACGCTCGTTGAAAATGCGCCTGATCGGCAAACCCGGCCTGGAGCGCGACATCGGCAATCAACTGGCCGCTGCGCAAGCGCTCGCGGGCGAACTGGATGCGCTGGTTGACCAGGAAGGCATGGGGCGTCATCCCGTAGCGCTGTTTGAACGCACGAATCAGGTATGACGGCGACAGTTGCGCCGCCGCGCAAATTGCCTCGAGGCTCAGCACTTCGGTGCAATGTCCACGGATGAAATCAGCGGCGCGCTCCAGCTTGAAATTCGGCTCGGCAACGGGCTCGTCCGCTGGATTCAGGCGGACCTGCAAATCAATGAAAAACTCAACCGCTGCGCTGTGTTTCGCCAGCGTTTCCATTTGGTCGTCGAGCAAAACCTCATACAACCCCATCAATTTGCCAAACAGCTCGGCATCAGTCAGATGCGTGTCGCTAAACCGGCGAAATTCCAGCTCCCCGGCAAACCCCAATTGATGCTGCAAATCCGTCAGCCACGGCGTTTCGACATACAACATCACGTACGACCAGGGCTGATCATCGATCGGATTGCAGGCATGCACATCGCCGGGATTCATCAGCACCACGGTGCCGGCCGCCACCTCATATTGCGCGTACTCATGCACATAGGTGCTGCGCCCGGCGGTGATTGCGCCGATAGAAAAGTGCGCATGGGAATGCCGCGCATAACAGACTTCACGCCCATCCGCGATGGCCCGCGCTTCGATGAAGGGCAGGGCGTCGTCGCGCCAGAAGCGCGGGGCTTTCTCGGGGTTTTTCGCTCTGGGGTGTTTCATCGTGATCGTCCCGGCAGGTCAGCGTCTGAGTGTATTAGCTCTGGCCGGCGAATGCCCGTTGCAGTGTCGCCACATCAAGCTTTTTCATCTGAAACATCGCCTGCATTGCAGCACCGACTGTTATAGGCTCTGGGGGCGTGACACTACGAGCGCGATGGAGCTGAACCATGACTGCATTTACCGGCGGATGCCTGTGCGGCGATGTGCGTTTTCGAGCCTCTGGCGAGCCTTACCGAGTTGGATTGTGCCATTGCCTGGACTGTCGCAAGGTTCACGGCGCGCTGTTTCATGCCTCGGCGATTTTTCCTGAGGACGCGGTGACCATCAGCGGTGAAACCCATGAGTATCAAGGGCGGCACTTTTGTCCGCGCTGTGGTTCTTCCGTGTTCAACCGCAGTGGTGATGAGGTCGAGGTGAACCTCGGCGCGCTGGATGCGCCGGATCAGTTGAAGCCGACCTATGAGAGCTGGATTGTGCGGCGTGAATCGTGGTTGCCGGATTTTCCGCTGGCCAGGCATTACCGTGGTGATCGTGAAGGCAAAGGGCGGGCAGAGGGGTAGGGGATTGATTCAGCCTTCAGCACGCTTGCGATTTCTGTGGGAGTGAGCCTGCTCGCGATAGCTATCTCAAAGATACGAATGAATAGCGGATCTACCCTGATCCCTGTGGGAGCTTGCTTGCCAGCGATGGCGGCCTTCCAGCCGACCAGTCTCTGACGGGCATACCCAATTTCAACTGTGGGAGCGAGCCTGCTCGCGAAGGCGTTGGGTCAGTCAATACGTAAGTGGCTGAACGAACGCTTTCGCGAGCAGCTCGCTTTCACAATTTGTTTTGTGCTGTCCGCTGCTATGGGTACATCCTCAGCTCTGTTACCCGCGAATAAACGCCAACAAATCCGCATTGATGGTTTCAGCCTGCGTCGTCGGCATGCCATGCGGGAAGCCGGGATACGATTTCAGCGTGCCGTTGGGCAGCAGTTTCGCCGATAACGGTGCGGAGTTGGCGTAGGGCACGATCTGGTCATCCTCGCCGTGCATGACCAGCACCGGCACGGTGACTTTTTTCAGGTCTTCGGTGAAGTCGGTCTGCGAGAACGCGACGATGCCGTCGTAATGCGCCTTGGCGCCGCCGATCATGCCCTGGCGCCACCAGTTGGCGATGATCCCTTCCGCCGGCTCGGCGCCCGGGCGGTTGTAGCCGTAGAAAGGTCCGCTCGGCACATCGCGATAAAACTGCGCGCGATTCGCCGCCAACTGCGCTTGAAAGCCATCGAACACCGATTTCGGCAAGCCGCCGGGGTTGCTTTCGGTCTGCACCATCAGCGGTGGCACGGCGCTGATCAATACCGCTTTGCTGACTTTGTCCTGACCATGCCGGGCGATGTAATGGATCACTTCGCCGCCGCCGGTGGAATGGCCGACGTGCACCACGTTGCTCGTACCCAGATGATTGACCACGGCCAGCACATCGTCGGCGTAGTGGTCCATGTCGTGGCCGTCCCAGACCTGGCTCGATCGGCCGTGTCCACGTCGATCATGGGCAATCACCCGAAAGCCCTGCGTGAGAAAGAACAGCATCTGCGCATCCCAGTCATCCGAACTGAGCGGCCAGCCGTGGTGGAAGTGGATCACCGGCGCGTCGCGCGGGCCCCAGTCCTTGTAGAAGATATCGACGCCGTCTCGAGTGGTGACAAAGCCCATATTCGTTACTCCTGACCTGTGATGGACAACCGCGATGTACGCGGACCGTTTGCGCAGAGGTACGACGACTCAGTGCGAGCCGTTATCAACTGTAGGAGCAATGCCGGGGTCTGCATGACCGCTGGTCACAACGTCTGGCTTCAAGCGCAAATTAGGCTTTGCTGAAAGGGATAAGCGCGGGCGTCCGTAGGTTTTTGCGACCACAGCGACGCCCCTTCGCACCACCGTGAGCCTGAGGAAATCCGCCGATGCTGACCCTGAATATCAATGGCAAGGATCAGGAGCTCGATGTCCCCGCCGACATGCCGCTGCTCTGGGTTCTGCGCGATGTCGCGCACCTGACCGGAACCAAGTTCGGTTGCGGCATGGCCCAGTGCGGCGCCTGCACCGTGCACGTCGACGGCGCGCCATTACGTTCCTGTATCACTCCGGCGACTGCCGTCGCCCACGGGCAGAAAATCCTCACCATCGAGGGCCTTTCCACCGATGGCTCGCACCCGGTGCAGCAAGCCTGGGCCGAGCTGGACGTGGTGCAGTGCGGTTACTGCCAGTCCGGGCAGATCATGTCCGCCGCCGCGTTGCTGGCGAAGATTCCCAAGCCCACCGACAGCGATATCGATCAGGCGCTCTCCGGCAATATCTGCCGCTGCGGCACCTATCCGCGCATTCGCGCAGCGGTCAAACGCGCCGCCGAAATCGGCTGAGTCATTCTCTGGGAGAGGAACGATGAACAGTCCCGTATCGCGTCGCGGGTTTCTCAAGGGCAGCGCACTGTTAAGCGGCGGCTTGATGGTGGCGTTCGTGGTGCCCGGGGCCAATCGCTTTGCCCGGGCGGCAGAAAATCAGAACAAGACCTTCGCGCCCAACGCGTTCCTGCGCATCGCGGCGGACAACAGCGTCACCGTGCTGCTCGGCCATTCGGAAATGGGCCAGGGCATCTGGACCGGCCTGACCATGCTGATCGCCGAAGAACTGGACGCCGACTGGTCGAAAATCAGCGTGCAACACTCGCCAGCCTCGGCGGCCGATTACGGCTTGCCGGCGTTTGGCGGCATGCAGATCACCGGCGGCTCGACGTCGACCTGGATGGAATTCGACCGCTACCGACTGGCCGGGGCGACGGCGCGGCAGATGCTCGTGGAAGCGGCTGCGAAACGCTTCGACGTCGCGCCGTCGACGATTCGCACGGAGTCCGGCGTGGTCATCGCCGGGAATCAACGCGCGACCTACGGCGAACTGGCCGATGCCGCCGGGCAACTGCCGGTGCCGGATCCGAAAACCATCACCTTCAAGGAGGCCAAGGACTGGAAAGTCATCGGCAAACCGACCAAGCGCCTCGACACCCCGGAAAAGATCACCGGCCGCGCCAAGTTCGGCATGGACGTGCAGTTTGAAGGCCTGATGACCGCGATGGTCGCCCGCGCCCCGGTGTTCGGTGCCACGGTGAAATCCTTCGAAGGCGCCGCAGCGCTGGCGATTCCCGGCGTGCACAAGGTGGTGCAGGTACCCAGCGGCGTGGCGGTGGTGGCCGAGCATTTCTGGGCGGCGAAGCTGGGCCGTGATGCGCTCAAGGTTGACTGGGATCTCGGGGCGCTGGCCGACATGAGCAGTGAAAAACTGCTGGAGAGTTTCCGCAAACTGGCGGCGACGCCGGGCACTTCCGCCACGCAGGCCGGGGACGCCAAGGCCAATTTCGGCAAAGCCGCGAAGAAAATCGAGGTCGAATACAGCGTGCCGTATCTGGCCCACGCGCCGATGGAACCGCTCAATTGCACGGTAAAAATCAGCGCCGGCAAATGCGAGATCTGGACTGGTACGCAATTTCAGACGCTGGACCAAATGGTCGCCAGCAAGATCACCGGGCTCAAGCCCGAACAGGTCGAGATTCATACCGAATTCCTCGGCGGTGGTTTTGGTCGCCGCGCCAATCCGACCTCGGATTTCGTCGCCGAAGCCGTGCAAGTGGCGAAAGCGGCGGGCCTGCCGGTGAAAACCGTGTGGGCGCGCGAAGATGACATTCGCGGCGGCTACTACCGCTCGATGTATCTGCACAAGGCGCAGGTCGGGCTGGGCGCCGATGGTTTGCCGATGAGCTGGCAGCATGTGCTGGTCGGCCAGTCGATCATGGCCGGGACGATGCTTGAGGCGACGATGGTCAAGAACGGCATCGATGCCACCTCGGTCGAGGGCGTGGCTGACAGTCCGTACATCAAGGATCTGCCTCATCATCAGGTCGACCTGCATTCGCCGCAGACCGGCATCAATGTGTTGTGGCTGCGCTCGGTGGGCCATACCCACACGGGTTTCGTCATGGAATCGCTGATCGATGAACTGGCGACGGCGGCGGGCAAGGATCCGGTGGAGTACCGGCGAACGTTGCTAAAGGCGCACCCGCGCCACCTTGGCGTGCTCAATCTGGCGGTGGAGAAGGCCAACTGGGGCGCGCCGTTGCCGGACGGGCATGCTCTGGGCGTGGCGGTACACGAGTCGTTCGGCAGCTACGTGGCGCAAGTGGCGGAGGTGTCTCAGGACAATTTGGCGATCCGCGTGCATCGGGTGGTCTGCGCGGTGGACTGCGGCATTGCGGTGAATCCGCAGAGCATCGCCGCGCAGATGGAATCGTGCATCACCTTCGGTCTCGGCATGGCCTTGCACAGCAAACTCACCGTCAAGGACGGCGGCGTCGTGCAGTCCAACTATCACGATTATCAGGTGTTGCGGCTCAACGAAATGCCGGCGGTGGAAGTGCATATCGTCGCCAGCAGCGAAAAACCCGGCGGCATCGGCGAGCCCGGCGTGCCACCGACCGCGCCGGCCGTGGCCAACGCCGTGTTCGCCTTGACCGGGCAACGCCTGCGCGAACTGCCACTGCAACTGTCGGGGGTGTGAGATGAAACGACATCTTGTGTTGGGCACCGTCGTTTTGCTCGGTCTCGGTGGCTACGCCTCGGACCTGTTTGCCGAAGATCAGGAAGCTCTGAAAGCCTTTGGCACGGTGCAGAAAGTCTTTCAGAGCCCGCGCTGCCAGAATTGCCACATTCCCGGCGATTCGCCGTTGCAGTTCGACGCCGGCATCCCCCACGCGATGAATGTGGTGCGCGGCATGGACGGCAAGGGCGCCGCCGGTTTGCCCTGCGCGACCTGCCACGCCGAAAGCAACCCGCCGGCCAGTTACGGCCCTCATGCGCCGCCGGGTGCGCCGCACTGGAGCCTACCGCCGGCGGCGCACAAAATGGCCTGGATCGGCCTGCCCTCGGACAAGCTCTGCGCGATGATCAAGGACCGTGCGAGCAATGGTGATCGGGATTTCGCCGCGCTGTTAAAACACGTCAGCGAAGACAGACTGGTGCTCTGGGGCTGGAATCCCGGGGCAGGGCGCGCACCGGTGCCAGTGCCGCACGATATTTTCGTCGCGCAATTCAAACTCTGGGCCGATGCCGGCGGGCCGTGTCCGGTGGCGCAAATGTGAAGCCTCGGCGATTTAGCGCTACGCTCAACGCATGACTGTCTACGGAGTGTGCGCATGCTGGTGCCCGGAAAGCCTGCCAATGAAGCTGCACGTATCGACGCGCTGCATGGCCTCAACCTCGACTCGGCCCCTGAAGAGCGCTTCGATCGTCTGACGCGCCTGGCCAAGCGCCTGTTCAACGTGCCGATCGCCCTGGTCACGCTGGTCGACACGGATCGCCAGTGGTTCAAATCCTGTGTGGGCCTGGATGTCAGCGAGACATCGCGCGATGTCTCGTTCTGCGGCCATGCGATTTTGCAGAACGAGCTGATGCTGGTCCCCGATGCGCTGGAAGATCTGCGCTTCCATGACAATCCGCTGGTCACCGGCGCGCCGAATATTCGCTTTTACGCCGGGTACCCACTGACCGTGCCGGACGGTAACAAAATGGGCACCTTGTGCCTGATTGATACCAAGCCTCGCCATCTCGATGACGAAGAGCGCGCGCTGCTGCGTGACCTCGCGGAGATGGCCGAGCAAGAGTTGATGGCGGTGCAAATGGCAAGCATGGACGAACTGACGCTGCTGTCCAATCGCCGTGGTTTCAAGCAACTGGCCCAGCATGCACTGGATGCCTGCGCGCGTCTGAACCGGCCGGCGACGCTGCTGTTTTTCGATCTCAACGACTTCAAGCAGATCAACGATCTGTATGGGCATGCCGAAGGCGACAGTGCGCTGAAGACCTTCGCCGATGTGCTGCGCATTGCCTTTCGCGAAAGCGACGTGGTCGGACGCCTGGGCGGCGATGAGTTCGTCGCATTGCTGACTGGCTCCAGCCACGTTGAAACCACGCGGATCATGGCCCGGCTCAAGGAAATCCTCGAAGAGCGCAACGCCACGCTGCACCGTGGTTATGCGATTCGCTTCAGCGTCGGCCAGATCGAATACGACCCCACGCGCCACGAAACCGTTGATCGGCTGCTCGCCGATGCGGATGGCGCGATGTATGCGCACAAGCAAGCTCTGAAAGGCTGCTAGCACCGCCACCATCGCTGGCGAGCCAGCTCCCACAGACTCCCTTGAATCCCGTGGGAGCGGGCTTGCCCGCGATGGCGGTGGGTCAGGCAATTTGATGCTGGCTGATCGAATGTCTTCGCGAGCAGGCTCGCTCCCACAGGTTTCGATGGCGCGGAGGATTTTTCAGTTCAGCACCATCTCTGTGGGAGCGAGCCTGCTCGCGAAGGCGTCAGCCGATTCATCGCCGGATTCGCCAGTGCTCAGCGCTTGGGCGGGCTCAGCTTCTGGTAAAACGCCAGCCATTTCTCGTGACTGGCCGCGGCATCCTCGAGTTCGGGCATGCGCAACGCGTCTTGCAAGGCTTTCGCTGCATAAGCATCGAACAGATGCCGGACGGCGGTGCTGGCAATGGCGTTGACTCTGTTGGAGGCGAAGGTATCGGGCACGGCGGTGCGTGCCTGTTGCGCCAGTGGTGCGCCCTCAATATCGAGGCGAGTGATAAACGCCTTGCAGGTGGCGTTCAAGCGAGGCTGGGAGCCGTTTTTGTAGGCTTCGGCGTCGAGGGGCAGCGTTTTCGCCGCTTCTTTCGCCACCGATGGTTTGAGTAATGCGATGTCGATATCGCGACGCAGCACCACTTCATCTCTGCTGGTGAAAATCTCGAAGACTCTGGTTGGCCGCCCATGCAGCAGTGCCAATATGCCAAACGGCGCCGTGCCGGCCTTGGCAAGTTTGTCCGTGGCTGCCGATACTGGCCGCAGGGCGAGCAATTCCAGCGTGTTGTCTTCGAGGTCGAGCCGTTGCGCCAACGGCAACCGGCAGAACGCCTCCTTGAGAATCGCGACATGCGCGTCCTTCATATGCTTGAGGCGCGCCGCCAGCGCTGCATGAAAAGCGCTTGCCACGTTGTTCAGTCTGGGCAGCGAGGCAATCATCGATGGCAGTTGCAATTGTGCATTGCTCGATTGCCATCCCTGCATGTCACCCGTTAGCTTGCCGGCGATGTGTAATTGGCTCAGGGAATAATGTGGCCCGGTTGTATCAGCGTCCGAGGCTGGAACAAACAGCGCCTTCTCTGTCAGGTGAGGGGAATCAGCGAAGATCTTGCGCAGATCCGCGAGGGCAATAGTGGCGGGGGTGGGTGGTGACGACTGGAAGGCCCGGCGGTAAAAATCGTAAATCAGACGATTGTGGTTGCGAAAGAGCAGATCGGCTTGCTTGAGCGTGGCGGCGTCATAGACCGTGACTTGAAAATCGGCATCGCGCTGGATTAGTCCTCGTGCAACCGCCCAGTCCACTACGACCGAGGCACACGGCTCCTCGCGCAGAAACTTGTAGAAATCAGCCGGCGCCGGGCCTTTCGTCAGCTCGCGCAATTGCTCGTAGGTCATCAAGCGCGCCGCGCCCGGCAGGCGTCTTTCGATATACAGCACGACCTGTTTCAGCCTCACCCAGCGCAGGCAACTCATATAAGGCAGTGATCGAGGAATGCCCCGGATGAGAAACTCCGGCGAGATGCCGGACAATAACAGGTGGGTCGCCAATGTCTTGTTCTTGACCAGTGCGAGTTGGGGTTGCCGGTCGATGAACCGGCGCACTTCGTCATAACTGTCGCCCCAGAAATCACTGCCCTCCAAGCGCTGGGCGACGATTCGGTTTATATCCTCACCGGCGCTCGGTTCCAGGTTGAGAATCAATGCAGCGAGCAACAGGCGTTCGCGGTTGGTGGCCAGAAGGCGTTTTTTGTGAGACGGCGCTCCGAGGTTCTTCACCAACTGATTGCCCAGCGTCCGTGCGCGCGACGTGATCAGGATACGACTGATCAGGTAGTCGGCTTTTGCCTTGAGGGTATTGAGCGGCAGATCGGTGTCGACCCCTTCACTGAGGTAGTCGATCAGTGGCGGCGAGTCTTCGGGCAAAAAAGCCTGGGTGGTGTCGATGATGCTCTGGCGTTGCTGCGCGGTGAACCGCTCGGTCTTCGTCCAGGGTTGACCCAGCAGATACCACTGATTCATGTGCCCGGGACGCATGTGCAGATTGATCTTGTCCCATTTCGCCAGGGACAGGGCTTGCTCGACAGTTTTTGGCAACGGTAGCTCGTAGAAACGCAACATTTGCCCGAGGGTGACTTTACCGCTCGAGCGCAGGGCGCCGCCGGCTTCGCCTGCCTGAGCTTTAAGCTGGTCGCGATGAAGTTTCAGATCGGAATGCTTTTCCACCTCAGTCGTCAGGTTGACCCAGCCTTTGGCGCTGGCCGTGCCGACATGACCGGACTCGGTCACCAGCAATTGACTGTCGGCGGGTAACCCGTGCTGTTGCAAGATGGCTTGAAAATCCGCGTTGGAGCTGAATATCTGCAAGCGCTCCTGGCCCAGCGCCATCTGCACCGCGAGCGTTGAATCCGGATGAGGCTCGCTGAATTCCTCGTAATCGATTCTGGCTTTGGGTGCCTTGTTCCAGCTCAAAACTTCCAGGCGTCGCACAATATGCCGGACGTCCTCCAGATCGCCGAAGTCTTCGCGATAGCTGCGGATAGGGGTGCCGGTCTGCACGTAGTCACTGACGTAGGGCAGCTCAGGCCAACTGTGCTGTCGCAGGCGTTGCGCAAGCGCTTTGGCTTGTCCCGCATCTTCCGGCAGCGCAAATTCATAGCGACGCAGCAGCTCGCCCAATTTCAGGCGCGGGCCTCTGACAGGAGCGGAAACAGAGGCCGAAGCAAGCGTTACCGGCGTATCGAGAAAGCCTCGTTGCTCAAACGGATCGCTCGCCAGCAACACCGCATCGATTCGATCGGCGATCGCCCTGAAATCCTCCAGTTGCGCGTTGCGTTCCTTCACCACAGCCGACGTGCTGTGGCCGTTTTCATCGATGGCAGCCAGCCCGGTTTTCTTCAGTTCGGTGAGGATGACGCGGGCCTGAATCTGGTTTTGCGGTTCCGGGTAACCGTAGAACGCCAGCACCACTTGCCGTGGGAAGCGATACAGCGGGTTGGCGGATTTACCGCCGATATAGGGCAGGCCCAGCCCCGCAGGATCGATACGCTGGGAAATCGACAGCAGCATCGGCGCCATCTGCCACCAGCCCGAATCATCTTCCAGAGTGAACGTGCGAACGTCGCTGGAACCGTTCGAGGGTGTTTGCGCTTGCAGGGTATCGCCTTTGATTTGCAAGGTATCCAGGTCGATGTGAAAACGACTGGCCCAGTCGAGAAACTCGGGGCGTTCGAGGGCGGTCCAGTAAAGCTCCATCCATTCGCGCAGCAGGCATGGACGAGGAACCTCCAGCGTGCGTGCCGGCGTGGCGGCGGTGACCACCGGTACGGCGGTCAATTCTGCGATGAGATTGTGGATCAGCGTCTGTTCATGTACCGGTGTGTCGTTCATCTGCGCCTCCCTGGCGGCTGATAAGCATCGAGCGCCGAGTATCAAAGGCAGGGCAGGGTCGGTGGCGGTACATATGTAGTGCGGCAACCGTTCTGCAGGCATAAAAAAACCCGCCGGATCCGGCGGGTTTTTCTATTGGCTACAGGAAGATCACTCTTCGATGTTGCCCATCGCGGTGGTGTTGAAGCCGCCGTCGACGTACATGATTTCACCGCTGATGCCCGACGCCAGGTCGGAGCACAGGAAGGCGCCGGCGTTGCCGACTTCTTCGATGGTGACGTTGCGGCGCAGCGGAGTCTGCGCTTCGTTGGCAGCCAGCATCTTGCGGAAGTTCTTGATGCCGGAAGCGGCCAGGGTGCGGATCGGGCCAGCCGATACGCAGTTGACGCGGGTACCGTCCGGACCGAGGGAACCGGCCAGGTAACGGACGCCGGCTTCCAGCGAAGCCTTGGCCATGCCCATCACGTTGTAGTTCGGCATGGTGCGCTCGGCGCCCAGGTACGACAGGGTCAGCAGGCTGCCGTTGCGGCCTTTCATCATTTCGCGGCCGGCTTTGGCCAGGGCCACGAAGCTGTAGGCGCTGATGTCGTGAGCGATGCGGAAACCTTCACGGGTAGTGGCTTCGGTGAAGTCGCCGTCCAGTTGATCGCCCGGGGCGAAGCCGACGGAGTGCACGATGCAGTCCAGGCCGTCCCACTTCTTGCTCAGCTCTTCGAAGACCTTGGCGATTTCTTCATCGCTGGCCACGTCGCACGGGAAGCACAGCTCAGGGCTCGAACCCCAGCCTTGTGCGAATTCTTCGACGCGACCCTTGAGTTTGTCGTTCTGATAAGTGAAGGCAAGCTCAGCGCCCTCGCGATGCATGGCGGCAGCGATGCCGGATGCGATGGACAGCTTGCTGGCGACACCGACGATCAGTACGCGCTTACCGGCGAGAAAACCCATGTGTTGCTCCTCTTTCAGGTTATTGCGCAGTGGCTGGTGCCAGAAAAGCGGCTTCCAGCAACTGCTGTGTATACGGATGTTGGGGGGCGGCAAAGATACTTTGCGCGTCTCCCTGTTCGACCACTTGGCCATGCTTGACCACCATCAGCTGGTGGCTCAGCGCTTTGACGACAGCCAGGTCATGGCTGATGAACAAATACGTCAGGTTGTACTTGGCTTGCAGTGAACGCAACAGCTCCACTACTTGCCGCTGCACCGTGCGGTCGAGCGCCGAAGTCGGCTCGTCCAGCAGGATCAGCGCCGGTTTCAGCACCAAGGCCCGGGCAATGGCGATTCGCTGCCGTTGCCCTCCGGAAAATTCGTGGGGGTAGCGGTGCCGGGTTTCCGGATCCAGACCTACCTCCTTCAATGCCGCAATGATCGCCGCTTCCTGTTCGGTCGCGGTGCCCATCTTGTGTATCCGCAGGCCTTCGCCAACGATGTCATTGACGCACATGCGCGGGCTCAGGCTGCCAAACGGGTCCTGAAACACCACCTGCATCTCCCGCCGCAGCGGGCGAACCTCACTCTGCGTCAGGCAGTCTAGCTGCTTGCCTTCAAAGCGGATCGCGCCTTTGCTGCCGATCAGCCGCAAAATCGCCAGACCAAGGGTGGATTTGCCGGAACCGCTTTCGCCGACGATCCCCAGGGTCTGCCCCTGCGGCAGGCTGAAATTGATGCCGTCCACTGCCTTGACGTAATCCACCGTGCGCTTGAGCAGGCCTTTCTTGATCGGGAACCAGACTTTGAGGTCCTCGACTTCGAGCAGCGGCGCGCCGATTTCATTGCTCGCCGGGCCGCCGCTGGGCTCCGCGCCGAGCAATTCCCGAGTGTACGGATGCTGCGGCGAACGGAACAGCTCTGCGCACGATGCCTGTTCGACGATGCAACCGCGCTGCATGACACATACGCGATGCGCAATTCTTCGCACCAGGTTCAAATCGTGACTGATCAGTAACAGCGACATGCCCAATCGAGCCTGAAGATCCTTGAGCAAATCGAGGATTTTCAGCTGAACGGTCACGTCCAGCGCGGTGGTCGGTTCGTCGGCAATCAGCAATTCCGGCTCGTTGGCCAGGGCCATGGCAATCATCACCCGCTGGCGCTGGCCGCCGGACAATTCATGGGGCAGGGCCTTGAGACGCTTGTGCGGCTCGGGGATGCCGACCATCTCCAGCAGCTCCAAAGTGCGCTTGGTCGCCACTTTGCCACTCAGGCCCTTGTGGATGCCGAGCACTTCGTTGATTTGCTTTTCGATCGAATGCAGCGGATTGAGCGAGGTCATCGGCTCCTGAAAGATCATCGCGATGCGGTTGCCACGAATATGGCGGATGGTCTTCTCGCTCAAATCCAGCAGGTTCTGCCCGGCGTAATTGATGCTGCCGGCCGGATGCCGCGCCATGGGGTAGGGCAGCAGGCGCAGGATTGAATGCGCCGTGACCGATTTGCCCGAGCCCGATTCACCGACCAGCGCCAGGGTTTCGCCGCGCTTGATGTCGAAGCTCACGCCCTCGACCACGCGGTGGACGCGCTCGCCGAAACCGAATTCGACGGCGAGGTCGCGCACTTCGATCAGATTGTCCTGATTCATTTCACTTCCTCGGGTCGAAGGCATCGCGAGCGGACTCGCCGATAAACACCAGCAGACTCAACATCAGCGCCAGCACGGCAAACGCGCTCATGCCCAGCCATGGCGCCTGCAAATTGGATTTGCCTTGCGCAACCAGTTCGCCCAGCGACGGGCTGCCGGCCGGCAGGCCGAAGCCGAGGAAGTCCAGCGCGGTCAGGGTGCCGATGGCGCCGGTGAGGATGAACGGCATGAAGGTCATGGTCGAGACCATGGCGTTGGGCAGGATGTGGCGGAACATGATCGCGCCGTTCTGCATGCCCAGCGCGCGGGCGGCGCGCACGTATTCCAGATTGCGCCCGCGCAGGAACTCGGCGCGCACCACATCGACCAGGCTCATCCACGAGAACAGCAGCATGATGCCCAGCAGCCACCAGAAATTCGGCTGGACGAAACTGGCGAGGATGATCAGCAGATACAGCACCGGCAGCCCCGACCAGATCTCCAGAAAACGCTGCCCGGCGAGATCGACCCAGCCGCCATAAAAGCCCTGCAGCGCCCCGGCAATCACGCCGATGATCGAGCTCAGCACGGTCAGCGTCAGCGCAAACAACACGGAAATGCGGAAACCGTAGATCACCCGCGCCAACACGTCGCGGCCCTGATCGTCGGTGCCCAGCAGGTTATCCGCCGAGGGTGGCGCCGGGGCCGGGACTTTCAGGTCGTAGTTGATGCTCTGGTAGCTGTAGGGGATCGGCGCCCACAGAATCCACGCGTCCTTGGCCTTGAGCAGCTCACGGATGTACGGACTCTTGTAGTTGGCTTCCAGCGGGAATTCGCCGCCGAACGCGGTTTCCGGGTAGCGCTTGATCGCCGGGAAATACCAGTTGTTGTCGTAATGCACGACCAGTGGCTTGTCGTTGGCAATCAGCTCGGCGCCCAGACTCAGGCCGAACAGGATCAGAAACAGCCACAGCGACCACCAGCCACGCTTGTTGGCCTTGAACAGTTCGAAGCGCCGGCGGTTGAGAGGGGACAGGTTCATCTCAATGCTCCCGGCTGGCGAAGTCGATACGCGGATCGACAAAGGTGTAGGTCAGATCGCCGATCAGTTTCACCACCAGTCCGAGCAGGGTGAAGATGAACAGCGTGCCGAACACCACCGGGTAATCGCGATTGATCGCCGCTTCGAAACTCATCAGGCCGAGGCCGTCGAGGGAGAAAATCACTTCCACCAGCAACGAGCCGGTGAAGAAAATGCCGATGAACGCCGAAGGAAAACCGGCAATCACCAGCAGCATGGCGTTGCGGAACACGTGGCCGTAAAGGACGCGATGGCGGGTCAGGCCCTTGGCCTTGGCGGTGACCACGTACTGTTTGTTGATCTCGTCGAGAAAGCTGTTTTTGGTCAGCAATGTCATGGTCGCGAAGTTGCCGATCACCAGCGCCGTCACTGGCAATGCCAGGTGCCAGAAATAATCGAGGATCTTGCCGCCCAGGCTCAGCTCATCGAAGTTGTTCGAAGTCAGCCCGCGCAGGGGGAACCAGTCCAGATAACTGCCGCCGGCAAATACCACGATCAGCAGGATCGCAAACAGGAACGCCGGGATCGCATAGCCGACGATGATCGCCGAACTGGTCCAGACATCGAAGTGGCTGCCGTGCCGCGTGGCCTTGGCGATGCCCAGCGGGATCGACACCAGGTACATGATCAGTGTGCTCCACAGCCCCAGCGAGATCGACACCGGCATCTTTTCCTTGATCAGGTCGATGACCTTGGCGTCGCGGAAGAAACTGTCGCCGAAATCCAGCTGCGCGTAGTTCTTGACCATGATCCACAGACGTTCCGGGGCCGATTTGTCGAACCCGTACATGTGCTCGATTTCCTTGATCAGCGCCGGGTCCAGCCCCTGCGCGCCACGGTAGGACGAGCCGGCCACCGCCACTTCGGCACCGCCGCCGGCAATCCGGCTGGTGGCGCCTTCGAAGCCTTCGAGCTTGGCGATCATCTGCTCGACCGGCCCGCCGGGCGCGGCCTGAATGATCACGAAGTTGATCAGCAGGATGCCGAACAGGGTCGGGATGATCAGCAGCAGTCGCCGAAAGATATACGCCAGCATCTGATTACTCCGTGCCCGCAGGGTCGGCTTGCAGTTGGGTTTCGACTTCTACGGCAGGCTTGGCGTCAGGCTTGACCCACCAGGTGTTGATGCCGATGTCGTACTTGGGCGAGGTTTTCGGGTGGCCGATGTGGTTCCAGTAGGCCACGCGCCAGCTCTTGATGTGCCAGTTGGGCACCACGTAGTAGCCCCATTGCAGTACGCGATCCAGCGCGCGGGCGTGGGCCACCAGACTTTTGCGCGAGTCGGCGTTGATCAGGCTTTCCACCAGTTGGTCAACGGTCGGATCCTTCAGACCCATGCTGTTGCGGCTGCTCGGTTTGTCGGCGGCGGCGCTCATCCAGTATTCGCGCTGCTCGTTGCCCGGCGAGTTGGATTGCGGAAAGCTGCCGACCATCATGTCGAAATCCCGCGAGCGCACGCGGTTGATGTACTGCGAGACGTCGACGCGGCGGATCACCAGATCGATACCGAGGTCGCTGAGGTTGCGCTTGAACGGCAGCAGCACGCGTTCGAATTCGGTCTGGGCGAGGAGGAATTCGATCACCACCGGTTTGCCGGTGGCGTCGACCATTTTGTCATCGACGATTCTCCAGCCGGCCTCTTGCAGCAGTTGATAGGCCTCGCGCTGCTGGGTGCGGATCATGCCGCTGGCGTCGGTCTTGGGATTTTCGAAGGCTTCGCTGAATACCTGAGCCGGCAGTTTGCTGCGGAACGGTTCGAGGATCTTCCGTTGCTCGGCGTCGGGCAGGCCGGTGGCGGCCATTTCCGAGTTCTCGAAGTAACTGCGGGTGCGCACGTAGGCGCCGTTGAACAATTGCTTGTTGGTCCATTCGAAATCGAACAGCAGCCCGAGAGCCTGACGCACGCGCACATCCTGGAACACCGGGCGGCGCAGGTTGAAGACGAAGCCCTGCATGCCGGTCGGGTTGCTGTTGGGGATCAGTTCCTTGATCAACCGGCCCTCGGTGACCGCCGGAACGTTATAGGCGCTGGCCCAGTTCTTCGCGGTCATCTCCAGCCAATAATCGAACTGCCCGGCCTTCAGCGCTTCGAGGGCGACGGTGTTGTCGCGGTAGTAGTCGGTGGTCATCGTGTCGAAGTTGTAGAAGCCACGGTTGACCGGCAAGTCCTTGCCCCAGTAATCCTTGACCCGCTCGTAACGTACCGAACGGCCGGCCTTCACTTGGGTGACCTTGTACGGGCCGCTGCCCAGCGGGATTTCCAGATTGCCCTTGTTGAAGTCGCGGCTGGCCCACCAGTGTTTCGGCAGGACCGGCAACTGGCCGAGGATCAGCGGCAGCTCGCGGTTGTTGCTGTGCTTGAACTTGAACAAGACCTTCAGCGGGTCTTCGGCGATGGCTTCGGCAACGTCGTTGTAGTAGCCGCGAAACATCGGCGAGCCTTCCTTGGTCAACGTTTCGAAGCTGAACACCACGTCTTCGGCGCGCACCGGGTGGCCGTCATGGAAGCGTGCTTCCGGGCGCAGGTAGAAGCGCACCCAACTGTTGTCGTCGGCTTTTTCGATCTTGCTGGCAATCAGGCCGTACTCGGTGAACGGCTCGTCGAGGCTGTGTTTGGTCAGGGTGTCGTAGATCTGGCCGATGTCATCGGCGGGCACGCCTTTGTTGATGAACGGGTTGAGGCTGTCGAAGCCGCCGAACCCGGCCTGACGAAACACGCCGCCCTTGGGCGCATCGGGATTCACATAGTCAAAATGCTTGAAATCGGCCGGGTATTTCGGCGGCTCGTTGTACAGGGTCACGGCGTGTTGCGGGGCGGCCCAGGCCAGCCCGGCGAACAGCAAGCCGCCGGCCTGCACGAGCAGGGTGCGCACAGCGTTCATCGATCTTTCTCCGAAGACTTCAGCCACCATGCGCTCAGGCCCAGGGTGTAGGGCGGCGTGGTGACAAAGGCCAACCGGTTGCGGTAGGCCAGACGGTGATAATTGAGGTACCAGTTGGGAATGCTGTAGTGCTGCCAGAGCAGCACGCGGTCGAGCGCCTTGCCGGCGGCGACCTGCTCGTCGCGGGTGCGCGCGGCGAGCAACTGTTCGAGCAGGTGATCGACCACGGGATTGGCGATGCCCGCGTAATTCTTGCTGCCCTTGACGTTGACCTGGCTGGAGTGGAAGTACTGCCACTGCTCAAGGCCCGGGCTCAGGGTCTGGCCGAGGGTCATCGAGATCATGTCGAAATCGAATTGGTCGAGGCGCTGTTTGTACTGGGCGCGATCAACGGTACGCAGGCGCGCGTCGATGCCGATGCTGTTGAGATTCTCGATGTACGGCTGATAAAGCCGCTCCAGGCTCGGATTGACCAGCAGCAGTTCGAAACGCAGCGGCTGGCCGTCTTTGTCTTGCAGGCGCTGGCCGTGGAGCTTCCAACCGGCCTCGGCGAGCAGGGCGAGGGCTTTACGCATGGTCTCGCGCGGGATGCCACGGCCGTCGGTTTTCGGCAGGGTGAACGGCTCGGTGAACAGCCGGGCTGGCAACTGCTCCTTGTAAGGCTTGAGCATCAGCCATTCATGCCCGACCGGCAAACCCGAGGCGCTGAATTCACTGTTGGGATAGTAGCTGGTGGTGCGTTTATAGGCATCGCTGAACAGCGCGCGGTTGGTCCATTCGAAGTCGAACATCAGACCCAACGCTTCGCGCGTCCTGACATCGGCGAAGGTCGCGCGGCGGCTGTTCATGAACAGGCCTTGAGTCTGGGTCGGGATCTGATGCGGGATCTGCACCTTGATCACTTCGCCACGACGTACAGCGGGGAAGTTGTAACCGTTGACCCAGTTCTTCGCCTGATGCTCGATGTAGATGTCGAACTCGCCGGCCTTGAACGCTTCGAAGGCGACATCGCTGTCGCGGTAGAACTCGACTTCCATGCGATCGAAGTTGTACTTGCCGCGATTGACCGGTAAGTCCTTGCCCCAGTAATCCTTGACCCGCTCGAAAATCAGCTGCCGACCCGGCGTGACCGACGTGATGCGGTACGGCCCGCTACCCAGCGGCGGCTCGAAGGTGGTGGCTTTGAAGTCGCGGTCTTTCCAGTAATGCTGCGGCAGTACCGGCAATTCGCCCAGGCGCAGGATCAACAGCGGATTGCCCGAGCGCTTGAACACGAAACGAATGCGTTGTTTGTTGAGGATGTCGACCCGTAGCACTTCCTGCAGGGCCGTGCGATACAGCGGATGACCGTCCTTGAGCAGCGTTCGATAGGAGAACGCCACGTCGTAGGCGGTGACAGGCGCGCCGTCGTGAAAGCGCGCTTCGGGGCGCAAATTGAAGACGACCCAGCTGCGATCTTCGCTGTACTCCACCGATTGTGCGATCAACCCGTAACTCGACGCGGGTTCGTCGCCGGACGGCGAATACTGCCCGGTGCCAACCATCAGCGGCTCGTTGAGCTCGTTGATGCCGTACTGGAGAAAATTGGCGGTGGTGACCGGGCTGGTGCCCTTGAAAGTGTACGGATTGACCGTATCGAAGGTGCCGAACGCCATCACCCGCAACGTACCGCCCTTGGGCGCTTGCGGGTTGACCCAGTCGAAGTGGGTAAATCTGGCCGGGTACTTGAGCGTGCCGAACTGCGCATAACCATGACTTTCGGTAATCGTCGCGCTTGCGGGTGAGCTCAAGGCCAGGCTGATCAGGAGCAGGGAGAGGGCACGCTTCAAGTCAGATCCGATCCAGCGGCTTGGGCTTTGTGGGCCGTACAGTAACAGCTTGTCTGGACAGGAAAAAGATGCGGGTTAATGCCGGGTTAATCGTTTGCGCGAAGAGCCCCTCACCCTAACCCTCTCCCGGAGGGAGAGGGGACTGATCGTGGTGTCTGGGCGAATTGCACCGAGGTGCGATACCGAGTCGAACTCAGTTTCTGAAAAGCCCCCGATCGGCTCCCTTTCCCCCTCTCCCCCTTGGGGGAGAGGGCTGGGGTGAGGAGGATGGATCTAAAGCACACCAAAAACTTCATCCAAAAAAAGCCCCTGAATTCAGGGGCTCTTCTGTCAGTGCGGCTGATAAACCGTAAGCATCTGCCCCGGCTTCAACGCCTTGCCCGCACCCGGGTTCCAGCGCTTGAGATGTTGCATCTCGACGTTGAAGCGCTTGGCCACCACATACAGGGTGTCGCCGCGCTTGACCTTGTACCGGGTCTGCTGCTTGCTCTCTTCCTTGCCTTTGCTCTTGGTATTCGCCGCGACCACGGTGTTGACCCGGCCGGACTTGCGCGCCGGTGCACGCTTGGTGTTGTCCTGCATGACCAGCGTCTGGCCAACCTTGAGGTTCTTGCCGGTCAGCTTGTTCCAGCGCTGCAGATCCTTGACTTCGACCTTGTTGGCCTTGGCGATGGAGCCGAGGTTGTCGCCACGCTTGACCCGATAGGCGCGTTTGAGCTGTGCCACTTCCGACGGATCGGCGCCTTCGAACACCGGTTTCAGCGAGCGCGGGCTGATCAGTTCGTCCGGGCGCATGGTCTGCAGACTCGCGGTCAGCAGTTGCGCCTTGGACGTCGGCACCAGCAGATGCTGCGGGCCGTCGATGGTGGTGCGCTGTTTGAACGCGGGGTTGAGCTGGAACAGTTCGTCTTCATCGATGTTCGCCACCGCAGCGACCTTGGACAGGTCCATGCGCTGGTTGATTTCGACGACCTGGAAGTACGGCTCGTTGGCGATCGGGTTGAGGTTGACGCCGTAGGCTTCCGGCGCCAGTACCACTTGCGACAGTGCCAGCAACTTCGGCACATAGGCCTGGGTTTCCGCCGGCAGCGGCAGGTTCCAGTAGTCGGTGGGCAGGCCGAGCTTCTCGTTGCGCTCGATCGCACGGCTGACGGTGCCTTCACCGGCGTTATAGGCCGCCAGAGCCAGCAGCCAGTCGCCGTTGAACATGTCGTGCAGGCGAGTCAGGTAATCCATCGCTGCCGTGGTCGAGGCGGTGATGTCGCGACGGCCATCATAGAAACGCGTCTGGCGCAGGTTGAAGTAGCGCCCGGTGGACGGAATGAATTGCCACAGGCCCACCGCATCGGCGCGGGAGTAGGCCATCGGGTTGTACGCGCTCTCGATCACCGGCAGCAGGGCCAGTTCCAGCGGCATATTGCGCTCTTCGAGGCGTTCGACAATGTAATGAATGTAGAGGCTGCCGCGTTCGCCGGCATTCTCGAGAAAAGAGGGATTACTGGCGAACCACAGGCGCTGTTGCTCGATGCGCGGGTTGACGCCAAGGCCTTCCTGCAACTGGAAGCCCTGGCGCATGCGTTCCCAGATGTCCTGGGGCGCCACGGGAGTGGGCTTCTCGGTCAGCCAGATCGGCTTCT
This sequence comes from Pseudomonas sp. RG1, assembly GCF_025910115.1. Lineage (NCBI taxonomy): Bacteria > Pseudomonadati > Pseudomonadota > Gammaproteobacteria > Pseudomonadales > Pseudomonadaceae > Pseudomonas > Pseudomonas sp. RG1. The sequence continues at coordinate 44,291 of NZ_JAPCIK010000019.1, forward strand.
GCTTGGCTCGCGCAGCAATGTTCGGCGTGTGCGTCGCTTCAGTCTGCGGAGCGTGGCTGGAGCAACCCGCCAGCGTGGCGGACACAGCCACCGCGATGGCTTGCGCCAGGCGGGTCAAAGCATCTGAATTGACGGACTTACGTATGGATGACGACATTGGCTGGAAGTAAGTTCCGGGCAAAAATGTCGGGCGATTCTAGAAAGCGCACCCCCTGCGGTCAACCATTGAGAATTTTTGTCCCGGCCGGCGTGGTCGTCAGAACTTGTCTTTCCATGCTCGCAGAGCCGCAAATACCTCGCTCGGCTCCCGGTTTTGAGCGCCTTCCCGTTCGTCCACTTTTTGTGTAACCAATGTTTCAGAAGTGCGTAAAAACGGATTGGTAAGCTTTTCCAGGGCCAAAGTCGACGGCAATGTCATCACGCCGTTCTGCCGTTGCTGGGTGACCTTTTCCAGACGGGCGGCGATGTCCGGGTTGCCCGGCTCGACGGCGGCGGCAAATTTCAGATTGCTCAAGGTGTATTCATGGGTGCAGTAAACCAGCGTATCTTCCGGCAAGGCCGCAAGACGGCTGAGCGAGCGGTACATCTGCTCGGGTGTGCCTTCGAACAACCGGCCGCAACCGGCGGCGAACAGGGTGTCGCCGCAGAACAGCAGGCCATGGTGGTAATAGGCGATGTGCCCCAGGGTGTGACCGGGCACCGCATAGACGTCGAAGTCCCAGCCGAGCACGCTGACGCTGTCGTTGTCCTTGAGCGCTACGTCACGCGCCGGAATGCTTTCGCTGGCCGGGCCGTAGACCTTGGCGCCGGTCGTGGCTTTCAGGCGCTCGACGCCGCCGACATGGTCATGGTGATGGTGAGTGATCAGAATATCGCTGAGCACCCAGCCCGGATGCGCATCAAGCCACGCCTGCACCGGGGCGACGTCGCCCGGATCGACCACCGCACAGCGCTGGGTCTGATGATCCTGTAACAACCAGATGTAGTTGTCGGTGAACGCGGGCAGGGCACTGATCTGTATCATCGTCGGAATTCGCCAAGCGGAAAACATTGGCGCATCTTAGTAGTTCCTGGCGCGTTGGAGAATGACATGACCGATAAAGCGTTCGCTCAGGCCGATCCCGACTGGCTGGCATTGATCAGCGCCGCCCGCGAATGGCTGTCGGGGCCGCTCGGGCAATTTCTGCTGGATGAAGAGCGGCGCATGCTCGACGACGAGCTCGGCCGCTTCTTCGGCGGTTATCTGGTGCATTACGGGCCGTCCGCCGAAACCCCGCCGGCCGCGCCGCAAGTGCAGCGCAACGTGCGTCTCGGCGCACCGTTGCCCGGAGTCGAGATCGTTTGCGAAGAGCAGGCCTGGCCGTTGAGCGAGCACGCCGCCGACGTGGTGGTGATGCAGCATGGCCTGGATTTCTGCCTGTCGCCCCACGGTTTGCTGCGTGAAGCAGCGAGCAGCGTGCGCCCCGGCGGGCATCTGCTGATCATCGGCATCAACCCCTGGAGCACTTGGGGGCTGCGGCATTTCTTCGCCAATGATGCCCTGCGCAAGGCGCGCTGCATCTCGCCGTCGCGGGTCGCCGACTGGCTCAATCTGCTGGGCTTCGCGCTGGAGAAACGCCGCTTCGGGTGCTATCGTCCGCCGCTCGCGTCGGCCAAGTGGCAGCACCGCCTGGCCGGCTGGGAACGCAAGGCCGGTGACTGGCAGCTGTCCGGCGGTGGCTTCTATCTGCTGGTGGCGCGCAAGATCGTGGTGGGGCTCAGGCCGTTGCGCCAGGAACGCCGCGAGCCGATGGGCAAGCTGATTCCGCTGCCGATGGCCAAGGTCAACCGCCGCCGCATCGAACCGTAAATCTTCTTTTATTTGTGGCCGGGCTTGTCCCGGCCGCGGTCATTGTCGATCCGTGATTGGCAGGACAGGCATTTTTCTGGAAAGACTGGCATGAGCGAAAGCGTGGAAAGCGTCGACACCGTAGAACTGTTCACCGACGGTGCCTGCAAGGGCAACCCCGGCCCCGGCGGCTGGGGCGCGCTGCTGGTGTGCAAGGGCGTCGAAAAGGAACTGTGGGGCGGCGAGGCCAACACCACCAACAACCGCATGGAGCTGCTCGGCGCGATTCGTGGCCTCGAAGCGCTCAAGCGCCCCTGCGAAGTGCTGCTGGTCACCGACTCGCAATACGTGATGAAAGGCATCAACGAGTGGATGGCCAACTGGAAGAAGCGCGGCTGGAAAACCGCTGCGAAAGAACCGGTGAAAAACGCCGATCTGTGGAAAGAGCTGGACGAGCAGGTCAATCGCCACAAAGTCACCTGGAAATGGGTGCGCGGGCACATTGGCCATCATGGTAACGAGCGGGCGGACCAACTGGCCAATCGCGGCGTTGACGAAGTGCGTGGTTACAAGCAGAGCTGATTTCGCTTCTAACCGTGGCGTGGCCGTTCGCGAGCAGGCTCGCTCCCACAGGGAAATGTATTCCAGGCCTTGAATTGGAATGCACTCAGTGTGGGAGCGAGCCTGCTCGCGAAGGACCCGCCACGGTCTGACTGAAACACCCCGCCGAGCGTGTTAACATCCGCGCCTTTGCCCGATTGACCCGTTGAGAGCTGAGCACTGATGGCCACCAGATCCGTTGTACTCGATACCGAAACCACCGGCATGCCGGTGACCGATGGTCACCGGATCATTGAAATCGGTTGCGTCGAACTGATCGGTCGGCGCCTGACGGGCCGGCATTTCCACGTTTACCTGCAACCGGATCGCGAGAGCGACGAGGGTGCGATCGGTGTGCACGGCATCACCAACGAATTCCTCGTCGGCAAGCCGCGCTTTGCCGAAGTCGCCGACGAGTTCTTCGAGTTCATCCAGGGCGCACAGCTGATCATTCACAACGCGGCGTTCGACGTTGGCTTCATCAACAACGAATTCGCCTTGATGGGCCAGCACGATCGCGCTGACATCACCCAGCATTGCACGATCCTCGACACCCTGATGATGGCTCGGGAACGTCACCCGGGGCAGCGCAACAGCCTCGATGCGTTGTGCAAGCGTTACGGCGTCGACAACTCCGGCCGTGAACTGCACGGCGCCTTGCTCGACTCGGAAATTCTCGCCGACGTCTACCTGACCATGACCGGCGGCCAGACCAGCCTGTCGCTGGCCGGCAACGCCTCCGATGGCAATGGCACGGGCGAGGGTGCCGACAACTCGGCTACCGAAATCCGCCGCCTGCCGGTCGATCGTCAGCCAGCACGCATCATCCGGGCGACTGAAGAAGAACTGGCGGCGCATCTGGTGCGGCTGGAAATCATCGCCAAATCGGCGGGAGCGCCGGCGTTGTGGACGCAGATTGCCGAGGCTGATGCGCAGGCCTGAAAAAACCGAAGATCAAAAGATCGCAGCCTTCGGCAGCTCTTACCGGGATTGCATTCCATAGTGGGGACCAGGAAGGCAGCGATTTTTTGCGTTTGGCGACATGGAGCCAAGTTGCCACTCTCGCCACATTCGTCGCAACCCTCTACCCTGAGTGCACTGGTCAGGTGCAAATCTGCCGCCTCAGGACACTGAGCCTCATGTACAAAGAGTTCAAATTTGCGCTGGCAATCATCCATCGCGACAGCAAGGTCGACACTGTCGGCTGCGTCAAGGAATGAGGACTTTTCCCAGTATGCAACCGGTCATGAATCCGAAATACCCAGGGTTGTCGGTGCGGGTCGCCGATGAAGGTTTTGCGCCGTATATCTGGGGCAGCGACTTCAGTTTCGAGGTGGCCGCCTATGGCGCTGCCGTGATCGGCAAGCCGGTCGAGCAGTGGCCGGTGACGCCAATCGTGCCGTACCGCAAGTGCTACGGCATCGATCCGGAAGAGTTCAGCGCCTTTCACAACGCGCCCGACAGTGCGATTTTCATGGCGTACCTGGACGACGAGCCGGTCGGTCACCTGGTGATCAGCACCAACTGGAACGGCTTTGCCCACATCGATGAACTGGCGGTGCATGCCCCGGCCCGTCGTCACGGCGTGGCCAAGGCGTTGCTCGATGTCGCGCAGTTCTGGAGTCGCAAGAAGAAGCTGCCGGGCATCATGCTCGAAACCCAGAACAACAATCTCGGCGCCTGTCGGCTGTATGAGCGCTGCGGTTATGTGATCGGCGGCATCGACCAGTTGCGCTATCGCGGCATCGATCCGCACACCGCCGAAGTCGCATTGTTCTGGTATCGCCTGTTCGATAATCCGCTGGAAAAACCACTCAGCTCGACAGCATCGCCTCGGCTTGTTCCGTGACGATGGTCAGCAGTGTCTGAATCGCCGCCGACGGCGTGGCATGTTTGAAGGTCAGGGCGTAGAGGTTGATCGGCACAGCCGGTGAGAGCGGGCAGACGTCAAGCCCACCGGCGCGGGCGCCCACCGCGGTGAAGGGGTCGACGATCGCCAGGCCTTCGCCGGCCTCGACCATGCTGCGCATCATCTGATGGGTCTGCACGCGGGTCTGAATGCTTGGCGCCGGGCGCAAGGCCTGGAGTTTGTTTTCCAGTGCCGGGCTCAGCGGATCATGCCCTTCGAGACCGACCATGGCCTGACCGGCCAGATCTGCCAGGGATATGTATTTCTGTTTCGGTTGCAGCCAGCCGTGCGGCGCGAGCAATTGCAGCTTGCCCTGGGCCAACGGCTGGCAATGGATATCGGGATGTTCGGGATCGTGCAGGCTCAGACCCAGATCGCTTTCGCGCAGTAACAGGCTGCGGACGATGTCGCGAGTCGGCGCGCTGAGCAGGCTGCACGGTGCGTCGGGCAGGCGTCGACGCAGAGTCGCAAGGCTTTGTGGCAGCAATTGCTGGGCCAGCGGCGGGGTGCCGATGATGCGCAAGGGCGGGGCGAGGTATTGCTTGAGGCTGCTGGCCAGACGCTGCACCGGTTCCAGCGCCTCATAGATGTGCGCGATTTCCACTTGCAAGGCGCGCGCTTCAGGGGTCGATTGCAAACGCCCGCGAACGCTGGCAAACAGCATGAACCCCAGCTGACTCTCGGCTTCGCGCAAACGCTCTTCGACCTCGGTCACCGGCAGTTGCAGCCATTCGGCGGCGGTGCCCAGGTGACCGGTCTGCAAGAGCGCCTGAATCACTTCGATGTGGCGTAAACGCATGCGTGAAGTCCATGTTCAGCAGGTGGGGTCAGACGCTGAATCCTACCCCAAGTCCGCTCGCATGACTTCTGCTCATAACGCTGGGTTATTGAGCGACGGTTGGCTCAGGTTCGCGAATCAGGGTAATGCCTGATTGAACCAGGAGAAACTCGCTGTCACTGACCTTGTTGACCCGATCGCCAATGGCGAGTTTGTAAATGGGCTCCGAGCCAGTGGATCCGTCTGCAGACGGGTTCGATTCCTGGAATTCATGCACGGAATAAACGCGGCCTTCCGCATCTCTTGCATGAAACTGACCGACGAGTACTGCTGCCATCTGCTTAGAACCTCTGGAGATAAAACGCTTGATTTGCGGCTTTGTAGACCGTCACCAAGCTCGGTAAGTTTTCCTACAGGAAAAAAATATTCGCCGCGCAGGAAAAACCAATGACCACTGGTGAAAATGTCACTGGATCATCTATAACTAGCGACTCTTCCCACGGACCATCGAGAGTCATCCATGAGCAATGTCTACAACGTCGCTGTAGTGGTCGGTAGCCTGCGCAAAGCATCGATCAATCGCAAAGTCGCACTGGCCCTCGCCGAACTGGCACCGGCCAATCTCAAGCTCGAGATCGTCGAAATCGGTGAGCTGCCGCTGTACAACGAAGACATCGACGGCGCTTCTCCGCCGGCAGCCTACAGCACTTTCCGTCAGAAAGTGGCGTCATCCGACGCGGTGCTGTTTGTTACCCCCGAGTACAACCGCTCGATCCCGGCACCGTTGAAGAACGCCATCGACGTCGGTTCACGCCCTTATGGCCAGAGCGCTTGGAGCGGCAAACCCGGTGCGGTGATCAGCGTATCGCCAGGCGCCATCGGTGGCTTCGGCGCTAACCAGCACCTGCGTCAGACATTCGTTTTCCTCGATATCCATTGCCTGCAACAGCCGGAAGCGTATCTGGGGGGTGCGGGCAACGCGTTTGATGAAGCGGGCAAGCTGAGCGACTCGGTGAAACCGTTCCTGCAGAAATTCATCGATGCGTACGGCCAGTTCGTCGAGCAACACAAGAAATAACCGCGTACACAAAACCTGTGGGAGCGAGCTTGCTCGCGAAGGCGTCGTCAGCCGTTGCAAAATTGCTGATTGACCTACCGCTTTCGCGAGCAGGCTCGCTCCCACATTTGTTCGATTTCCACCCGTTTCGCTATTTGAAGGCTTCTGCGAATGCTCGCTGCGTCACTGATTTTCCTGCTGACCATCACTCTCGTCATCTGGCAACCCAAAGGTCTCGGCGTCGGCTGGAGTGCAACGCTGGGCGCCGTGCTGGCGTTGATTTTCGGCGTCGTTCACCTCACGGATATCCCACTGGTCTGGCAGATCATCTGGAACGCGACCGGCACCTTCGTGGCGCTGATCATCATCAGCCTGTTGCTCGACGAGGCTGGCTTTTTCAATTGGGCAGCGCTGCACGTGGCGCGTTGGGGGCGGGGCAGTGGGCGCAAACTGTTTGCCTTCATGGTGCTGCTTGGTGCGCTGGTCTCTGCGTTGTTCGCCAATGACGGCGCGGCGCTGATTCTCACGCCGATCGTGATTTCGATGCTGTTGGCGTTGCGCTTTTCACCGGCGGCGACGCTGGCCTTCGTCATGGGCGCCGGGTTCATTGCCGACACGGCAAGCCTGCCGCTGGTGGTATCGAACCTGGTCAACATCGTTTCGGCGGATTTCTTCCACATCGGCTTCAACCGCTATGCAGCTGTGATGGTGCCGGTCAACTTCGTCAGCGTGGCGGCGACGCTGGGTATGTTGCTGTGGTTTTTTCGCCGCGACATCCCGGCGGCGTACGATCCTGCACAACTGGAAAACCCGCAAACCGCGATCCACGACAAGGCGACGTTCTATGCCGGTTGGGCGGTGCTGGTGATCCTGTTGATTGGCTGCTTTGCCCTCGAACCGCTGGGCATCCCGATCAGCGCAATTTCGGCGGTGTGTGCTGCGCTGCTACTGGGCATCGCTGCGCGCGGCCACAAGATCTCCACGCGCAAGGTTATGAAAGAGGCGCCGTGGCAGATCGTGATTTTCTCGCTGGGCATGTACCTGGTGGTGTACGGCCTGCGCAACGCCGGGCTCACCAGTTACCTCGCCGGGTGGCTGGACGTGTTCGCCGGTCACGGGGTTTGGGGCGCGGCCATGGGCACTGGGGTGCTGACGGCGCTGCTGTCGTCGATCATGAACAACTTGCCAACGGTGTTGATTGGCTTGCTGTCGATCGACGCCAGTCAGGCCAGCGGGGTGATCAAGGAAGCGATGATCTACGCCAACGTGATCGGCAGCGACCTGGGGCCGAAGATCACTCCGATCGGCAGTCTGGCGACCTTGTTATGGTTGCATGTGCTGGAGCGCAAGGGCATTCACATTGGCTGGGGCTATTACTTCCGCGTCGGGATTGTGCTGACGGTGCCGGTGTTGCTGGTGACGTTGGCGGCGTTGGCGGTGCGGTTATCCCTATAGATCGAGTTGCTCTTTTCGCGAGCAGGCTCGCTCCCACAGGGGATCGCATTCCACATTTGAAATGCATTCTCTGTGGGAGCGAGCCTGCTCGCGAATTGGGTCGGACACCACAAATCTCAGGTTTGGCCGGGCACATTCGGCCAAAGATCCGCCACCAGAAACAACCGCTCCGCCTCTTCCCATTCGCCCAGGGCATTCTCGGTCAGGCGCACCATCAACTGCGCCGGGGCCAGTGCTGGCAGGTCTGCCAGCCACAAACGCAGGTGCTCATCTGTCCAGACCTGATCCGCCGGGTAATGCGCCGGCGCCAGCCACGCATGGCGGGGCAGGGGTTGCCAGCGGCCCGGCGGGCGCTGCGCGACAAACGCCGGCCAGTCCTTCTGATGCAGCCAACTGCCACGCAGATGTTGCGGATGGGCGCCGTGCGGTGAGTCGGCCTGCCCGGGCCACGGATACAGCAGATAACCGCCCAGCCACAGCTGCGCGCTGAAGGTTTCGATATCCAGCGCCGCGAGCACTTCGCGGCTTTCCGGGCGCGCCGAGATCGGCAATTGATGCTCGGCCAGATGCGCCAGTTTGCGATCCAGCCGATCATGACAACCCGGCCCCAGCCACTGCGCGGGATCGCGGCCATTGCCATCCTGCGGGCCAAGGTAGAGCTTGATCGCCAGTTCCAGATGATGCACGCCGTCGCGGTCACGCAGCAGCATGTCCAGCTCGCCGAGGGTGTGCCCGGCGCGGCGGATTGGCAGGTTGGCGGCGACCAGTTCGATGCCCGGCGCATGCGAGACGGCGAACTGCCACAGGCGCTCGTAATACAGACCCAGACGGCGGGTGCGCGCCTGCGCCAGCCATTGCAGCAGGGCGTAACTGTCGAGGTCGAGCTGGCGCAGCCAGTGTTCGAGGCGCTGTGGGTCTTGTACCCAGTCGCTGCCGGCGAGCGGATGGCGCTGCGGCCATGGCGTGGCGGCGAGCATCGGCGGCGCGAGGATCACCCACGCCAGGTCCCGCACTTCGGGATGGCGTAACTGATGGGGCAACTGCAACAAATCGGGAAACAGGATCATCTTGCGAGCATAGCCTTAAACCTGAGCGCACCCTTGAGGCTGAAAGGATTTTGTCTATCTGGCGCTTTCGCCCATAATCGGGTTTTCGCGTTTTCGATTGTCCGCAGAGGTCCCATGGAGCAATTTCGTAATATCGGCATCATCGGTCGCCTGGGCAGCTCCCAGGTGCTGGATACCGTCCGCCGACTGAAACGCTTTCTGCTCGACCGTCACCTGCATGTGATCCTCGAAGACACCATCGCTGAAGTCCTGCCCGGCCACGGCCTGCAAACCTCGTCGCGCAAGATGCTCGGCGAAGTCTGCGACATGGTCATCGTCGTCGGCGGTGACGGCAGCCTGCTCGGCGCTGCGCGGGCGCTGGCCAAACACAATATTCCGGTGCTCGGCATCAACCGTGGCAGCCTCGGCTTCCTCACCGATATTCGCCCGGACGAGCTGGAAATCAAGGTCGCCGAAGTGCTCGACGGCCACTATCTGGTAGAAAACCGCTTCCTGCTGCAAGCCGAAGTGCGTCGCCATGGCGAGGCCATCGGCCAGGGCGATGCGCTCAACGACGTGGTGCTGCACCCGGGCAAATCGACGCGGATGATCGAATTCGAGCTGTACATCGATGGCCAGTTCGTCTGCAGCCAGAAGGCCGACGGGCTGATCGTCGCCACGCCCACCGGCTCCACTGCCTACGCCTTGTCTGCCGGCGGGCCGATCATGCATCCCAAGCTCGACGCTATTGTGATTGTGCCGATGTACCCCCATACCTTGTCGGGACGGCCGATCGTGGTCGATGGCAACAGTGAGCTGAAAATCGTCGTGTCCAAAGATATGCAGATCTATCCGCAGGTGTCCTGCGACGGCCAGAACCACTTCACCTGCGCACCGGGCGACACCATTACCGTGAGCAAAAAGGCACAGAAGCTGCGCCTGATTCATCCGCTCGATCACAATTACTACGAGGTGTGCCGCACCAAGCTTGGCTGGGGCAGCAAGCTGGGGGGCGGAGGCGACTGATGCTCGATCCCGCGCGCAGTTACGACCTGATCGGTGACGTGCACGGATGCGCTTTGACCCTCGAACACTTGCTGGACCGTCTCGGTTATCACAAGCAGGGCGGGGTCTGGCGGCATCCGTCACGCATGGCGGTGTTCGTCGGCGACATCATCGACCGTGGCCCGCGCATTCGCGAGGCGTTGCACATCGTTCACGACATGGTCGAAGCGGGGCAGGCGCTGTGCATCATGGGCAACCACGAATTCAACGCGCTCGGCTGGGTCACCCCGGCGCCACCGGGCAGCGGCAAGCAGTTCGTGCGCGAACACACCAAACGCCATGCGCGGCTGTTGCAGGAAACCCTGACTCAATTTGAAGACCATCCCGGCGACTGGCATGACTTCCAGCAGTGGTTCTACGAGCTGCCGCTGTTCGTCGATGCCGGTCGCTTCCGCGTGGTGCATGCGTGCTGGGATGCCGGTCTGATCGAGCCGTTGCGGGCGTTGTTCCCCAATGGCTGCGTCGATGAGCATTTCCTCCAGGCCTCGGCGGTGCCCGGCAGCTTCGCCTGCACCGTGTTCGATCGCCTGCTGCGCGGCACCGACATGCGCCTGCCTGGTGGCCTGACCATGACCAGCGGCGACGGTCTGGTGCGTTCGTTCTTCCGCACCAAGTTCTGGGAAGACGACCCGAAAACCTACGGCGACATCGTCTTCCAGCCCGATGCACTGCCGGAACCTGTCGCGCAGACGCCGCTGACTTCAACCGAAAAGAATTCCCTGCTGCGCTATGGCGTCGACGAGCCGTTGCTGTTCGTCGGCCACTACTGGCGCAGCGGCAAACCGGCGCCGATCCGCCCGAACCTCGCGTGCCTGGATTACAGCGCCGTGCTCTACGGCAAACTGGTGGCCTATCGTCTGGACCAGGAAACGCGCCTGGATCCGCAAAAATTCGTCTGGGTCGATGTCGAGCGGCCGGAGGTCCTGCGATGAGTGCGGTAGCGGTATTGCGCCTGCCGTTGGCGGTGGATTTGAGCGGTTTTGTCAAACTGCTGCAACGCATGCAAGTGCCCCATCGGGTCAGCGAAGAGGCGGGCGAACAGGTGTTGTGGGCGCCGGAGGAAATCAGCGAGGACGTGCGCTCCTTGTACGAGCGCTTCCCGGCCGGCGACCCGGATCAGCAACTGGACATTCCCGTGGGCCAGACCTTCAAACGGCCAAGCTTCGCCGAACAGCTGAAACACGCCAAAGCCACCGGATTGATTCTGCTGTTGAGCCTGATCGTCGGTGGTCTGACCTTCCTCGGCGAAAACCTGGAAACGCTGCGCTGGCTGACCTTCCTCGATTTTCGCGTGATCGGCGAGTACATCCACTTCACGCCCCTGGCCGACAGTCTGGCGGCAGGGCAGTGGTGGCGGCTGGTCACGCCGATGCTGATCCACTTCGGCATCCTCCATCTGGCCATGAACGGCATGTGGTACTGGGAGCTGGGGCGGCGTATCGAGTCGCGCCAGGGCAGCATCAACCTGATCGGCCTGACGCTGCTGTTCAGTCTGGTGTCCAACTACGCGCAGTTCGTCTGGAGCGGGCCGAGCCTGTTTGGTGGGCTGTCCGGCGTGCTTTACGGCTTGCTCGGGCATTGCTGGATTTTCCAGCTGCTGGCGCCGAACCCGGCCTATCGTCTGCCGCGCGGCGTGCTGGTGATGATGCTGGTGTGGCTGGTGGTGTGCATGTCCGGGCTGATTTCGCTGATCGGTTTCGGCCAGATCGCCAACGCCGCGCACCTGAGCGGGTTACTCATCGGATGCTTCACCGGTTTGTTGGGCGGTTTGTATAACCGCCGTAAACTGGCCGTCTAACATTTTTTGTTTCAGCAAAGAGCACGGAGACCCTGATGTCCTCTTTCAACGACATGATCAACAACATCACCCCGGACATCTACGAAAGCCTGAAACTGGCCGTGGAAATCGGCAAATGGTCCGACGGCAACAAACTCACTGCCGAACAGCGCGAGCTGTCGTTGCAGGCGATGATTGCCTGGGAAGTCCAGAACCTGCCTGAAGACCAGCGCACCGGTTACATGGGCCCGCAAGAGTGTGCGTCGAAGTCGATCGAAGTGCCGAACATCCTGTTCAAGTCGGATGCCATCCATTGATCGAGATTGGCCGCGGTGCAATCAGCAAAATGTCGGCGCGCCTGGACGGGTCGAACGTGCAATACGCGTTTCGTCTGGATGACGTCGAGGTGCCGGTCAATCCGTTGATCGGCAGCACGTTGCGTCTGGAATTCCTGGGGGCGATCCACTGCACCCATTGCGGGCGCAAGACCAAGACCAGTTTCAGTCAGGGTTATTGCTACCCGTGCATGACCAAACTGGCGCAGTGCGACCTGTGCATCATGAGTCCGGAGCGTTGCCACTTCGACGCCGGCACCTGCCGCGATCCGGTGTGGGGCCAGCAGTTCTGCATGACCGATCATGTGGTTTATCTGGCCAACTCGTCGGGGATCAAGGTCGGCATCACCCGTGCCACGCAGTTGCCGACCCGCTGGCTCGATCAGGGCGCGAGTCAAGCCTTGCCGATCATGCGTGTGTCGACACGCCAGCAATCGGGCTTTGTCGAGGACCTGTTCCGCAGCCAGGTGGCGGACAAGACCAACTGGCGCGCATTGCTCAAGGGCGATGCCGCGGCGGTGGATCTGGCGCAGGTGCGCGATCAGTTGTTCGAAAGCTGCGCCGAAGGCCTGCAAGGGTTGCAGGAGCGATTCGGCCTACAGGCGATTCAGACGATTGCCGATGTCGAACCGCTGGAAATCCGCTATCCCGTCGAGCAATACCCGGCGAAAATCGTCAGCTTCAACCTGGACAAGAACCCGATTGCCGAAGGCACGCTGCTGGGGATCAAGGGTCAGTACCTGATCTTCGACACCGGCGTGATCAACATTCGTAAATACACGGCTTATCAGCTCGCCGTGCATCAATAAGGATTCCAGCATGCGCACCGAACAACCGAAGATGATTTACCTCAAGGACTATCAGGCGCCCGAGTACCTGATTGACGAAACGCACCTGACCTTCGAGTTGTTCGAGGACCACAGCCTGGTTCACGCGCAACTGGTGATGCGCCGTAATCCTGAACGTGGCGCCGGACTGCCGCCGCTGGTGCTCGACGGCCAGCAACTTGAGCTGCTCTCGGTGACGCTGGCGGATCAGGAACTGAGCGCTGCTGACTATCAAGTCTCGGACAGTCACCTGACCCTGCAACCGACCAGTGAAACGTTCACCCTCGACACCAGCGTACGCATCCACCCGGAAACCAATACCGCGCTGGAAGGCCTGTACAAGTCCGGCACGATGTTCTGCACCCAGTGCGAAGCCGAAGGCTTTCGCAAGATCACCTATTACCTCGACCGCCCGGACGTGATGAGCAAGTTCACCACCACCGTCGTGGCCGAACAGCACAGCTACCCGGTGTTGCTCTCCAACGGTAACCCGATCGCTTCCGGCCCCGGCGAAGATGGCCGGCACTGGGCGACTTGGGAAGACCCGTTCAAGAAACCGGCGTATCTGTTTGCGCTGGTCGCCGGTGATCTGTGGTGCGTCGAAGACACCTTCACCACCATGAGCCAGCGCAACGTCGCGCTGCGCATTTATGTCGAGCCGGAAAACATCGACAAGTGCCAGCACGCGATGAACAGCCTGAAGAAGTCCATGCGCTGGGACGAAGAGGTCTACGGTCGCGAGTACGATCTGGACATCTTCATGATCGTCGCCGTCAACGATTTCAACATGGGCGCGATGGAGAACAAGGGCCTCAATATCTTCAACTCCAGCGCCGTGCTGGCCCGCGCTGAAACCGCCACCGACGCCGCGCACCAGCGGGTCGAGGCGATTGTCGCCCACGAATACTTCCACAACTGGTCGGGCAACCGCGTCACCTGCCGCGACTGGTTCCAGCTGTCGCTCAAGGAAGGTTTCACGGTGTTCCGCGATGCCGGTTTCTCCTCGGACATGAACTCGGCGACAGTCAAGCGCATTCAGGACGTGGCGTACCTGCGTACCCACCAGTTCGCCGAAGATGCCGGGCCGATGGCCCACGCGGTGCGCCCGGACAGCTTCATCGAGATTTCCAACTTCTACACCCTGACCGTGTACGAAAAGGGCTCGGAAGTGGTCGGCATGATCCACACCTTGCTGGGCGCCGAAGGCTTCCGCAAGGGCAGCGATCTGTACTTCGAACGCCACGACGGCCAGGCCGTGACCTGCGACGACTTCGTCAAGGCCATGGAAGATGCCAATGGCGTTGACCTCAGCCAGTTCAAGCGCTGGTACAGCCAGGCCGGCACACCGCGTCTGGCCGTCAGCGAGTCCTACGACGCTGCGGCGAAAACCTACAGCCTGACCTTCCGCCAGAGCTGCCCGCCGACCCCGGACAAGGTGGAAAAACTGCCGTTCGTGATCCCGGTGGAGCTCGGCTTGCTCGACAGCCAGGGCAATGAAATCGCTCTGCGTCTGGCTGGCGAAGCCTCGGCACAAGGCACCACTCGGGTGATCTCGGTGACCGAAGCCGAGCAGACCTTCACTTTCGTCGACATCAACGAACAGCCGTTGCCGTCGCTGCTGCGCGGCTTCTCGGCGCCAGTGAAATTGAGCTTCCCGTACAACCGCGATCAACTGATGTTCCTGATGCAGCACGACAGCGACGGTTTCAATCGCTGGGATGCCGGTCAGCAACTGTCGGTGCAAGTGCTTCAAGAGTTGATCGGCCAACATCAGAAAGGCGAGAGCCTGAAGCTCGATCCGCGTTTGGTGTCGGCGCTGCGCACGGTGCTGTCCGACGAGTCGCTGGATCAGGCGATGGTTGCCGAAATGCTCTCGCTGCCGGGGGAGGCCTATCTCACCGAGATCAGCGAAGTGGCTGACGTCGAGGCGATTCACGTCGCTCGCGAGTTCGCCCGCAAGCAACTCGCCGAAGGCTTGTTCGAAGCGCTGTGGCTGCGTTATCAGGCCAACCGCGATCTGTCGAAAAAGACTCCGTACGTCGCCGAGGCAGAGCACTTCGCTCGTCGCGCCTTGCAGAACATTGCCCTGTCGTACCTGATGCTCAGCGGCAAGCCGGAAGTGCTGGCGGCGGCGCTGGAGCAGTTCGAGACCGCCGACAACATGACCGAGCGCCTGACTGCCCTGGCGGTGCTGGTCAACTCGCCGTTCGAAGAACAGAAGGCCCTCGCCTTGGCCAGCTTCGCCGAGCACTTCAAGGACAATCCGCTGGTCATGGATCAGTGGTTTAGCGTGCAGGCTGGCAGCACCTTGCCGGGCGGTTTGGAGCGGGTGAAGGCGTTGATGCAGCACCCGGCATTCAACATCAAGAACCCGAACAAGGTGCGGGCATTGATCGGCGCGTTCGCCGGGCAGAACCTGATCAACTTCCACGCGGCGGACGGTTCAGGTTATCGCTTCCTCGCCGATCTGGTGATCGAACTGAACGGCTTCAACCCGCAGATCGCCTCGCGCCAACTGGCCCCGCTGACCCGCTGGCGCAAATACGACAGCGCGCGCCAGGCTCTGATGAAGGCTGAGCTGGAACGCATTCTGGCGTCCGGGTCGCTGTCCAGTGACGTCTATGAAGTGGTGAGCAAAAGCCTGGCGTAACCCGTTCCGGTAGGAACCGTCGAGTTGATCGTTCCCATGCTCTGCGTGGGAATGCCTCTCTCGACGCTCTGCGTCGGCTTTGGGACGCAGAGCGTCCCTTGCTGCATTCCTTTGCTACGCGTGGGGACGATCAACAAAAAATGCCGCTCAACGAGCGGCATTTTTATTTGGCACAACAAACAGCTATTTGCGCAGATCAAACCGATCCAGATTCATCACCTTCGTCCATGCCTTGACGAAATCGTTGACGAACTGCGTCTTGGCATCGGCGCTGGCATACACCTCGGCCAATGCGCGCAATTGCGCATTGGAGCCGAACACCAGATCCACCCGAGTCGCCGTCCACTTTGGCGCCCCGGTCTTGCGGTCACGGCCTTCGAACTCATCTGCATCCCTTGAAGTCGGCGTCCACTCCACGCCCATGTCCAGCAGGTGGGTGAAAAAGTCGTTGCTCAGCGTTTCGGTTTTGTCGGTGAACACGCCATGCCGCGTCTGGCCGACATTGGTGTTCAATACCCGCAAACCACCCAGCAGCACGGTCATTTCCGGTGCCGTGAGCGTCAGCAACTGCGCCTTGTCGATCAGCAGGGTTTCCGCCGCAACCGTGTATTTTCCTTTGCTGTAATTGCGGAAGCCATCGGCAATCGGTTCGAGGAAGCCGAACGATTCGACATCGGTCTGCTCCTGCGAAGCATCGACGCGGCCCGGTGAAAACGGCACCGACACTGAATGCCCGGCGTTCTGCGCGGCTTTTTCCACTCCGGCATTACCGGCCAGGACGATCAGGTCCGCCAGCGAGATCTTCTTGCCGCCAGCGGCCGAACCGTTGAACTCGCTCTGAATGCCTTCCAGTTTGCTCAGCACCTTGTCCAATTGCTCGGGCTGGTTGGCCTGCCAGAACTTCTGCGGGGCCAGACGCAAGCGTCCGCCGTTGGCGCCACCGCGCTTGTCCGAACCGCGGAAGGTCGATGCTGCAGCCCACGCGGTCGAAACCAGTTGCGACACTGACAACCCTGAAGCCAGCACCTTGTTTTTCAGCGCAGTGGCGTCGCTGTCATCGATCAGCGGGTGCGTCACGTCGGGCAGCGGGTCTTGCCAGAGCAATTCCTCTTGTGGCAATTCCGGGCCGAGGTAGCGAGAGAGCGGACCCATGTCGCGATGGATCAGCTTGTACCAGGCGCGGGCGAACGCGTCGGCGAGCTGATCGGGATTGGCCAGAAAGCGCCGCGAGATTTGTTCGTAGGCAGGATCGAAGCGCAACGCCAGATCGGAGGTGAGCATGGTCGGCGAGAGCTTCTTGTTCGGATCGTGAGCGTGGGGAACGGTGCCTGCACCGGCGCCGTTTTTCGGTTGCCACTGATGGGCGCCCGCCGGGCTTTTGGTCAGCTCCCACTCGAAGCCGAACAGGTTTTCCAGATAGTTGTTGCTCCACTGCGTTGGTGTGGTGGTCCAGGTCACTTCCAGACCACTGGTGATGGTGTCGGCGCCTTTACCGGTGCCGAAGGCGTTTTTCCAGCCCAGACCCTGTTGCTCCAGACCGGCCGCTTCCGGCTCTGGGCCGACATTGTCGGCCGGGCCGGCGCCATGGGTCTTGCCGAACGCGTGGCCGCCGGCGATCAGCGCCACGGTTTCTTCATCGTTCATGGCCATGCGGCCGAAGGTTTCGCGAATATCCTTGGCCGAGGCCACCGGGTCCGGGTTGCCTTCCGGGCCTTCCGGGTTGACGTAGATCAGACCCATCTGCACGGCGGCGAGGGGATTTTCCAGATTGCGTTCGCCCTGATCGGTGCGGCTTTCTTCACGGCCATGCAGATCGGGCTCAGCCACCAGCGTGCCGTCGCCGGGCTCTTGCACCGGGCCATTGCTCTTGCCGTAACGGTTATCGCCGCCCAGCCACTCGGTTTCCGAACCCCAGTACACGTCTTCATCCGGTTCCCAGACATCGGCGCGGCCCCCGGAAAAACCGAAGGTCTTGAAGCCCATGGATTCCAGCGCGACGTTGCCGGTAAGCACGATCAGGTCGGCCCAGGAAATATTGCGTCCGTATTTCTGCTTGATCGGCCACAGCAGGCGGCGGGCCTTGTCGAGGCTGACGTTGTCCGGCCAGCTGTTGAGCGGGGCGAAGCGTTGCTGTCCGGAGCCGGCGCCGCCACGGCCGTCGGCGGTGCGATAGGTCCCGGCGCTGTGCCAGGCCATGCGCACGAACAGCGGGCCGTAATGGCCGAAGTCGGCTGGCCACCAGTCCTGAGAATCAGTCATCAGTGCTTTGATGTCTTGTTTCAGCGCCTGGAAGTCGAGGCTTTTGAAGGCTTTGGCGTAGTCGAAGTCCTGGCCCAGCGGATCGGACTTGGGGGAATGCTGGCTGAGGATTTTCAGATTGAGTTGATTCGGCCACCAGTCACGGTTTGTCGTACCGCCGCCGGCGGCGTGGTTGAACGGGCATTTCGATTCGTTTGCCATGTTCGGATCCCTATCAGGTCTGCGGCCGGCTCGTGCCGACTTCGGACTGGTAAGGCTAGACCCGAGTTGGCAAGTCGGCTAATAGCCCGACTATTGGATACCGATAGGCAAACTCTTTCACCGCACAGGCAGGAGCTGCCGAAGGCTGCGATCTTTTGATCTTTGTTCACCAAAAAATCAAAAGCAAAGATCGCAGCCTTCGGCAGCTCCTACAGGGGTTAGCTCGATTGTGCGGTGTCGTCCTCTGGCACGTCGTCGAGGATGTCTTCCTGGCCGGGCAGTTCAGTGATCACGCTGAAGTCCGAGACCTCGACCGCGCCATTGCCATACCCCAGCAAATGAAACGAGAACGCTTTGCGCGGCTGGGGGTTTTCAAAGCTGAAGTCCAACTCCAGTGGCTGGTCCGCCGTGGCGACCATTTCCGTAGGCAGGCCCAGTTGCACGTCCTGTTCGAATTGCTTGGCCTTGAGCTGAATGTACGCCGCCTGCTGCGGATCGACCGAGCGCACGGTCAGGCGCACGCGGGTGTGCGAGCCTTTGGGCATTTCCAGGTATTGCGCGCCGATCAGGTTGTCGGCCCAGTCATCCTTGATCTGCGCTTGCAGAGGGATGATGTTGTTGCTGCCGAACTGGTAGCGATGATTGAGCGGTGTGCGCAGCAAGGACAGGTCCAGCGCATCGGCGCGCGCGGCGATCTGCCGGGCCGGGTGGCCGCTGTAGGTGCCTTTGTAGGTGGCACTGTCAGCAATGAAACCGGTGCTTTGGTAATAGCGGCAGCGGCGCGGCAGGTCGCACTCGGAGAAGATGCCCTGACCGTTGTGGTAACGCAGTTTGCCGTTGGTGAACGAAATGATCTCGCGCCCCGAATCGTAGTCGCGAAACAGCGAGCGGCCGCTCAGCGCAGTCGGCACCGGCAGGTCGAAATAGTCGAGGATCGAGGTGCTCAGATCTACGTGGCCGTAGACTCCGGCATTCAGACGCGGCAGTTGCGCCTGCTCCGGTGCCAGCGTCAGGTTGAAACCCCACGAGGAGGCCAGTCGCACACCGTCGATGCCGTGGGATTCATCCGAGGTGATCACCACCAGTGTGTCCTTGAGAACGCCCTGGCGCTCAAGTCCGGCAAGAAACTGATCCAGCGCATCGTCGAGATAACCGACGGCAGCCTGCTTGGGCGTCTCATAACGCTGCAGATAATCGTCCGGTGCCGAGTAGGGCTGATGGGTGCCGACCGTCAGCAGCGTGAGCATCCACGGCTGTTTTTGCTTCTTCAGTTGGCCGACGTAATCCAGCGCACCTTCGAAAAATGCCCTGTCATCCTTGCCCCACGGGAACTCCAGATAGTTGCTGTTGCTGAACCATTCCAGGCCATGGGTCGCATCGAAACCGATGTGCGGCATGATCTTGTCTTTGGCCATGAAGCGCAGGCCGGCGCCCTGCAAGTAATGAGTGCTGAAGCCGTGTTCGCGCAGCTGCGCCGGCAGGCAGGCCTGATTGCGTTCGTTGAGGGTGAGCATTTCCACGCCTTTGGGCGTGCCATTGTTGAGCTTGTCGTAGTCACCGCACAGCATGGCGTACAGACCGCGAATGGTCTGATGGGTGTGCAGCACGTAATCCGGGGTGTTCATGCCGCGCTCGGCCCAGCGGCTGAGGTTGGGCATCAGATCTTCCTGATAATGACTGCCGATCGCCTCACGGTTGGCACGGATGTAGGCGCCGGGAATGCCTTCGAGCGCGATGATCAACACATTGCGCGCCTGGCCTGGCGCGGCGAGCAGCTTCTGGCCATTGAGATCGACGTCGGTGAGCCCGGCCATCGCCGGTGTGGGTTCTTCAACGTCGCCGTCGAGCCATTCCTCGGCCTGGATCTGCAGGTCGGCGACTTCACTGGCGAGCAACTGATGCGGCAGGTTGTACAGGCGCCAGGCGTCGCCGTCATTCGGCCACAGGTTTTGCGCGCCCCAATGGGCGGCGAACAACACAATAGGCGCGGCCCAGACGGAGCGAGGCAGAGCAGGGCGAGACAAGCCGCGACCAACAAACTGAGTCAGCAGCCAGAAAGCCAGGGCACCCAGCAAAGCCATGGCCAGGGCAGGGTGCGCAAGTCCGCCGCCAGTGGAGTTTTCGACGAATTGCGGGTCGATCAGGTAGTGAATATCCGAAGGCGTCGGCAGGCGGCCGACGGCGCTGACCAATTCTGCCGTGGCGATCGCCAGCAGCGCCCAGAACATCAGCACCGGCAAGGCCAGCCACCATGCGCGGCGATGCAGCGTTACCACCAGCAAACTGCCGACGGCCAGATCCGACAAAAAGCCCAGCGGGTTCGACCAGCCCAGCGCCGCCCGCAGGCACACCGGCACGACCAATACCAGAACGATGAGAGAAAGAAGGCGGGCATTCGGCCGCCGCAGCCAGTTGAAAAGAGCGCTCACAAAAAAGGCCTGCTTGTCATCAAAGGGTCAAAAAAGTGTGGGTGATGATACCAAGGGCAGAAAGGCTGATCGGCTTTTAAAACCTGCGGCTGGCGATCGCTGAAACGGCGCGTGCCCATAGCGGGCGTGGGTTGTGGGACGTATGGCTGTTTTTCGGAGGGGCAGTTTTTTGTTTCAGACTGTTGTAGGTCCATCCACTGCTCCTGAATTTCAGCAGCAGACGCTAAATCGCGGAGCGCTATCGATATTCGATAAAGATATTTAATTTACGTTTGTTATAGCTATAAAGTCATGCCTTTCAGCCCACCCCCATGCTGCGAGGTTGTCATGGCCACACCGTTCAAACGTTCTGCGCTGACTCTGTTGGCCGCTACTCTGGCAGCGGGCGCGCTGTTCAGCAGCGGCGCCCAGGCCGAGGGCAAGATCAGCATCGCCCAGCAATTCGGTATCGGTTATCTAATCCTCGATGTCGTGCGCGATCAACAGCTGATCGAGAAACACGGCAAGGCCCAGGGCCTGAAGATCAAGGTCGACTGGAACAGCATTTCCGGCGCTACGGCCATGAATGAGGCGCTGCTCACCGGAGCGCTGGACGTCGTCTCGGCCGGCGTGCCGCCGATGCTCACCGTGTGGGATCGCACCAAGGGCAAGCAGAACGTCAAAGCCATCGCCGCGCTGGGGTCGATGCCCAATTACTTGCTGACCAACAACCCGAACATCAAAACCCTCAAGGACTTCAGCGACAAGGACCGTATCGCGGTGCCGGCCGCAGGCGTAGGCTTCCAGTCGCGTACCCTGCAGATAGAAACCGCCAGGGAATTCGGTGATGACCAGTTCAAGAAGTTCGACAACATTTCGGTCAGCCTGCCGCACCCGGACGCCACCGCTGCGCTGATCGCTGGCGGCTCGGAAATCAACTCGCATTTCTCCAGCCCACCGTTCCAGTACCAGGCGCTGCAAAACCCCAACGTGCATAAAGTGCTCAGCTCCTACGACATCCTCGGCGGCCCGGCGACGTTCAACGTGCTCTACACCACGGAAAAATTCCACGACGAAAACCCGAAAACCTACAAAGCTTTCTATGACGCACTGGCGGAAGCGGAGAACATCATCAAAGCCGACAAACCCGCCGCCGCCCAGGCCTACATCCGTGTAGAGCAATCGAAACTGCCGCTGGCCCTGGTCGAGCAAATCGTCAAAGACCCGGAAATCGACTTCACCGTTGTACCGCAACGCACGTTCATCTACGCCGAGAAACTGCAGGAACTGGGTGTGTTGAAAAACAAGGCGGGGAGCTGGAAGGATTACTTCTTTGAAGAAGCGCATGGTGGTGCGGGGAGTTGAGGGGAGGGGAGTGCGGCAGGCTCCTGTGGTCTGCCGCTAATACTCGTCAGTGGCAGCGCTCACAGCGAGTCGGAAATGGACGTTTCCCCATCCTCGAAAATGCTTTCAATCGGCAACCCGAACGCTCGCGCGATCTGGAAGGCCAGCGGCAGGCTTGGGTCATAGCGTTCATTTTCGATGGCATTGATGGTCTGACGGGAGACCTTCAAGCGCTGCGCCAGATCGACCTGTGACCACTTGCGCTCGGCGCGCAGCGCCTTGAGGTGATTTTTCATTGATAGCGACGTCGGGCGATTTGCAGACCGAGGATCCACATTGCGCCCATCACCGGCCATACGCAGGTCCACGGGATGTGCGGGGCGCCGATATTTTCGAGAAAGCCATAGCTGAACGTCAGCAACGCGGAAGCGGCGAACGCAAAGCCCAGCGCTTCAAACTGGATGCGCAGGTGCATCTCATCCAGGCGCCGCAGGTTGCGCACGATAGCCCAGCACATCAATCCGGCGGGGATCATCGGCGCCAGCGCGACGGCTGAACGCAACAGCAGATGGGCGTCCAGCAAATGTTGGCTGGCAACCACCGAGGCGATCAGCACGAGTGTGTACAGCGTCAATGCGGCGCCCATTTCGAGGTAATAGCGATTCATGTTTAACTCCATGTAAAAGACCCTTTACATCCTCGTCGAAATCTTTGCTTATGTAAAGCAAGCTTTCCATTCGGTCAGAGCATCGCTTCCATAAAAAACGGGGCGGCACGATCATCGATCAAGCCGCCCCGCTTATTTGTCGGGCGAACAGTCTTTCAGTCAGCGATCAATGCATCTTGCTGTGATCGTGGCCGCCCATGTTGGTCAGCGCGCGAACCGGTGCTTTGACTTCGATGGTTTCTTTCTCGCCCTTGGCGTTTTCCACGGTCAGGGTCAGCGGCACGCTGTCGCCTTCCTTCAACTGACCGCTCAGGCCCATCAGCATGACGTGGTAGCCGTTCGGATCGAAGCTGACAGCTTTGCCAGCCGGCAGCTCAACTGATTTCACCGGGCCCATGGTCATGACGTCGTTCTTCATGCTCATTTCATGAATCTGCACGTCATTGGCCACTGGCGAGGCAACGCTGAGCAGCTTGCTGTCGCTGTCGGCAGTGACGGTCATGAACGCGCCGCTGGCGGACTGGGTCGGCACGGTGGCACGGACCCAGGCGTCGTCGACTTTGGTCTGCGCCGACGCCTGAAAGGCCAGGCCGAGCAGGGACAGTGCACATACGGTGCGTTTGAGGTGATTCAGAACGGGATGCATCAGCAGACCTCCATAACAGTAAGCAAATCTTCCGTGCACTCTTGGGCTGTCAGCGAAGTGGACAGGCCCAGGCGCAACTCACCACGCGAGTCGTAGACATAGCTGGTGGACGTATGGGAGATGGTGTAGGTGTCGCCGGCCGGGACTTTCTCGTAGAACACGTCGAATTCCTTGGCGGTGGCCTTGGTTTCCTCAAGCGTCCCGTACAGCGCGACGAAGCTCGGGTCGAAGGCTTTGACGTAGGCGTCGAGGATCTGCGGCGTGTCGCGTTCCGGGTCGAGGGTGATGAACACCACTTGCAAACGGTCGCCGTCGCGGCCCATCAGTTTTTTGATCTGTGCGGCGCGGGCCAAGGTAGTGGGGCAAACGGCCGGGCACTGGGTGAAGCCGAAGAAGATCATCGGCATCATCCCGCGAAAGCTCGACAGCGACATGGTTTCGCCTTCGGGATTCTTCAGCTTGAATGTGCGTCCGAGAATCTTGTCGCTCAGATCCTTGCCGTACTTGTACGACAGTTGGCCACGGGTATCGCAACCGGCGAGCAGGCCGAGCCCGAGCACGCCCATTCCCGCAAGTACCTTGCGGCGAGTCAACAAAGCCGTCATCTAATACCGCCTTTTGCAGCCCGCCAGTCGGCAGGACTGGCGAGGGGTTAACCGTAAAAGCGCCGCATGATAGCAAACTGAGGCTGATCGCCGGCTGCCGATCGCCGCGCGGTGCGGGAGTGGACGACAAAAGGTGTAAGAAGAAATGACGAATAAGCCATGCGTTCGCCGCGATCAAACTTGATTTAAATAGTATGACGATTGGAGGCGGGCGCAGAAACACGTACTCTTGCCGCTGCGCTGCAAAGACCAAAACAACAACAGGAGTCTGTAATGCAACCGATTCGTCTCGGCCTGGTGGGCTACGGCAAGATCGCCCAGGATCAACACGTTCCCGCCATCCTCGCCAACCCGGCGTTCCAGTTGGTGGCGGTCGCTACCCAGGGCAAACCTTGCGCCGGGGTGGAGAACTTCCAGTCGCTGGGCGAACTGCTCGAAAACGGCCCGACTGTCGACGCAATTGCGTTCTGCACGCCGCCACAGGGGCGCTTCGCACTGGTGCAACAGGCGTTGGCGGCCGGCAAGCACGTGCTGGTGGAAAAACCGCCCTGTGCGACATTGGGCGAGGCCATGGCCCTGGTCGATCAAGTCGCCGATCAAGGCGTCAGCGCTTTGTTCGCCTGGCATTCACGCTACGCACCGGGCATCGCCGCCGCCCGCGACTGGCTTGCCAGCCGCACCCTGCAACGCGTGCAGATCGACTGGAAGGAAGACGTGCGCAAGTGGCATCCGGGTCAGGCATGGATTTGGCAACCGGGCGGCCTCGGCGTCTTCGACCCGGGAATCAACGCGCTGTCGATCGTCACCCACCTGCTGGCGCTGCCGCTGTTTGTCGAAGCCGCCGAAATGCGCGTGCCGAACAATTGCCAGTCGCCGATTGCCGCCTCGATCAAAATGTCTGATGCACATCAGCTCGACGTACGAGCCGAGTTCGATTTCGACCATGGCCACGATGAACTGTGGAGCATCGAAATCCGCTGCGTCGAAGGCGTCCTGCGCCTGGACAATGGCGGCGCGGTGCTGAGCATCGACGGCGTGCGCCAAAGCGTCTTGGAGGAGGGCGAGTACGCAGCGGTCTACCGCCACTTCCAGCAATTGATCAGCGACAAGGCCAGCGACCTGGATCTGCAACCGTTGCGCCTGGTGGCGGACAGTTTCTTTGTCGGTAGTCGGGCGTTGGTTGAACCGTTCTACGATTGAAGTGGATTGTCCGGTTTGAGTGGACGGTGTAACCCTTTTCAAGCGATTTATCCCTTTGCTGTGCGTCAGTAATCTGTACCCAACTTGAACGCAACAACAAAACTCCAAACTTGAAAAGGGACGCACACCATGACCACTCCAACCTACAACCGCCTGAACAAAGACGACGCTATCGTGCTGCTGGTTGACCACCAGACCGGTCTGATCTCGCTGGTGCAGGACTTCTCGCCGAACGAGTTCAAGAACAACGTGCTGGCGCTGGCGGATCTGGCCAAGTTCTTTGACCTGCCGACCATCCTCACCACCAGCTTCGAACAAGGCCCGAACGGCCTGCTGGTGCCGGAGCTGAAAGAGATGTTCCCGGACGCGCCGTACATCGCTCGTCCAGGCCAGATCAACGCTTGGGACAACGAAGACTTCGTCAAGGCAATCAAGGCCACCGGGCGCAAGCAGATCATCATTGCCGGTGTGGTCACGGATGTCTGTGTAGCGTTCCCGACGCTGTCGGCGCTGGCGGAAGGGTTTGATGTGTTCGTGGTCACCGATGCGTCCGGCACCTTCAACACCACCGTGCAACAAGCCGCATGGAGCCGCATGACTCAGGCCGGCGCGCAGATGATGAACTGGTTCTCGGTGGCCTGTGAGCTGCACCGCGACTGGCGCAACGACATTGAAGGTCTGGGTAACCTGCTGTCGCAGCGCATTCCCAACTACCGCAACCTGATGAACAGCTACTCGGCGTTGACGCAGCAGAAGTAAGCGTTAAATCCAAAGCGAAAGCCTGCCTCGAAAGCAGGCTTTTTGCGTTTTCTACAGAACGCCGTTCGTCCATTGTCGGGCACTTGTCACGCAAGGGCATTTCACACGTTCAGGTACTTATCGCTGAACACCTCGGAGAACGACATGGACATTGATGAAAACGCACCGGGCAACCAGTCGCAACAAGCCGTGACGCGCCCCACCGACAATGAGACCGGGCACGATCCCAAGCGCGAAAACTCCGAGGTGCCT
Source organism: Pseudomonas sp. RG1 (assembly GCF_025910115.1). Lineage (NCBI taxonomy): Bacteria > Pseudomonadati > Pseudomonadota > Gammaproteobacteria > Pseudomonadales > Pseudomonadaceae > Pseudomonas > Pseudomonas sp. RG1. The sequence continues at coordinate 69,959 of NZ_JAPCIK010000019.1, forward strand.
TTGCCGCCGGACGATGAGGCGCCTGTAGAAGAAGACATGTCGGATGTGGATGCGGCCAATTCGGTTTCGACGGAGCATCCGCCGTCACGCTGACCGTGCTGTTTGAAGGGGAACGCTCCCTGTGATGGTCAACCCGGACAGTTCCCTCTCCTCGGGGAGAGGGCTAGGGTGAGGGGCTTTCCCTGGCACCCTGATGCAGTTCAGTCACCGACATCGTGAAAACCAGTTTCGCTCGCCCATGGTTGGCATACCCATGCGCCACATCGGTCCGCGCCACCGCCGAACACCCAGGCCCGACAATCAGCTCGGCATCGCCAACGTGCAAATGCAACGTGCCTTTCTCGACATGAAACAGCTCTGTGGTGCCATTCGGGTGACCGGCTGAAGAAAACGACTCGCCGGGAAACAATTCCCAGCGCCACAACTCGAGCATGTTCGGGCCGCTGGTGCCGGCCAGCAGGCGCGCCGATCCGCCCAGTTCACCGGTCCACAGCGTGGGGATGTCATCACTGTCGATCAGATGCGCCGCCGGAGTGTCGGCGACATTGACGAAGTCCGCCACGGACAAGCCCAGCGCTGCGGCGATTTTGCACAATGTCGCGATGCTTGGGTTGGCCGAGCCTTTCTCGATCTCGACCACCATGCCTTTGCTCACGCCCGAGCGTCGGGACAGTTCGTCGAGGGTGATGCCCTGTTGTTTGCGCGCCTGTTTGAGCGTGCGCGACACCGCCGCGCTGACGGTCTCGACGTCGGCGCCGGCTTCGGTCGATATATTGACTTTCTTGGTCATTGATCGCTAGCATCGTTTGAAATTCGGGTATGAGGGGGATTCTGGGATGCTGTCTGTCGTGCCGTCAATCGATCCGGCTGTTGCGCAACTCGCGCCGGGCTTCAGAGCGCTGAGTATTGTCGTGCAAGCGGCGCCGATTACTCAGGCATACGTGGCCGGTGAAGCACTGGCCAAAGCCTGCCAGATCGTCGCCGACGGTGGCCCGTCATGGGCGCCCGCGCACTTGCAGGCCTGGGCGGACGTGTTTCGCCAGTTCGGTGCCAAGCCGCAGCGCACGCCTTGCTCGGCCGAGGCTCTGCGCAAACGGGTGTTGCGCGACGGCGAGTTGCCGAGCATCGATCCGGTGGTTGATCTGTACAACGCCATCAGCCTCGAGTACGCGATTCCGGTCGGCGGCGAGAATGCGCAAGCCTACATAGGCTCACCGCGTCTGGTCGTCGCCGATGGCAGCGAACCGTTCGACACGATGAAAGAAGGTCTGCCCGCGCATGAGTTTCCGGACGCCGGCGAAGTGGTCTGGCGCGATGACCAAGGCGTGACCTGCCGGCGCTGGAACTGGCGCCAAGGCGTGCGAACTCGCCTCGATGCGCAGGCGCAGCACATGTGGTTCATCCTCGAAAGCCTTCCGGCCATGCCGCTGGAAGCGCTGACCGAGGCCGGCGACAAGCTCATCGAAGGCCTGCAGCAAATGATGCCCGGCGCCGAGATCGAAAGCATGTTGATCGGGCCGGGAGCGCGTTAGGTTAGATATGAGTGCCAGCCCATTTCGTCAGCGGCACCGCGATTCCCTGTGGGAGCGAGTCTGCTCGCGAAGACGGCGGCACATTCAACATCTTTGCCGGCTGATCCAGCGCTTTCGCGAGCAGGCTCGCTCCCACAATGTTCCGTGTTGACCAATGATTTGGTGGTGCCACAAAAACCCTGTGGGAGCGGGCTTGCCCGCGAAGACGGCGGTACATTCAACATCTTTGCCGGCTGATCCAGCGCTTTCGCGAGCAGGCTCGCTCCCACAATGTTCCGTGTTGACCAATGATTTGGTGGTGCTACCACCTCTGTGGGAGCGAGTCTGCTCGCGAAGGCGGCGTCACATTCAACTTCATATTCGCCTGAACCACCGCTTTCGCGAGCAGGCTCGCTCCCACAATTTTTCCGTGTTGACCAATGATTTGGTGGTGCCACAAAAAACCTGTGGGAGCGGGCTTGCCCGCGAAGACGGCGGCACATTCAGCATCTTGCCGGCTGACCCAGCGCTTTAGCGAGCAGGCTCGCTCCCACAGATTGACTCCGGGTCTCAGTAGGGGCTCGCGGTCGGGCGGACGATCAGTTCGCTGACGTCCACGTCCGCCGGTTGTTCGACGGCATACGCAATCGCGCGGGCGATGGCTTCGGCGGGGATGGCGATCTTGCGGAATGACTTCATCTCTTCGCGGCCGCCTTCATCGGAAATGCTCTCGGCCAGTTCCGATTCAGTCACGCCCGGTGCGATGACGGTGACGCGGATATCGCCACCGACTTCCTGACGCAAGCCTTCGGAAATCGCCCGTACGGCGTATTTGGTCGCGCAGTACACCGCCGCAGTAGGGCTCACCGCGTAAGCACCGATCGAGGCGATGTTGATGATTTGCCCGGCGCGCTGGCGCTGCATCAACGGCAGGCTGGCGGCTATGCCGTGGAGTACGCCACGGATGTTGACGTCGATCATGCGGTTCCACTCATCGACCTTCAGCGCATCCAGCCGTGACAACGGCATGACCCCGGCGTTGTTGACCAGCACATCGACGCGGCCGTAGTGCTCCACGGCAAAATCGACGAAGCGCTGCACATCCTGCTGATCGGTGACGTCCAGTGCGCGGAACTGCGCGTGGCCACCGGCGCCGTTGATCTCTTCGGCAATCACGGCCAGACGCTCGGTGCGCCGTGCGCCCAACACCACTTTGGCGCCACGTTCGGCGAGCAGGCGTGCGGTTGCTTCTCCGATGCCGCTGCTGGCGCCGGTAATCACGATCACTTTGTCTTGAATGTTCAGCATGATGTCGTCCTCTTCTGTGTGCCCGTGAGTGGGCTTGGAAGAAGATTAAGTGCGGGGGCGCATGGGCTATTAATCGATTCCTCCACGGGATTTGCCCAATTCTGCTGCGTCGCTTTTCGACAGGTTTCAGGCCCCGCGTGGCGCATCGCGGTAGGCGCTCGGGGTGACGCCGACTTCACGGCGGAACACCTGGGAAAAGTGGCTGGGGCTGGAGTAGCCAACCTCCAGGCCGATGTCGATCACGCTGTGGGCGGTTTCCAGCAACAGATGACGCGCGCGGCTCATGCGCAGGCGGATGAAGTATTGCGAGGGCGATAAACCGGTGGCGCGCTTGAAGGTGCGGCTGAAGTGGTAGTCGCTCAGCCCGGCGATGGCGGCCAGATGACTGAGACTGAAATCCTCCGCCAGATTCGCATTCATGGCTTCGATCACCCGGCGCAGTTTGTAGGCGGGCAGGGCGTTGTCGCGGCGCGGGTTGCTGCCGGGGTCGAGGTAATGACGCAGCAGATGGATCGCCAACGCCTGAGCCAGGCTGTGCACCAGCAGTGCGCTGGGTTGGCGCTGTTCGGTCAGTTCGATGCGCAGTTGCTCAAGGATGAAGCTGACCTGCTCGTCACGCGCACCGGACACATCGACAAACGTCACTGCACCGGCCTGTTCGCCGAACGCTTCGCGCGCCGCTTGTTCGATCAGGCCCAGACCGAGGTAGAGGTGCATGACTTCGAAGACCTCACAGCCTTCGGTTTGCCAGCGCATTTCATAGGGTTCGCGAGTGTTGGTCAGGAAGAAGTCGCCCGCCGTGACCTGGCTTGCCTGCCATTCTCCGCCCAACGAACGTTCTTCGACCCGGGCAGTGCCGGCCAATACCAGCACCAGCAGCGGTTCGGCCACGCAGGGCACGCGGATCGGTTCGAGCAGAGTCTGATGGCGGAACAGTTGCACCACTGCATCCTTGATCTGCGGCCGCGGCGTGGTCGTTTCCGCAACACCGGGCAGATGCTCCGGCATGGCTTCGGCGGCGATGCGCGCGGGCTGGCTGATTGTCGGTGTAGCGGGGCTGGCAGAGGGCACAGGACGCTCCATGAAAAGCTTCGGCTGCGAATGATTTTGCAGGTTAGGGCGGGCGAATGAGAAATTCCAGCGCAAAACTCCGACAGTCCCGGCAATCGCCCGAAAGCCCGGCGGCGGACAGTGCGCGACAGTGAAGCCGTGTTTACGAGCGCGCCATCAGGCGCAACACCGATTCGCTATCGAGGAGTTAAAACCATGACTGATTTCAACCACACCCTGCCACAAGAAGTCGCCGGTAAAGTTGCACTGGTCACTGGCGCGGCCAGTGGCATCGGCAAGGCGATTGCGCTGATGCTGCACGCTCGCGGCGCCAAGGTGATTGCCGAAGACCTCAACCCGGCTGTCGTAGAACTGGCTCGTCCCGATCTGGTGCCGCTGGTGGCGGACATCACCGAGGACGGCGCCGCCGAACGTGCAGTAGGCCTTGCCGTCGAGCAGTTCGGGCGCCTGGATATTCTGGTCAACAACGCCGGGATCATCATCAACAAAGCCGTGATCGACATGAGCCGCGACGACTGGGAAAAGATCCAGGCAGTCAATGCCACGGCCGCCTTCCTGCACTGCCGCGAAGCGGTCAAGGCGATGATCCCGAACAAGTCCGGCGCGATCGTCAATATCGCTTCCTATGCGTCGTACTTTGCCTTTCCGACCATTGCCGCTTACACCGCCTCGAAAGGTGCGCTGGCGCAATTGACCCGCACGCTGGCCCTGGAAGTCATTGAACACGGCATTCGCGTCAACGCCATCGGCGTCGGCGATGTGGTGACCAATATCCTCAATGACGTGGTCGAGGACGGTCCGGGCTTCCTCGCCCAGCACGGCGAAGCGGCGCCGATCGGTCGGGCGGCGCAGCCGGAAGAAATCGCCGAAATCGTCACCTTCCTCGCCTCCGACCGCGCCAGTTTCATGGTCGGCTCGGTGGTCATGGCCGATGGCGGCATGACGGTAACGGCAGGTTGATAGTGGTGTGAGAAGCCAAGGGCGCGTGTGATAACGCGTCCATGGCTTTGCCACGATCACGAGCACGCAGAATCAGGCAAATCTGCAGCATCTTTGAACTAGTCGCCGCTGGGTAAAACTGGCTAATCTTCCTCCGCAGTTGACCCACCTTCGTCTGCATTCGAGACCCTTTGCATGGATAACCACGACGCTTCCATCCTCCACGACACGGCGGTGTATCGCGCCGAACTGGTGCGCCTGCTGACTCAACGCTTTGACGCGCCGGGCACCTACGAAACCGCGATTGCGCCACTGCACGTGATCCGTCTCGATGGCCCGACCGAGCTGATTCACGTTGTGCACCGGCCGGCGCTGTGCCTGATCGTGCAGGGGCGCAAGGAAGTCGGGTTGGGTGACGAACGCTTCCTCTACGACCCGCTGAATTATCTGGTGGTGTCGGTGACGTTGCCGGTGTCGGGACGGGTGATCGAAGCCTCGCCCGAGGCGCCGTATTTTTGCGTACGGCTGGATTTCGATCCGGCGCAACTGACGCAACTGATAGCCGAATCGCCGCTGACCGGCATGCCACAGGACGCCGGTCGCGGGATGTTTCTCGACAAGATCGACGTGACATTGCTCGATACCATGCTGCGTCTGGTGCGCCTGCTGGATAATCCACGCGACATCGGCATGCTCGCGCCGATGGCGTTGCGCGAGCTGTATTACCGCCTGCTGCGCGGCCAGCACGGGCATCTGCTGTATGAAATCGCCGTCAGCGATTCGCAGACCCACCGGGTCACGCGCGCTATCGACTGGCTGAACAAGAATTTCACCGAGCCGCTGCGTATCGACGCGCTGGCGCAGGTGGCCAACCTGAGCAACTCGGCGCTGCATCACCGCTTCAAAGCCGTCACCGCGATGAGCCCGCTGCAATATCAAAAACAGCTGCGCCTGCAAGAGGCGCGGCGGCTGATCATCAATGAAGGGCTGGACGTCTCGAGCGCCTGTTACCGCGTCGGCTACGAAAGCGCTTCGCAGTTCAGCCGCGAATACAACCGCCAGTTCGGCTGCCCGCCGTCGAAGGAACTCAGCCGCCTGCGTCAGACCGGTTGATTACCGCGGGTGTCCCGCCCATTCATCACGAAACCCCAACAGAAAATCCACAAACGCCCGCACCCGTTGCGGCACATAGCGGCCGTGCGGGTAGAGCAGGGTGTAGGGGCGCGAACGTCCGGCGTACGGCTGCAGCACTTCAATCAGGCGGCCATCGGCGAGTTCCTGCTCGACGATGAACCGGTAAGTCTGAAACAGCCCGGCGCCGTGCTTGGCCAGCGTCACACCGCCGAGCACATCGTCGGAACAGGAATAGCCACCGTCGGAAATCACTTCCAGGTCCCGGCCGTTTTCCTGAAACAGCCAGGAAATCCGCCGCCCGCTGCTGGGCAATTCGAACTGGATGCACTCATGCGCGATGATATCGTCCAACGTCTGCGGCGTGCCGGCTCTATGCAGATATTCGGGGGCGGCGACCACCACCAGGGCGGCGTCTTCCAGCAGGCGCGCGATCAGGGTCGAGTCCGGTTGCGCGCGCACGCGTATCGCCAGGTCGTAGCCCTCTTCAACGAAGTCGATATTGCGGTTGCCCAAGTGCACGTCGACCGTGACCTCGGGGTACAACGCGCGAAATTTCGGCAGCAGCGGCAGGATGCGGTGATGCCCGTAGGTGGTTGGCAGGCTGATGCGCAGTCGACCCGATGGCGAAGTCTGCGCGCCCATGACTTCCTGCTGCGCTTCGACCAGTTGCGTCAGCGCCTGGCTGCACTGTTCGAAGAAGCTGCGGCCGGCGTCGGTGAGGCGGATGCTGCGCGTGGTGCGCGCGAACAGTCGCGAACCCAGGCGTTGCTCCAGACGCAGAATTGACCGGCTCACCGCAGCGGGCGTGACCCCGGCCAGTTGCGCGGCGGCGGTGAAGCTGCCGGCTTCGGCGGCCAGGCAGAACAGTTCGATACTGCCTAACTGCAAATCTTCAAAATGGCGTTTCATTGTGGCTCGCACCGAGGATCGACGGACGTTCATCCTCTGTGTACCACAACCAACGACGCCGCCGGTATCCACCGGCGGCGTTGCAGGGTTTCGATCAATGGCCGGCGCTCTGGCCACCGTCGACATGCAGGATCTCGCCAGTGACGAAATTGGCGCCGTCGAGGTAGAGGATCGCTTGCACGATGTCGTCGATTTCGCCCATGTGGCCGACCGGGTGCAGGCTGCCCAGCGCCTGATGGGTTTCCTCGGCGTGCATCGGCGTTTTGATGATGCCCGGCGACACGGCGTTGACCCGAATCCCGCGCTTGGCGTACTCGATCGCCAAGGATTTGGTCGCGGCGTTGATGCCGCCCTTGGTCAGCGACGCCAATACCGAAGGCACGCCGTCGATTGCATGATCGACCAGGCTGGTGGTCACGCTGACGACGTGGCCGCTGCCGTGTTTTTCCATCTCGGCGATGGCCAGTTGCGAGATGTAGAAGAAACCACTCATGTTGGTCGCCACGACCTGGGCATAGTCCGCCTGACTGTAAGCGGTGAACGGCTTGGCCAGAAAGATCCCGGCATTGTTGACCAGCGTATCGACGCGACCGAAGCGGGCAACAGCGGCGCGAATCACGCGCTCGGCGGTTTGCGGATCGGCAATGTCGCCGGCGACGGTCAGGACATCCGGGTCGCTCGATTCTTTGATCGAGCGCGAGGTAGCGACCACTTGATGGCCAAGGGCGCGAAAGCCTTCGACCAGACCTGCACCAATGCCTTGTGAAGCGCCGGTGATGACAACTACTTTTTTCGATGTGCTCATGATGATTTCCTCTGTCGCTGGCCCGTCAGGATGGCGGGTGGCTGTTGGAGGAGACTTTAGGAAGTTGTGCCGAGTTGATAAATGGGGGCTGAGGTACATCATTTGTACTGTGGTGTATCTAATCAGAGCGGACCTCAAATGATTGTCCCGTTTGAGTGGACGGTGAAACGCTTTTCAGCCGATTTATCCCTTTGCTGTGCGTCAGTAATCTGTACCCAACTTGAACGCAACAACAAAACTCCAAACTTGAAAAGGGACGCACACCATGACCACTCCAACCTACAACCGCCTGAACAAAGACGACGCTATCGTGCTGCTGGTTGACCACCAGACCGGTCTGATCTCGCTGGTGCAGGACTTCTCGCCGAACGAGTTCAAGAACAACGTGCTGGCGCTGGCGGATCTGGCCAAGTTTTTCGACCTGCCGACCATCCTCACCACCAGCTTCGAACAAGGCCCGAACGGCCCGCTGGTACCGGAGTTGAAAGAAATGTTCCCGGACGCGCCGTACATCGCTCGCCCAGGTCAGATCAACGCTTGGGACAACGAAGACTTCGTCAAGGCGATCAAGGCCACCGGTCGCAAGCAGATCATCATCGCCGGTGTGGTAACGGATGTGTGTGTAGCGTTCCCGACCCTGTCGGCGCTGGCAGAAGGCTTTGATGTGTTTGTGGTCACCGATGCGTCCGGCACCTTCAACACCACCGTGCAGCAAGCCGCATGGAGCCGCATGACTCAGGCCGGCGCGCAGATGATGAACTGGTTCTCGGTAGCCTGTGAGCTGCACCGCGACTGGCGCAACGACATTGAAGGCCTGGGTAACCTGCTGTCGCAGCGCATTCCCAACTACCGCAACCTGATGAACAGCTACTCGGCGCTGACGCAGCAGAAGTAAGTTCACCACCCACGAAAAAGCCTGCTTTTAACAGCAGGCTTTTTGTTTTTCCGACGGCTGCGGCCAACTTGGTTGCTGTGTAGCTTGACCCACCGCTTTCGCGAGCAGGCTCGCTCCCACAGTTGACCGTGTTCCCTCAGGAGAAATGCAATTTCCTGTGGGAGCGAGCCTGCTCGCGAAGACGGCGGCACAGTCACCCGAGCAATTCACTGATCCACTGCATCTCTTGCTTCAGCGCAAGAATTTTGTCCTCCGGCAGCGCTTGTTGCGCTCGCGTAAACTGCCCCAACGTCTTCTGCCGCTGCTTCAGCCTGCGTTGCCATTTGTGCAGAAATGCCGGGCAGCGTGCCTGCAGGTGCAGCGGACCGAAAAACAGTTCCCTGGCATCGTAAGTCACCGGATCAGAGGCCGGCTCGGCAACGATAATTTCGTAGTCGAAGCGGTTCTCATGCAGCACCTCTTCACAGACGATGCGGTAGCCGTTGTCCATCAACCATTGGCGCAGCGCTTGCTCGCCGCCGTTGGGCTGCAGGATCAATCGTTCGTGGCCGCTGAGATGGGCTTTGCCACTGTCGAAAATATCGCGAATGGTTTCGCCGCCCATGCCGCACAGGGTGATGGCGCTGATGGCGTCGTCAGGTTTGATTGCCGCCAGGCCGTCGGCCAGACGCACGCTGATCTGGCCTTGCAGGTCGTTGTCATTGACGGTGCGTTGCGCTGCGTGGAATGGCGTCAACGCGACCTCGCCAGCCACCGCCGCTGTAATAAGTCCTCGGCGCATCAGGGCAACGGGCAAATAGGCGTGATCGGAACCGATATCGGCCAGTCGTGCGCCGACCGGCACGTGAGCGGCGACGCGTTCAAGGCGCATGGACAATGTCTGTTGGTTCAACGGCGACCCCTGTTCACCCAGCGGTGGAAAAAGGGGTGCGACTCTGGCGAGCAACGCAGGCGCTGTCAAATCGCGCCGATGGAATCCTTCAAGCCATCGGCAGCACGGCGCTGCCGATGGACGTTGGCGCTTAGCCGGCGAGCGTTGCGTTGTCGATGACGAAGCGGTATTTCACGTCGCCCTTGAGCATGCGCTCGTAGGACTCGTTGATCTGATCGGCGCGGATCAACTCGATGTCGGAAACGATGCCGTGCTCGGCGCAGAAATCCAGCATTTCCTGAGTTTCGGGAATGCCGCCGATCATTGAACCGGCAATGGTGCGGCGCTTGGTGATCAGGTTGAACACGTTCGGCGACGGATGCGGCGATGCGGGCGCTCCGACCAGGGTCAACGCGCCATCGCGCTTGAGCAGCACGAGGAACGCGTCGAGATCGTGCGGCGCTGCGACGGTATTGAGGATGAAGTCGAAACTCTTGGTGTGTGCTGCCATTTCCTCGGCATTGCGCGACACCACCACCTCATCCGCACCCAGCGCCTTGGCCGCTTCACGCTTGGATTCGGAGGTAGTGAACGCGACCACGTGGGCGCCCATGGCGTGGGCCAGTTTGATGCCCATGTGACCCAAGCCACCGATGCCGACCACGCCGACTTTCTTGCCGGGGCCAGCGTTCCAGTGGCGCAGCGGCGAGTAGGTGGTAATGCCGGCGCAGAGCAGCGGCGCGACGGCGGCCAGTTGCGCCTCGGGATGACGGATGCGCAACACATAGCGCTCGTGCACGACGATGTTTTGCGAATAGCCGCCGAGGGTCCAGCCCGGTGCGTCCGGGGTCGGGAAATTGTAGGTGCCGATCATGCCGTCGCAGTAATTTTCCAGACCGGATTCGCAGTCATCGCACTGCTGGCAGCTGTCGACGATGCAACCGACACCGACCAGATCGCCGACCTTGTAGTTTTTGACGTGATCGCCAACCGCCGAGACGCGGCCGACGATTTCATGGCCGGGCACGCAAGGGAATTGCGTACCAGCCCATTCGGCGCGCACCTGATGCAGGTCGGAATGGCAGATGCCGCAGAAGGCGATATCGATCTGTACGTCGTGCGCCGCCGGGGCACGGCGGTTGATCTGCATCGGCTCAAGAGGTTTGTCGCCAGCGTGGGCGCCATAGGCTTGTACGAGCATGTGAGCATCCTCCATGGGGTTGTCGGACGCCCATTGTTGCGCCTGGGGCGGAGCGCGAAGTAGTGCATTTCTGTGAAATGCTTGCCTGATTCTGCTGTTGATTGCGCAACCGAAAGGCAGCCGCATGGCGACGGCTGCCTTTTCAGGCTCAACGCGGATTGGGCTGGTCGTCCATCTCGGCGTTATCGGTTTCCTGACGTACGCGCTCCGGATCCAGACCGGTATCGTCATCATCCAGCGGGATTTCGCCCTCGTTGTCGGGCAGTTCGTCGATGCCGCGTTCCTTCATCGGATCGACCTCGGTACGCCCCGGACTCAGCGGGTCGGGCGTGGTTGGGAGCGGATCGTCACCTTGCTTGCCTTGATCGTTGTTCATCTCACACCTCGTCATTGCCGTTTTCTATGGCTTGTGGAAGTTGGAGGTGCGGGCGATTTTCGCCGTTCGATTTTTTTGCCTGCCTTCGGTCGCCTCTCAAAAAAGCGGAATTTCTCCGACGCGCGCGGCTCCATAAACCAACAGCCAGAGGCGAGGAGGCAATGATGAGCAGTTCATTCAAAGTCGGCGATGCGGTGCGCTGGAAATCCGAGGCCGGCGAGATTCACGGCAAAGTGGTCAAGGTGCACACCCGCGACACCGAGTTCATGGGCCGCCACCGGCCGGCTTCGAAAGACGCGCCGCAGTACGAGGTCAAGAGCGACAAGACCGGCCACCTGGCCATGCATCACGGCGACGCGCTGAAGCACGCTTAGAAACGTGCCAGTCGGTAGGCGTCGACACTCGGCAGCGCGAGAGCCGCGCCTGAGACCATCTGCCCGATCAATTCCGCCGTCAGCGCCGCTTGAGTCAGGCCCAGATGCTGGTGACCGAAGGCAAGCAGGACCTTGCCGTCGCAAACCTGATCGATCACCGGCAGCGAATCCGGCAGCGACGGGCGAAAGCCCATCCACGGCGTCGCGGCATCAGCGTTCAGGTCCTTGCGAAACAGACCTTGGCTCAGGCGCTGCAATTGCCAGGCGCGTGCCATGTTTGCTGGCCGCTCCAGCCCGGCGAACTCGACTGTGCCGGCCAGGCGCAGGCCATCGCGCATGGGCGTCATGATGAATTTGCGTTCCAGTGAGGTGACGGGGAAGGGCAGGCGATCATGCTCGTGCGGCAGCATCAGGTGATAGCCGCGTTCGGTGTCCAACGGTACTTGCTTGCCGGTCAGCGCGGCGGTGAGTGTCGCCGAATGCGCACCGCAGGCCAGTAACACGCGGCTGGCCGTCACACCGCCGTTGCCCGTCACCAATAAAACGCCGTTTTCCTGCACGTAGCCGCCTTGAACCTGCTGCTTTAGAAAACTCACGCCGCTGCTGCGAGCCGCTTCGACCAGTGCGCAGACCACCCGATAGGGATCAAGGAAATGCCCTGTGCGCGGGAAAAACAGTCCGCCCTGAATCTGTTCGCTGAGCTGCGGCGCCGTTTCGCGGATCGCACCGGCCTGCCAGTAATCCACCGGCACCTGCTGCTGATTCAGGCGTGCCTGCAAGGCTTCGATGGCCTGACGGGATTCAGGTTTTTCGAAGACCAGTAACGAGCCGTCAACCTTGAGCAGATCCGTGCGCTGGATATCGCTGAGCAAGCGCTGCCACGAGTCGAGACTGCTTTCATTGAGCGCGCGCAGGCCGGCGACGGTTTTCTGAAAAGGTTCAGACCGCAGATTCAGCAGCAAGCGGGTGAACCACGGCAGGGCGCGCGGCAGGTATTTCCAGTCCAGACGCAGCGGCCCCATCGGGTCCATCAGCATGGCTGGCAAACGCTTGAGGATCGACACATCAGCAATCGGAAACACTTGCTCGGTAGCCAGATGCCCGGCGTTACCGAACGAAGCGCCATGCCCCGGTTCCTGCTGATCGATGACCACCACGCGCAAACCCTGGCGGGCCAGGCGCAGTGCGCAAGCCACGCCAATGATCCCGGCGCCGACCACGGCGATGTCGTGCGAAGGATTATTCGCCATGGCGTGTCGCTTCCCGTTGGCCATCGAGCAAGCGCCGAAGGTTGAGCGGATTGGTCTGTTGCAGCGCCGTTGGCAGCAGACTGTCGGGGAAATCCTGATAGCACAGCGGTCGCAGGAAACGCAGGATCGCCGCAGTGCCCACCGAGGTGCTGCGCGCATCCGAGGTCGCCGGGTAAGGCCCGCCATGCACCATTGCATCGCAGACTTCCACGCCGGTCGGCCAGCCATTGACCAGCAAGCGACCGGCCTTGCGCTCCAGGGTTGGCAGCAACGAACGCGCCAGTGCAAGGTCGGCGTCATCCATGTGCAGGGTAGCGGTCAGTTGGCCTTCCAGATGTGCGCAGACCTGACGGATTTCTTCGTCACTGCTGCATTGCACGATCAGCGCTGTCGCGCCGAAGACCTCGGCTTGCAAGCTTTGATCGGCAAGAAAATCCGCTGCATCGGTGCTGAAGACATGCGCCTGACACTGATTCGGGCCGCCGCCGACTTGGCCAACCGCTACCGCGCGTGCACGGGGATTGCCTTGCAGTGCCGTCACGCCTGCTTGATAGGCACCGAAGATGCCGGGCGTGAGCATGGTTTGCGCCGCGCTGCGCGGGATCAGTTCCGCTACCGCGCTGAGGAACCCGTCGAGCGCCGGGCCTTTGCGGGCAATCAGCAATCCCGGGTTGGTGCAGAACTGCCCGGCGCCCAATGTCAGCGACGCGACAAACCCTTCGGCCAGCGCCTGCGCGCGATTTTCCAGCGCGGCGGGAAACAGCAAAACCGGGTTGATCGAGCTCATTTCCGCATACACCGGGATCGGCTCGGGCCGCGCTTGCGCAGCTTTCATCAAGGCCAGACCGCCAGTGCGCGAGCCGGTGAAACCAGCGGCTTTGATGCGCCAGTCGCTGACCAATGCGATGCCGACTTCGTAGCCAGAATCGAACAACAAGGAAAACACGCCCTCGGGCAGAGCGCAGGCTTTGACCGCTTGCGCGACTGCGCGGCCGACCAGTTCGCTGGTGCCCGGATGGGCGCTGTGCGCCTTGACGATCACCGGGCAACCGGCCGCCAGTGCTGCGGCGGTGTCGCCACCGGCCACGGAAAATGCCAGCGGAAAGTTGCTCGCGCCGAACACCGCGACCGGCCCCAAGGCAATCTGCCGCTGGCGCAAGTCGGAGCGCGGCAGCGGTTGGCGTTGCGGTTGCGCACTGTCGACGCGCACGTCCAGCCATTCACCGGCGCGCACGGTACGGGCGAACAGGCGCAATTGCGAGCAGGTGCGGCCACGTTCGCCCTGAAGGCGTGCAGGCGGCAGACCGGTTTCGGCGTGGGCGCGTTCGATCAGTTCATCGCCAAGGTTTTCGATGTGCTCGGCAATGCTTTCGAGAAATGCCGCACGGGCGCTCAGGCTGGTTTCGCGATACGCATCTTGCGCCGCACAGGCCAGGGCGCAGGCCTGTTCCACCTGTTCGGCTGATGCCCCGGCGAACTGCGGTTCAAGTGCCTGGTTGGTCGCCGGATCAATCCCGCGAAAGGCCGGACGATTGCCCGCCACGGATTGTTGGCCGATCAGCATGTTGCCCGTCAGAGTCATGGTGTCTTCCTGTGAAATGAGCGAGGCCTGCCGCGAATCGTGATGACTCGCGGCAGGTGGCGGTCAGGCGAAGTTCTGCTCGGCGGACCAGTTTTCGTACCAGTGACGGAACAGCGAATACTGCTTCTCGGCATAGCGCCGTTGCGAGTCGCTCAGCACGTCGCTTTCATTGAAGTGCAGGGTGTATTCCTTGTCGCCGTTGAGCACCATCAGGTGCTTGTAATACAGCACCAGATCGCAACCTTCGTCGAACGATGACAGCACGGCTAGCGCCGACTCCAGTTCCCGCGCCTGGCGCCGGGCCTTGGCATCGCCTTGCGCGGCCTGCTTGCTCAGCGCCACCAGTTGCAGCACTTCGCGAGGAAGGGCGTTGCCGATGCCGGTAATGGCGCCGGTAGCGTTGCAGTTGACGAAGCCGTGCACCACTTGCGTGTCGACGCCGACCATCAGCGTCACGTCGTCATCCTTGGAGGTGATGTTCTCGGCCGCGTAGCGCAGGTCCGCGCCGCCGCCGAATTCCTTGAAACCGATCAGGTTCGGGTACTCGCGGCGCAGTTCGAAAAACAGATCGGCGCGGGTGGCGAAGCCGTAATAAGGGCTGTTGTAGATCACCGCCGGCAAGTTCGGTGCGGCTTGCAGGATCGCGGCGAAGTGGGCCTTTTGCGCCGTCGCCGAAGCGCCACGGGACAGCACGCGCGGGATGACCATCAAGCCTTGCGCGCCGACTTTCGCCGCATGCGCTGCGTGGGAAACCGCTTCACGGGTATTCACTGCACCAGTGCCGACGATGGTCGGCACCCCGGCAGCGACCAGGCGCGCCACGCCTTCCTGACGCTCGGCTTCGGTGAGCAGCGGCCAGTCGCCCATCGAGCCGCAGTAGACCACGGCGCTCATGCCGACATCGATCAGCTCGCGTCCCTTGGCCACCAGCGCATCGAAGTCCGGTTTGCGCTGGGCGGTGCACGGGGTCATCAGGGCCGGCATGCAACCGGTGAAGATGTTGTCGCTCATGGTTCAACTCCTTGGCATTTCGTTTGATTCGTAGTGAAAAATCGGCGTGGCGGCTCAGATGCCCCACGCGAACGGGTCGCTGTCGTCGATCAGCAAGGTGCTGTCGGCGGTCATGTAGGCGCGGCCGGTGATGAACGGGCGAATGCGTTCACCTTCCCATTCGAAGCGGCCTTCGAACTGGCTGCCGGTGATGCTCGCCTGGATCCACGGTGCGCCCGGTTGCAGCTTGTCGTCGGCGGCCAGGCAGGCAAGTTTGGCGCTGGTGCCGGTGCCGCATGGTGAGCGGTCATAGGCTTTGCCGGGGCACATGACGAAGTTGCGGCTGTCAGCCTGATCGTCATCGGCGAACAGTTCGATGTGGTCGATGACCGCGCCGTCTTCGCCACAAATGCCTTGGTCTTCCAGCGCCTTGAGCATCGCCCAGGTGTACGCAGTCAGGTGTTCGACGTTGTCCATCGTTAACCTCTGGCCATGCTCGGAGACCAGATAAAACCAGTTGCCGCCATAGGCGATATCGCCGACCACGCGGCCGAAACCGGGTACGTCCACCGGCACATGTTTGCGATAGCGGTAGGCGGGCACGTTGCCCAGGGTGACCGAGCCATCGTCATGCAAAGTCGCGCTGACTTGCCCCACCGGCGTGTCGATCTTGTGCACGCCCGGCTGGATTTTCCCCAGATACTGCAACGAATTGATCAGGCCGATGGTGCCGTGGCCGCACATGCCCAGGTATCCGGCGTTGTTGAAGAAGATCACCCCGCAGGTGGCATCAGGCGACACCGGCGGGCAATACAGCGCCCCGACCAGCACATCGTTGCCGCGGGGCTCGAGCAGACAGGCGCGGCGCCACTGGTCATGCTGGTTGCGCAAGGCATCGCGTTTCTCGGCCATGCTGTTGCCGGACAGCTCGGGGAAGCCGCTCATCACCAGCCGTGTCGGCTCGCCGCCGGTGTGGGAATCAATGACGTGTACTCGTTTCATGAAGAGATCCCGTTGGATGATTTCAGTAGGCGCCGGCAGGGCGGGCGCTGACGGTGGACGAGGGCGCAGGGCTGTCGCTTTCTTCGTCCTCATCGTCCAGGCGCAGCAGATGGGCAGGCACGCCGGTCGCTGCGCCCCAGTAGTAAATACCGGTGGCGCAAGCGGCGACGACGATCGTGTCGAACGGATGGGTGAGGATACCCAGGCCACCGAAGGTGCCGAGTTTCGACAGCACGATGGTCACCGCGTAGAAGGCGATCAGCCACGCCGATGATCGCACCTGACGCGCCAGACTCAGATGGGCGGTGGGCACGAAACGACCGCAGAACAGATAGATGACAAACATCAGGATTTGCAGGCCGAGCAGCCACGACACGGTGTTCCAGCCCGACCAGTAGACGATCAGCGCGGCGATGATGAACGACACCGGCCCGAGCAGGCCCATGCTCTTGACCCGGAACGGGCGCGGCATGTCCGGCGCATTGCGCCGCAGCGCCGCAACCGATACAGGCGCCACCGCATAGCTCAACACCAGCGCGGCGGAGACCACGTTGATCAGCGCTTCCCACGACGGGAATGGCAGGGTCCAGAACACCGACAGGGCGAAAGTCAGCCACAGCGCCGGACGCGGGATGCCGGACTTTTCATCGATGTGGGTGAAGACCTTGAAGAAAGTGCCGGTCTGCGCCCAGCCGTAGATCACGCGCGGCGTTGCGTTCATGTAAATGTTGCCGCAGCCGCTCGGCGAGATCACCGCATCGGCGACCACCAGATACGCCAGCCAGCCGACACCGAGCGCCAGGGCGATGTCGCGATAGGGCAGGGCGAATTCCTTGCTGATACCGGCCCAGCCGTTGGCGAGCATCTCAGTCGGGATGCTGCCGAGAAAGGCCATTTGCAGCAGCACGTAGATCAGGGTCGACAGCAGCACCGAGAGAATCAGCGCGATGGGAATGGTGCGCTGTGGATTCTTCACTTCGCTGGCCACGGAAATGATCGGCGTCAGGCCCAGGTAGGCAAAGATGATCCCCCCGGCAGAGACCGCCATCTCCACGCCGGACAGGCCGAATGGAGCGAATCCCTGAACCTGGAAATTCTCCGGTTTGAAGAAGGTGAACAGCACGCCGATCACCAGCAACGGCACGATGAATTTGAACACGCTGACCAGATTGTTGGCCTTGGCGAAGGTCTTCACGCTGCGGTAGTTGAGCAGGAAAAACACGCAGAGCAGGCCGAACTGCACCAGCCAGCCGAGGATCGTCGGATCGCCACTGCCAGCCTTGGTCAGGCCGGGAAACCACGCCGCCGCGTATTGGCGCGAGGCGACCACTTCGATCGCCACCAGACTGGAAAACGCAATCAGCGTAATGAAGCCCATCAGGTAGCCGAGCAGCGGACCGTGGGAATAAACCGGGTAGCGCACCACGCCGCCGGCACGGGGCAATGCGGCGCCCAGTTCGCAGTAGACGATACCCAGCAGCAACACGGCGAAACCGCCCAGCAACCAGGAGAAAATCCCCGCCGGACCGGCAATCGCCGAGACGTGGCTGGCGGCGAACAACCAGCCGGAGCCGAAGATCGCGCCGAGTCCGATAAAGGTGAGGTCGATCAATGAAAGCTGTTTTTTGAACTTGCCTTGGCCTGACATGGCATCGCCTTCTTGTGAGTTATTGGATAGGCAGTTGTGTCACGGGGACGAGCAGACTTTGCACGGGTCGACGGCGGCGGCGATTGATGTTTTATGCCGGGATCGATGACGAATTCAGCACAATGGCGCCGATGAATCCGCGGCCTCGACAGGGCCGCGACGTTGCTGCAATCTGCTGGCGAGTGATATTTGCGGTGGTTCAGCTCGAGGGGAAGTGTTTGATGCAGTCAGCGTTTTCGATCCTGTGCCAGGGCACTGACGGCTTGCGTGCGCAGACCCTCGAAGCGATGGTCGCCGGTGCCGCGCAGCTGTTGCCGATACTCGATGTGATCCCCAATGCGGCGATCTTCATCAAGGATCTGCAAGCGCGCTATGTGCTGGCCAACCGTACGCTGGTGCAGCGTTGTGGCTTGAAGGACCTGCGCCCGTTGCTCGGCAAAACCAGTGCGCAGGTGTTCCCGGCGCAGTTGGGCCCGGGTTATACCGAGCAGGATCGCAAGGTGCTGGAGGAAGGATTTGTGCTGGAGGATCAGCTCGAACTGCACCTGTATGGCAGTCGCGAGCCGGGCTGGTGCCTGACCCACAAGCGGCCGATCTACAACCGTGACGGGACGATCATCGGCCTGGTGGGGATTTCGGTGGATCTGCAATCAGCCAGCGAAACCCACCCGGCGTTCGAGCGCCTGGCGGCGGTCGATGAATACATCCGCGGCAACTTCAACCGGCGGGTGACGCTGGGTGAACTGACGCGGATCGCCGGGATTTCCGTGGCGCAACTGGAACGCTACTGCAAACGCGTTTTCCACCTGACACCAAGGCAGATGATTCAGAAAGTCCGCCTGGAACACGCGCATCGATTGCTGCACAGCGACTTGCCGATTACCGAGGTTGCGCTGCAATGCGGCTACACCGATCACAGCGCTTTCACCCGTCAGTTCAAGGCCTCAACCGGGTTTACACCACGCGAATACCGGCAAGCCACCGGGCATTAGACCAACACGGCCAGCCAGGCCGAGAGCAGCAGAAGAAGGGCCAGTGCCGCGTTCATTCGCTTGAACGCTTGCGGTGTGCTGAGCAACCGCGCGCTGCCAACGCCGAGCAGCGCCCAGAGCGTCATGCACGGCAGTGACACCAGCAGAAATGCCAGCGACAACACCAGCAGGCGTAGCGTCTTGTCGCCGCCGCCAACGAATACGCTGACCACCGCCACAGCCATCATCCACACCTTCGGGTTGACCAGTTGTAGTAGCGCCGCGCCGAAGACGCTCAAGCCTTGTTCCTGCGCAGATTTCGGGTCCAGCGATGGCGGCGGGCAGCGAAAGATCTGCCACGCCAGCCAGCTCAACCAGAGCACGCCAGCCCAGGCCATTGCTTGCTGCACGCGCGGAAAGCGCAACAGGGTTTCGCCAGCACCGAGCCCGACCACCAGCACAATCAACGCCGCCGCCGCACAGGCGCCGAAAATGATCGGCAACGTGGCAATCAATCCGCGCCGCGAACTGTGGCTCAGCACCAGAATATTGGTCGGCCCCGGAGTGATCGAGGCGACGAAAGCAAACAGCAGAAAGGGCAGTAAAGAAGCCATGGTGCAGATTCCTGAGAGTCGAAACAGGACACCATGATCGTCAGTGGGCAGGCCTCAGTCTGGAAGATTTGAGCAGCGTCTGCGGTAGTCCGCCGGGGTCAATTGATAGGCGCGGCGGAACCAGCGCCCCAGATGACTCTGATCGGCAAAACCAAGCACGCTGGCCACCTGCGCTGGCGTCTCGCCGCGCGCGAGCAATTGCCGTGCCTTGGCCAGGCGCAGTTGGATCAGGTAGGCGTGGGGTGCCAAACCGAAAGCGGCCTTGAACGCGCGGGTCAGGCGAAAACGATCGGCACCACAGGCTTGCGCTAGGTCGTCGAGGCCGATGTCTTCGTAGGTGTGGGCATGCAGATAGTCGCGCGCAACCTGCGCAACCAGTGGCAGGCGCGGATCGAAGTCCTGACGCTTGCGCCAGTCGAGATGACGGGTGAGGGACGCCAGCAGGCCATCCAGCGCAGTCTGCCGGACGATGCGCAGATCGCCGTCATGTAACACGTGGAAGGCTTGCACGATCGCCGTCGACAGGTGCGGATCGTGGCTCAGGGTGTCGGCAAAGCCTGGCTGGCTGTCGGCCGGTGCCTCTTCGAACAGCGCGTGCAGTTCGCGCTCCAGCCAGTGCGGATCGAGGTACAGCATCGAGTAGGTAAAGCCATCCTCGGTCGGCGCGTGGCCATCGTGGATTTCTCCCGGCTCAAGCAGAAACACATGCCCCGGCGTACTGCGATGACGCACCCGGCGACAATTGAACTGCTGCACGCCTTGCTCGGTCACTCCGACGAGAAAACTGTCATGCCAGTGCGGATCGTAGGCATGCCCACGGAAATGCGCACGAATCGACTCGATCCCGGTATCGACATCCTGGGAGAGAGAGATCCAGTTGCGTTTGTCCATGGGAGGATTCCATAGGTCGGTTGAGCAGGGGCGTTTCTAAAATACCGCGTGGCGGAGGAGAGTGTTTAGAAGATTTGTGCAGGTGCGCAGGGGGATCGAGTCAGGCAATGTGTCCTGGATGGGGTGGGACCACAAAACGCAGACGAAAAAAAACCGCCTTCGCGGGGCGGTTTTTCAATCCTCGGTTTGGAGCCGAGGCCATGTGCTTCACTAGCCACACCAACATGTCCGCGCATGGTATTGAGTTTCTCCCGTCAGTGCAACGAAGGTTTAGCGTGATGTGCGAGGTTTTTTCGGAACGTCCAACGCATGTAACTGAATTCAGGTCTGTCAATAAACATTGTCAGAAATACGGTTTTACAAAGGTTCAGGCGTAGCCGCAGAATAACCTTGGCTACTCGGGTTTTCTCTTCTGATTTCTGCGTTAAGATGCCTGCGCTCATCTTGTTGGTAGAGCTGTGAGGTTTGGCTGGGGGCGCAAAAGGTTTCACGCCCTCTGACGCGGATTCGCACCCGCGCCGGAATGATGTCTCGGAGGGATTTCAACCGGCCGCCTCACTAGCTACACCAACATGTAGGCTGAAGGCACGCATGGTCCGGTAAGTTTGCTGGAGGTTTGACCGCCAGCCCTGGAGGCCAAAACGTATGAAGCTTTTGCTGCGTACGCTGAGCCTTGTATGGAGATTGTTGAAAGCTTTGCGCTTTTACGAGTTCCTGCGAGATCACTTTGATGACTTGAAATAAGGGTCGTCTGAGTGGGAAAGACCCGTTTCGGTTTCGATCGATTCGGGTCTTTTTTTTGCTTGCGTAAAGCTGTCAGAAATACGATTTGTCAGTTTTGTGCTTTAGACGTTGTAGGGCGTTTCGTTTGGACGCGTAAGCACCAGCTTAACGGTTAGATAAGCAGCTGCTTTTACTCCACTCAATCATTGATTGCGTCAATAACAACCATTAAGTCAATGAGGTTCTCATATCCACGGTGCGGCGTAAGATCGGCTCCATACCCAACCACTGCACCTCGGAGCACACCATCATGAAACGCCAGACTATCCTCGGTATCGCTTTCTCGGTTTTTGCACTGAACGCCTTCGCCGCCACCGAAACCGACCCACTGTTCAGCGACGCAGTCGCCGCCACTCAAACGGACCGCTTGTTCAGCGATGCAGTCGCTGCAACTGAAACCGACCGGCTGTTCAGCGATGCAGTGGCCGCAACCGAAACCGACCCATTGTTCAGTGACGCAGTAGCCTCTGATGGCTCCGATCATCTGCAAGGAAATCGGGTCGCCGAAGGTGGCGCTGACCGTCTGCTCGAACGTCGCACCGCTTGAGCGCAACCATGAGCATCGATAACGAATGCCGCCTCAACCACAGGCGGCATTCGATCTATTCATGCATTACAACTGCTCTAAACCGCGCTCGGCAACACAGCCTTGTCGCGATCGCGGCTCTTGAATGTCGCCCAGAAACACAGCAACACCGCCACGGAAAAACCGGCGGGGAACAGCCAGATGCTTCTCCAGTCATGCCCTGCGCTTGATGTGAAGTGGTCGGTAATCCGTCCCGCGATCCAGAAACCAATCAACATGCCCAATCCGTACGTAGCCAAGGTGATCAAACCTTGCGCCGAGCTGCGGAAGCGTTCCGGTGCCTTGGCATCGGTGTAGATCTGCCCGGACACGAAGAAGAAGTCATAGCACACACCGTGCAGGGCAATGCCGATCAGCAGCATGAATGCCTGATCGTCGTTATTGCCGAACGCAAACAGCACGTAGCGCAACGCCCAGGCAGCCATGCCGACCAGCAGGGCGATCTTGATGCCGAAACGATGAATGAACAGCGGCAACAGCAACATGAACAGCACTTCCGACACCTGACCGATGGCCATCTTCGCTGTCGGGTTGGTCACGCCTATCTCGGCCAGAAACGGGTTGGCATTCTGGTAATAGAAGGCCAGCGGAATGCAGATCAGGATCGAGGCGAGGAAGAACACTAGATAGCTGCGATCCTTGAGCAAACCCAAGGCATCGACGCCGAGCATCTGCTTGAGGCTTGATGAGCCCGCTGCGCTTTTCAGCGGCGCAGTGTTTGGCAGACTGAAGCTGTAAAGCCCCAGCAACAGCGACGCGACGGCGGACATCAGGAGCGTATTGCGCAAGCCTCCGGCCGCGATGCTTTGCTGAGAGTCCCAGGCAAATACGAAGCTGATCACCACGCCGGCGACGATCCAGCCCACCGTGCCCCACACGCGAATGCGCGAGAACTCCAGCGCCGGGTCTTTGATCTGGCGGAACGCCACGGCGTTCACCAGTGCCAATGTCGGCATGTAGACCATCATGTAGGCGAGCACATAGGGATAAAACGCGCTGAAGTCTGCCGCGCGATAGAGCTGATAAAGCAACACTGCTCCAAGCAGATGCAGCACTGCCAGAATGCGTTCGGCATTGAAGAACCGGTCGGCAATCAAGCCAATGACAAACGGCGCCAGAATCGCGCCCCAGGATTGCGTGGCAAAGGCCATGCCGACCTGACCACCGCTGGCGGCCAGCGTTGTTGCCAGAAAAGTGCCGAGGGTGACGAACCAGCCGCCCCAGATAAAGAACTGCAAAAACATCATCACGCTGAGTCGCGCATTCATTACGTTCATTTCAGATCACCGTATTGTTTTTATGTCGGTAACGCGGATGAATCAATCGTCAGTCAGACCGAGCAGGCGTCGGTTGGAAGCAGC
The DNA here is from genome assembly GCF_025910115.1 of Pseudomonas sp. RG1. NCBI lineage: Bacteria > Pseudomonadati > Pseudomonadota > Gammaproteobacteria > Pseudomonadales > Pseudomonadaceae > Pseudomonas > Pseudomonas sp. RG1. Next base: position 93,031 of record NZ_JAPCIK010000019.1, read on the forward strand.
GTCAGCGCTGACTCCGGCGAAATCGTCGAAGGCCTTGGCGGTCTTGCTGATCATGTGTCGCTCGATGAACGCCGCGCCTTCCGCCGCGCCCTGTGCGGAGTCTTTCAGGCAGCACTCCCACTCCAGCACGGCCCAGCCGTTGAAGTCGTATTGGCACAATTTGCTGAAGATCGATTTGAAATCGATCTGGCCGTCGCCCAGCGAGCGAAAGCGCCCGGGACGCTCGACCCAGCCCTGATAGCCGCCATAGACACCGGAGCGCGCATCGGGGCGGAACTCGGCATCCTTGACGTGGAACATGCGGATGCGTTGGTGATAGCGATCGATGAAGCCGAGGTAATCCATTTGCTGCAGCAGCAGGTGGCTCGGGTCATACAGAATTGCGGCGCGGGGGTGATGATTCACCGCTTCGAGAAACTGCTCGAACGACGCGCCGTCATGCAAGTCTTCGCCGGGATGGATTTCGTAGCACAGATCAACGCCGGCCTCTTCGAAGCAATCGAGGATCGGCAGCCAGCGCTTGCCCAGTTCGGCGAAACCTTGCTCGACCAAACCGGCCGGACGCTGTGGCCACGGATAGACGTATGGCCAGAGGAGGGCGCCGGAGAAGGTTGCATGGGCCGTGAGTCCCAAACGCTGGCTGGCACGGGCGGCCAGTTTCAACTGCTCAATGGCCCACTCGGTGCGCTCCTGAGGTTTGCCGCGCAGCGCGGGCGGGGCGAAGTCGTCGAATAGGCTGTCGAACGCCGGATGCACCGCGACCAATTGCCCTTGCAGGTGCGTCGACAACTCGCTGATCACCACACCGGCGCGGGCGCAGACGGCGATGAGTTCGTCGCAGTAATCCTGGCTCTCAGCGGCGCGCTGCAAATCGATGAACCGTGTGCCGAGGGTCGGTACCTGGATGGCTTTGTAGCCTTGCGAGGCCGCCCACTCGGCAATGTTGGCGAGGGAGTCGAAAGGCGCTTCGTCGGCGATGAATTGCGCGAGGAAAATCCCCGGACCTTTCAGGCCAGTCGAATTTTGCTGATCACTGTTCATTGTGCTGGGCTCCTGTCAGTGGGCCGGGTATCTCGCTCCACTTTGCATTGCCAAGGTGATTGGCGATCGCGGTTTCAATGAAGGCCATGCCGCGCAGGCCGGTATCGATGCCCGGTACGCCCGGTGCCAGATGGCCCTCGGCGCCATGCACAATCGCTTCGGCGAGATCGCCGTACAGGTTGGCCATGGCTTCCAGATAACCTTCCGGATGCCCCGCAGGCAGGCGCATGCGTTGGGTTGCGGCGGCACACAGCCACGGCTGACCGACTCCGGAGCGCAGAACGCGCATCGGCTCGTTCAACGGTCGATGAATCAGGCTGGCCGGTTCCTCTTGGCGCCACTCCAGCCCACCCTTGTCACCGTAGACGCGGATCTTCAGCGGGTTTTCCTCACCGGCGCAGACCTGGCTGGCGAGCAATACACCACTGGCGCCGTCGCGCATTTTGAACAGCATCGCGACATCGTCATCCAGTTGCCGACCCTCGACATGCGAGCCGAGCATCGCGCTGATGAACTGAATCGACTGGCCGGCAACGAACTCGGCGAGGGAAAACGCATGGGTGCCGATGTCGCCGATGCAGCCGCCGATCCCGGATTGCGTCGGGTCGTCGCGCCAGCCGGCCTGCTTGTTGCCTTGCCCGGCGACATCGGTGCTGAGCCAGCCTTGCGGGTATTCGACGAGGACTTTGCGCACGCGTCCGAGCACGCCGCTGGCGACCATTTCGCGGGCCTGCCAGACCATCGCGTAACCGAGGTAGGTGTGCGCCAGCCCGTAAATTCGCTGGCTGTTGATGACCACCGAGTGCAGCGCCTGCACCTCGGCGAGGTTCAGCGCCGCGGGTTTCTCGCTGAACACGTGAAAACCGGCGCTCAATGCCTCACGGGCAATCGGTGCGTGCAGATGATTGGGAGTGACGATGACCAGCAATTGCATGCGCTGCTCGGCGGGCAGGGCGGCCTCGCGGGCGAGCAGGGTTTGCCAGTCGCCGTAACAACGCTCGGCCGCGACACCCAAGGACGCAGCGGTGCGCTGATTATTCTCCGGGTCGCGGCTGAATGCGCCGCAGACCAGTTCGAAGCGTCCGTCGAGGCCGGCGGCTTGCCGGTGGGCACGGGCAATGAATGAACCTTCACCGCCTCCAACAAAACCCATTCTTATTTTTGCGGCAGCGTACATGGCAGTCGTCTCGGTAGCTGGATGCAATGTTGATGAGCGATGTAACCGGTTACATCATGGGCGAAATCTAGGCTTGAATTAGCCGAGTGTCAAATGGCAGCGGATGATCGACAGCGTTTCGATCGCTCGTCGCCTGCGGTAAGCTCCGCGCCTGATCGGCATGAAACAACGAGGTGTTTTTGTCCAATATTCGCGAAGTGGCTCGGCTGGCCGGGGTTTCCGTGGCGACGGTTTCGAGGACTTTGAAATCGCCCGAGCGCGTGCTCGCGCCAACCCGTGAGCGCGTCATGGCCGCCGTGGAGCAGGCCGGCTATCGGCCGAACCTGATGGCCGTGCAGTTTCGCTCGCGGCGCACCGGCAATCTGGTGATTCTGGTGCCGACCATCGCCAACACCTTTTTTGCCCGGGTCATCAGCGGCGCGCAGCAAGCGGCGCAGGCGGCCGGTTATCGCCTGCTGCTGTGCGACACCCAGGGCCGGGAAGAACTGGAGCGACAATTCGCCGAGCTGGTTTACGCCTATCAGGCCGACGGGGTGATCCAGTTGCGCGCTTACGATCCTTTCGAAAACGCCCCGGCCGACGCCGATGTGCCGCCGATCGTTAACGCCTGCGAAGTGCTCAAGGCCGGACGATATCCAACCATCAGCCTGGACAACGTCGCCGCCGCCAAAGCCATGACCGACCACCTGATCGCCTTGGGACACCGACGCATCGGCCTGATCAAAGGCTCAAAAAACAGTCCGCTGACTTTGGATCGATTGGCAGGCTACGAAGCGGCGCTGCGCGAGGCCGGGATTGCCTTCGATGAAGCACTGATCTGCCATGGCAATTTCAGCCTCGAGGCCGGTTTTGCCGGAGCGCAAAAGATGCTCGCATTGGCCGAGCGGCCGAGCGCGCTGTTCTGCGAAAACGATGAAATGGCCATTGGTGCGCTCAAGCGCATCCGGCAGGCCGGGCTGCGTGTGCCCGAGGATATTTCAGTGGTGGGTTTCGATGACATTCCCATGGCTGCGTACTGCGATCCGCCGCTGACCACCATCTCGCAACCAGCCGAGGCCTTCGGGGCCAGGGCGGTCGAAATGTTGATTGCCCTGATCGAAAAACAGCCGCTGACAGAGCGGCATGTCGTCTTGCCGTTCGAGCTGACGCCACGCAGCAGCACGGCCCGCATCGACAACTTGGGCAAGCGCTAACCGAATCACGCCGCTGGCGGCTTCGCCAGCGCAATCCCCGCTACGCCCAACCGCTTCAACACTTCGAACAACAAATCGCTCTTGGTCAGCCCGACAATCCTCGGGCTGCCGACATAGCCGGTGACCGTGAGGGTTATGCCGTCCGGCGACAATTTGCTGAAGCGTACGAATGGCGCCGGTTTATCGAGGATGGTTTCGTTCTCGTGATACGCATCCAGCAGCAGTTGTTTGACCTGCTCAGGATCGATATCCAGCGGGAACACCAGCTCCAGCGATGCCACGCCTTGAGCACTGCCGCCGAGGGTAACGTTGCGCAGGTTCTGCGAGATCAGCTGCGAGTTGGGCACGATCACGATCGAGCGGTCGCTGAGCTGGATTTCCGTGGCACGCACGTTGATCCGGCGGATGTCGCCCTCGACGCCGCTGATGCTGATCAGGTCGCCGACTTTCACCGGGCGCTCGGTGAGCAGGATCAGGCCGGAGACGAAGTTCTTGACGATCTCCTGCAAGCCAAAGCCGATACCCACGGATAGCGCACTGACGATCCACGCCAGATTGGTCCACTGCACGCCCAGCGACGACAGCGTCAGCAGAATTACAAAGGCGTAGCCGATGTTGGAAAACAGCGTGCTCAGTGACGCGCACATGCCCGGGTCCATGTCGGTCTTGGGCAGGAATTCGTTGTCGAGCCAGCGGCTTAATGCACGGATCAGCCAGATGCCAATCAGCAGTGCCAGCAGTGCGTTGAGCAGATGCGCCGGGACAATATTCAGCTTGCGCAAACCGGCGCCGCCAAGAATCGACATGATGTTGGTGACCAGTTGGCCAAGCGTGGTACCGATGCCGCCGACAAACAACGAAATCAGCGCCATCAGCATCAGGCCGGCGCGGCTGACGCCGGACAACAGAATCGACGTCTGCTCAAGGCGCCGATCGCTGACGCCGAGCAATTGCTTGAGCGCCTGGCCGCTCGCGTGTTTCGGCGAAAACAGGTGCTCACAGGCGTCCTTGACCAGCTGAATCAGCAAGTAGAAGCCCGACAGCACGACATAGCCCCACACCAGCTCATAGCTGATGAACCGTGCCAGCGAAACATAGCCGGCAAGCAGGGCGATGGCCGTCACCAACATCGAGAGACTGGCGACGCTGTAGATCAGCCCGGCGAACACGCTGTTCGTAGCCGACGCGTCATTGGCTGCGACCAAGGCCTTGCGCACTTTGCCGACGCGCAACAGCATCGTGCCGATGATCGCCAGCACCACCATGGAAATCACGCCGCGCCCGGCCATCACGATGTGGCTGCTCATGCCTGTGGCATTGGCGACTTGCACCAGCGTCACCAACACCAGCAACGAGCAGGCGAGGATTCGCGGATAAGGCTTGAGGGCCAGCGCCACTGGATCGGCAATCGCCGGCAGGCGCCAGGACGGGTGCGCGGTGGAGAGCAATGCGCGGCTGAGGCCGGTGATCAGCACGCAGGCATAGACGACTTTCTCGAATTCTTCGGAGAAGGTTTCCAGCACCGGCGGCAGTGCGTCGTGGCGGGTGCAGGCGTAGAACAACAGCTTCAGGGCGATGGCGGTGGTGACGAACGTCGCGATAGCTGAGGCGAAGGCCAAGGCGCTTCTGCGCAGTCGGCCCTCCGCCACGCGATGAATGCAGAACCAGGTCAGCCCGCGCTCAGCCAGACGTCGGCCGAAGGTCCAGATCAGCAGCGCCAACAGCACCAGTACGCAGGTGTAAAACCGCTCGCCCGGCGCCCAGACCGTGGCCCATACGTCAGCCACCTGCTCGACGAACAGTCGCAGGCGCTGGCGGTCGTCTTCGCTTGGATTGACCAGCGGTGTCCAGAAATACGGGCTCAATACGCTGCGGGTGCTCAGGGTCAGTTCGCTTTCCAGCAGGGTGCGGCGGATGCCGGCGATTTGCGTGATCAGGTCGGCGGCGTTCTGTTTCAGTGCGGCTAGGCTTTTCAGCGTGCCATCGACCTTGCTTTTCTGCTCCGCCAGCGCCGCCCGCTGGGCGACGATATCGGCTTGCTCGGCGGCCACCTCGGCGTCGGGCGCCGTGCCGAGCACGCCCAGTTGCACCGCCAGTTGCGCCTGTTGCGGCAACAGCGCTGCCGACAACCGATCGACATCGAGAATGAACGCCTGCACCCGATCCTGCGGGCCTTCGAGCTGGTTGTAATTGTTTGCCGCCGAAATCTGCTGCTTGAGCCCGTCGAGGCGTTGTTGCAGGGCTTGCAGATCGCTTTGCGAAATCACCGGCATTGGCGCTGCGCCGGAGTTTGCCGGCGCGGCAACATCCGCCGCCCACAGCGCAGCGCTGCCCGGCATCAGTAGCAGCAACAGAATCAAAAACAATGACTTGAATGAACAACGCATGGGGGCGGCGGGCTCGAGTGGATTACACAGTCTATGAGGGTAGGTGATCGCGCCGAACGGGGCGGAAAACTTTCTCTGCAAGAGGCGCTTACACGCTCATCCAATCCGGCGGAATGATCCGCGCAGCGAGCGGTCAACCGGCAATAACAGCTTCGAGAGCATGCCATGTCCATTGCCAAGGAAACGATTGAATACCTGCGCCAACATTCACTGATCATCACCACCGCCGAATCCTGCACGGCCGGGGAGATCGTCATGTTGCTGTCGGAAGTACCCGGCAGCGGCGAGCTGATCGAGTGCGGCTATGTGGTCTATTCGCCGCAAGCCAAGCAGCGCCTGCTGCACGTCAGCCCGGCGACCATGGCCACCTTCAATCTGACCAGCGTGGAAGTGGCCAGTGAAATGGCCATCGGTGCGTTGCGCGACAGCACCGCCAACGTTGCCGTCGCCACCACCGGCATTCTCGGACCCGACGATATGGACGGCATCAAGGCCGGTACGGTGTGTTTCGCCTGGGCGTTCCAGTTCGATGACAAACATTTTCTGTTCAGCACCCAGCAATGGTTTGCCGGATCGCGCAGTGAAGTGCAGACCCTCGCTTCTGAATTCGCCCTGCAGCAGTTGCCCGATTATCACCGTCGCGCCTTGCGCGGCGAAGGAGGGTGGCGCCGATGAAGCACGACGCTGACCATCCCGATCTGCGCAGTCGGCAGTTCCCGGTGCAGGAGGACATGGCCTATCAGTTGAAGGTCTGGCGCTTCGAGCACATCGGTTGGTACCTGTTGGTGCTGTGCATGCTGCTGGGCCTGCTGGGGCTGTTTTCCCGGGGCGTGCTCAGTTCGCAGGACGCTCGCAGCGATGACGGTAAAGTCCAGATCGAATACGAGATGTTCCATCGCAACGGCTCGACCAACCCGCTGAAACTCAGCGTGCACACGGCGCCTGATGCCACTGTCGAACTCGACATCGGTGGCGAGATGCTCGATGGCTTCAGCGTCGAAACCATGCAACCGGCCCCGGTGCGTATGCGCAGCTCAAAACAGGGCATGCGCTTGTGGTTGCAGGCAGATGCCCAGGGCCAGGCGACGCTCTATGTGACGCTGCGCGGTGACGGATTGGGCCTGTTTCGCAGCCATATCCGCGTGCCGGGCTCGAGCGAAGTGAAGCTCACTCAATTCATTTATCCATAGGTGACCCATGGACTCGGTGTTGCGCGCACTCGCGATGTATCTGGCACTGATGGTGCTGTTCAAAATTGCCGGCCGGCGTTCGCTGGCCGAGCTGACGACGTTTGATTTCGTCCTGCTGATGATCATCGGTGAAGCCACCCAGCAAGCGCTGCTCGGTGATGATTTTTCTCTAACCAATGCGTTTCTGGTGATCATTACGCTGATCGCTGTGGATGTCGGTTTTTCCCTGCTCAAACAACGTTCCAGTTGGGTGTCGCGGCTGATTGATGGCGAGCCGACGATCATTGTCGAGAATGGCAAGCTGTTGCACCGACGCTTGCGTCATGCGCGGCTGGTCGAGGCGGATGTCATGGAGGCGGCACGCTCCAGTCAGGGCATAGAAACCATCGACCAGATCAAATTCGCAATCATCGAGCGCAACGGCAAGATTTCCGTGATCCGCCAGGATCCGGAAGGCGGCTGAACCTTTGACGCCCCAGGGCCGCAATTTTTTTGAACGCTGAAAAAGCCTCACAGCCCAATGCTTACAAGTCATCGGAGGATTGCGAAATGAACGAGGCAGCCAGTTATTTTTCCATCGCCGTGGCGGTGATCATTCTGCTGGTCGACCTGTGGGCGATCGTCAGTGTGTTTCGCAGCAACAAAAGCGTCGGCGTCAAAGCCGCATGGGCGATCGGTTTGATCGTATTTCCGGTGCTCGGCCTGATCGTGTGGGGCATCGCCGGCCCGCGCGGCGTCAAGGAAGGGCCTTCGTCGCCGGAGCACAGTAAGGGTTAAGAACCCTGATTTGCGCACATCCGGAAAATGGGAGGTGAACGATGAAAGCTGTTGTATTTCATGGCGTCGGCGATATCCGCCTTGACGATGTGCCCGAGCCAACCATTCAATCGCCGACCGATGCCATTGTCAGGCTGACCGCGTCGGCCATTTGCGGCACCGATCTGCATTTCATTCGCGGCAGTGCGCCGGACATGCAGCCCGGGACGATCCTTGGGCATGAAGGTGTGGGGATCGTCGAAGCACTTGGCGAAGACGTGCGCAACCTCAAGGTTGGCGATCGCGTGCTGATTCCCTCGACCATTGCCTGCGGCAACTGCTCTTACTGCCGCGCCGGCTATTTCGCCCAGTGCGACGTGGCCAACCCCAACGGTAAAACCGCTGGCACGTCATTTTTTGGCGGGCCGAAAACCACCGGGCCGTTCGATGGCCTGCAAGCCGAGAAAGCGCGCATCCCTTTCGCCAACATTGGTCTGATCAAACTGCCGGACGCCATCACCGACGATCAGGCGATTGCCATGTCGGATATTTTTCCCACTGCCTGGTTCGGCGCCGACATGGCCCGGATCAAGGACGGCGACACGGTGGCGGTGTTCGGCTGCGGGCCGGTCGGGCTGTTTGCGATTATCAGCGCGAAGCTGATGGGCGCCGGCCGGGTGTTCGCCATTGATGGCCTGGAAGATCGCCTCGCTCGCGCCCAGGCATTGGGTGCCGAGTGCATCAACTTCGAGAAAGAAGATCCAGTTGAAACCATTGCGCGCCTGACTGCGGAAATTGGCGTCGATCGGGTGATCGAGGCCGTGGGCATCGACGCCAACCATTCCCATCATGGCCATCATCATCCTGCGCAGTGGCAACCGGGTGATGCGCCGGCGCAGGCGCTGGAGTGGGCGGTCAAGGCTGTGGCCAAGGCCGGCACGATTTCCATCATCGGTGTCTATCCCGCCGGGTTCGACAGCTTCCCGATCGGCGAGGCGATGAACAAGAACGTACGCATCAATATGGGCAACTGTCATCATCGCAAATACATTCCCAAGCTGATCGAAATGACCCTCGCCGGGCGCGTCGATCCAGCGAAAGTGCTGACTCAGGATGAGCCTTTGACTGACGCGATTTCGGCGTTCAAGGCGTTTGATCAACATCAATCCGGCTGGATCAAGGTCAAGCTGGAACCGGGTAGCGATACCACTGCTGACAGGAGATCGTCATGAAAAAAATCTGTGTATGTCTGGGGTTCTGCTCGATGTTTCTGTTGAGCGGCTGCTTCGATTCCAACGATGCACCCAACAAGGACGGTGACAAAAGCAAACCGTCGGTGCAGATGCAGACCGAGAAGCCTGAGGAGGGCAAGTAACTGCTGGCAAATAATCCCTGTAGGAGCGAGCCTGCTCGCGAAGGCGTCAGGTCGGACAACTCTGTGCTGACTGATGCTCCGTCTTCGCGAGCAGGCTCGCTCCCACATTGGTTCATTCGTGTGAATAAACGTACTCCAGCCACACCCAATACATCAGCGCCACAGCACTGATTCCGCCTCCGAGAAAACACACCGCCACCCAGCCAGAGTGCGCATAGGTATACGTCGCCGCGATAGCGCCCAAACCACTGCCCACCGAGTAAAAGCACATATACGCACCGACCAGTCGACTCTGCGCATCGGGCCGTGCGGCGAAGATCAGGCTTTGGTTGGTGACGTGCACCGCTTGCACGGCGAAGTCGAGCAGGATCACTCCGACAGCCATGGCCAGCAGCGAACTGTCGACAAATGCGATGGGCAGCCAGGACAGCGTCAGCAGCGCCAAGGCGATGCCAGTGGTGCGATTGCCCAAGCCGCGATCGGCCAGGCGCCCAGCCCGTGCGGCGGCGAGCGCGCCCGCCACTCCGGCCAGACCAAACAGGCCGATCTGCGTGTGGGACAACGACAGGGGCGGGGCGCTGAGCGGCAGCACCATCGACGTCCACAACACACTGAAGGCGGCGAAAATCAGCAGGGCGAAGATGCCGCGGACGCGCAGTACCCGCTCAGTCAAAAACAATTCCAATACCGAGCGCAGCAGTCGCCAGTAATTGCCCTGTGCGGGCGGTTTTACCGAGGCGGGCAGGGTGCGCCATAACAGCAGGGCCAAGCCGATCATCATGACTGCCGAGACAAAATACACGCCGCGCCATCCGGCCAGATCAGCCACTACGCCGGAAACGAAACGCGCCAGCAAAATGCCCAGTACCACGCCACTGGTGACGGTGCCCACCGCGGCGCCGCGCTGCTGCGGGCGTGCAAAGCTGGCGGTGCAGGCGACCACCACTTGCACCACCACCGCCAGCAATCCCACCAGCATCATGGCACCGAGCAACACTCCCCAGCTCTCGGACAGGCCCACGGCACACAGCGCCGTCGCAGACAAAAGCAGTTGGCTGACGATGAGTTTCTTGCGATCGAGCAGATCACCCAGCGGCACAATGAACAGCAGCCCGACCGCATACCCGGCTTGCGTGGCCGTGACCACAACGCCGATTGCACCGGATGAAACGCCGAGGCTGGCGGCCATCGATTCCAGCAATGGCTGTGCGAAGTAGACATTGGCCACCGCCATGGCGCAGGTGATTGCAAAAAGAAAAGTCTGCAAACGACTCAGCCCGGTCGTTGCGCTGTCAGTTGCGGCTTGCGCATTGACCAGGGTTTGCGTCTGGCAGGGCATCCTTGCTTCCTCTAAGTGTGGTTTTGAATTGAAACCGATACGTTGATCTTTATTCATTCGGGTTGTTAAATGCAACCACATTCAATAGCCGATCCATCAGGAACCACATGGCCCGACAACAAACATTGGCGCAGAGCGAATGCCCGGTGGCCCGAACCCTCGAAGCCATTGGTGATCGCTGGGCCTTGATGATCATTCGCGATGCGTTCGATGACGTGCGCCGTTTCAGTGAATTCCAGAAACGTCTGGGCCTAGCCAAGAACATCCTCACGGTCAAACTGAAAATGCTCGTCGAGCTCGGCGTGTTACGGATTCAGCCCGCGTCCGATGGCAGCGCCTACAAGGAATACGTGCTCACCGACATGGGCCGCGCGGTGTTCCCAATCGTGGTCAGCCTGCGGCAGTGGGGCGAGCGCTTCCTGTTCGCGGAAGGCGAGGAGCATTCGGTGCTGCTCGACAACGAGGGGGCCGAGCCCGTTGAAACCATTGTCGTACGCTCCAGAGCCGGTGCCGTGCTGAGCCCGGAGGATTGTCACCGACAGGTTGTCAGGCGCGGGCAGTGAAACCGGGCGGATAGCCGTGGCACGTATCGATAGCCGCGCCTTCTCGTGACATGTCGGGTCGGCGTCTGGCGGGTTTTTGATCTAGGCTGTTTTCGATCCTCGATCAGCAGCGGTACGCCGTTGCCATATTTCCAGCAACGCGACTACCGGAGTGCCTGATGAGCCTTTCACCTTTCCACCTCGCCATCACGGTCTACGATCTTGCCGCTTGCCGGCGTTTTTACGGTGAAGTGTTCGGCTTGGAGGAGGGCCGGTCCAGCGCGCAATGGGTCGACTTCAACTTCTACGGCCACCAATTGGTGATCCACGAACAGCCGAAAACGGCTGCCCAGCAAAGCATTAATAGCAACCCGGTAGACGGTCACGACGTACCGGTCCCGCACTTCGGCATCATTTTGCAGTGGGAGCAATGGGAGGCACTGGCTGAGCGACTGAAATCATTCGGCACGCAATTCGTGATCGAGCCCTACATTCGATTCAAGGGTCAGGTCGGCGAACAGGCGACCATGTTTCTACTCGATCCCTGCGGCAATGCGTTGGAATTCAAGGCGTTCAAGGACATGAGTCAGGTGTTTGCCAAATGATCAGAGCGTAGTGGTCTGGCCGTTGCGATCGCGCTCATAAACCTTGTTGGCCTGCAGCTTTTCCTTGAGCCAGCGCTCGGCCGTGCCCAGCGGCCGTTGGCGTGCCCATAACAGGTCGACGCCGATTTGCCAGTCGGTATGCGGGTACGCCGACAGCTGCAACTCGACCAGTTCGCCATTGCCCAGTTCACGCTGGATCAGTTGGCGCGGCAAGGTCGCCCAGCCGAGGCCGGCGCGGACCATTTCCAGCAGCGCCAGATAGCTTTCCGCTTGCCACAGCTGCGTCGAACGCAGGTATTCACTGCTCGGCAGTTTGCTGGCGTGCGCACTGAACGCCAGGCGCCGGTGCACGTGCAAATCGTCGAACGTGACGTTGTCCAGTTGCGCCAGCGGATGATCGGGATGGCAGACGTGCAGCATGATCAGTTTGCCCAGTTGCTGGAACGCCAGTTCCCGAGGATAGCCCGGTTGCGAAAACGCCACCCCCAGCACCGCCTCGCCACTGCTGACCAGTTCGCTGACATCGCCGTAGACCGGGTGACGAATGATTAGATCGACAAACGGGAAGGCCTGCTCGAACGCTTGCAGCACCGGCATGATCGGGCCGTACGGCGTTTCAATCGCCAGGGTCAGGCTCGGTTCGACGCTATCCGAGAGGCAATCAGCGTGGGCCTCGAAGGTCATGCAGCGCTCCAGTACCGCTTCTGCCTGCACCAGTAATTTATGCCCGCTGGCGGTGAGGGCAGGGCTGCGATTGCGGCGGTCGAACAGCTCGACGCCAAGGTCGGTTTCAAGATTGGCGATCGCTGCGCTGATGGTCGATTGCGTCTTGCCCATCTTGCGCCCGGCGGCGGAGAACGAGCCGCTTTTCACCACTTGGACGAACATCAGCAACTGATCGAGTGAGAAGCGCACGCGGTGTACTCCGAGGTTGAGCGAGACGGCGATTGTGCCGCGTCTTTGCCATCGAAAAAAGCGATGGTTGCCAATTTGTTTCATCGTTAAAAACATTCAAGGATGACCCCGCGTCTTCGAACGCCGGGGCCGATTCTCTCTGTGCATCTGTCCCTGAGCGCCCGCGATTACAACCAACGCTGCCCCTTCAGGAGCTTGTGCCATGACTACACAACGCGTTCACCCGGTCGACGAGGTGTTGCCCCTGCGGCAGCTTTTCACCTTCGGTCTGCAGCATGTTCTGGTGATGTATGCGGGAGCGGTGGCGGTGCCGCTGATTCTCGGCAGTGCGATGGGGCTGACGTCGGCTCAGGTGGTTTTACTGATCAACGCCAACCTGCTGACGTCCGGTGTGGCGACGTTGATTCAGACCCTCGGCTTCTGGAAGTTCGGCGCGCGGTTACCGTTGATTCAGGGCTGCTCGTTCATTGCGCTGGCGCCGATGATCATGATCGGCAAGGAGTTCGGCCTCAGCCAGATCTTTGGGGCGGTGATCGCCGCCGGCTTCCTGACCATCGCACTGGCGCCGGTGTTCAGCCGCTTGCTGCGATTCTTTCCACCCGTGGTGATTGGCAGCCTGATCACCATCATCGGTATTTCACTGATGCCGGCGGCGGCAATCTGGCTGGGTGGCGGTGATCCCGATTCGCCTGACTTCGGTCGCCCGGCCAATCTGCTGCTGGGCCTGGCCACGGTCAGTGTGACGCTGGTGATTTATGCGAAATTCAGCGGTTTCATCGGCAATCTCAGTGTGCTCATCGGCTTGTTTGTCGGCAGCCTGATCGCTGCCGCCTGCGGCATGACGCACTTCAATCGGGTCAGCGAGGCGGCGTGGTTCGAGTTGAGCGCGCCAATGGCGTTCGGTCCGCCGGAATTTTCTCTGGTACCGATTCTGATCATGACCCTGGCGATGCTGGTGATCATGGCCGAGACCACTGGCAACTGCCTGGCCATCGGCAAACTGGTCGGCAAACCGACTACGCAGCAGACCCTCGGCAACGCCTTCCGCGCCGACGGCTTGTCGACCATGCTCGGTGGTGTGTTCAACAGCTTTCCCTATAACGCCTTCACGCAAAACACCGGCCTGATTGCTCTTTCGAGCATCAAGAGCCGCTTCGTCGTCGCCGCCGCTGGCGCAATCATGGTGTTGATGGGCTTGTTCCCCAAGCTCGGCGCGCTGATTGCGGCGGTGCCGACGCCGGTGCTGGGCGGCTGCGCGATCGTCATGTTCGGCATGACCACGGTGGCGGGCATTCAGGAATTGTCACGGGTGCAGTTCGAAGGCACGCGCAACGCCATCATTGTTGCGGTGTCGGTCAGCGTCGGCGTCTTGCCAATGTCGTTTCCGGCCCTGTTCGAACACGTCGGCCCGCCGCTGAAACTGGTGCTCGATAGCGGCATTTTTCTCGGTGCGATCACCGCCATTCTGCTCAATGTACTGCTCAACAAACAAAAACCATCGACCGACGCCGTCGGCGCTTCCACGGCCGAACTGGCTGACTGACCTTTGTCTTTTCCCACTGCCCAGGAGTTACCCATGAATCAATTCACTCAGCTTGTCCCGGCCGGCGTCAGCGATCTGGACCTGGCATTGCTGCGCCAGACCATCGCCCTGTCGCAGGCGTCGAAACAACGTGGCCGGCACCCGTTTGCTGCGCTGGTGGCGGACCGCGACGGCAAGGTCATTGCCGAAGCGGGCAACAATTCGATGCCGCCGGAGGGTGATCCCACCCAGCATGCCGAACTGGTCGCGGTCGCTGCGGCGGCGAAGCGGTTGTCACCCACGGAGCTGGAGGCGTGCACGCTGTACACCAGCGCCGAACCTTGCTGCATGTGCGCGGGCGCGGTGTATTGGACCGGAGTCGGGCGAGTGGTGTATGCGTTGTCGGAACATGCTTTGCTCGGGCTGACCGGCGATCATCCAGAGAACCCGACGTTCTCGTTGCCGTGTCGCGAAGTGTTTGCCAGAGGGCAGCGCACGGTGAGCGTTTTCGGGCCGATGCTGGAGGCAGAGGCGGCTGAACCGCATAAAGGATTCTGGTCTTAGTTGTTATGGATCGTTCCCACGCTCCTGCGTGGGGACGCATCCGCTGACGCTCTGCATCACTTTTACTTCGCCGGGATGACATCCACACATTCCCCAGCGGAATGCCCCCCATGAAATCATTGGATTTTTCTTCTCCACGCTCACCGCGTAGCGTGTCGCAAAGACAAGGAGAATCGCCATGACCCAACCCGCCACTGACGCCGCCGGCAAATTCGACACCTCCCGCGCCAATGAATATGCCCGGCAAAGCCGCATTGCCTTGGCTGGCTACGATGCCTGTCACGACCTGTCGGCCTGCATGCTCGCCGCCAGCCTTGGGCAGTCGCGTCCGGCAAACGTGCTGGTGGTGGGCGCGGGGGGCACCGCGCAGGAAATCATCGCCATGGCCGCGCTGGAGCCGGATTGGCACTTCACTGCGGTCGATCCTTCCGGGCCGATGCTCGATGCTGCGACCGAACATCTGCGCGCCAATGATCTATTGCACAGAGTCCAGATACATCTCGGTCATGTCGAAGACTTGCCGGCCGACGCATCTTTCGACGCCGCCACCCTGATCGGTGTACTCCATCACCTGGGCGGTGATGAGGCCAAGCAACAAATACTGCGCTCCATTCAGGCCCGCCTCAAACCCGGCGCGCCATTGATCGTGGCCGGCAATCATTACGCTTACGCCAGTCAGCCGTTGCTGCTGCAAGCCTGGAGCCAGCGCTGGCGACAGCAGGGCGCAACCGCTGACGAGGTGCAGGCGAAACTCGGTAAGATTTTGCAGGGCGCTGATCCGCCGCACTCGGAGGCGGCGGTGCAGGCCTTGTTACATGGTGCCGGATTCGGCGATGCCACACGGTTTTTCAGCAGTCTGTTCTGGAGCGCCTGGCTGACGTGCAAGCTCAGCCAGGCGACCCGATTTGCCTAAGCCTCCGTCCAGTCCAGCGCAGCCGTCTCGCGCCATTTCACCTCCGTAATCCCATAACGCTCGGCCTGGGGTTTGGAAACCACTTTCAACGGTGGTTTTCCCGGCTTCGGAATCGGCGCAATACCGGCGTCACAGCTCGCCCAATGCCAAGCGTCGGCGTTGCGCATACTCTTGGCGCGGATGACGAATGATTTTGGCTGGTCGTGATGTTTGTATTCGATGACGAAAATATCGGTGCTACGCATGAGTTCCTCCTTACGCTCATACGTAAATGATTTTGTCCGACAAGAAAAATTCAAAGGATTTTCTGGCCGGATGATCAGCGTCACTCAGCGCTCTAAAACGCGGTTCTTCATGAAGCCGCGCAGGTTCATCAGGAACAGGCAAAGCTGCAGAACGATCAGCGCGTAAGCCCCGGCATGGACGCCCCAGATCACCCACAGCAAATTGCTCAGACTGAAACAAACGAAGCCGCTCATGCGCCGTTGCGGTCGTTGCGAACCGATCAGCCACGCGGCCAGAACGGTGACCAGCATCGCCGGCCATTGCACCCAATCCAGATATGCCAACGCTCTGTCCTCTGCACAGATTTGTTTGATGCAGAAAGGGTACACAGCAACCGAAGGATGGTCACCGCCCGCACGGCTCTGCGTAGCAATGGCGGTGAAAAAGGTTTCGCCCGGCAGAAGCCGGGCGAAGATTTCAGGCGCGCAATCAGTAATCCCAAATCGCAGGTATCCAACGGAAAGCAGCACCATTGATCGCGACCCTACCCACCGAAGGGAAGGCCAGATGCGTGGCGACGAACAGCTCGCCGCTGGCGGCGGCTTCCTTGAGCATGCGCACGCGCACTTCCACCGATTTGGCCGGATCGTGTTCGAAACCGTTGTGCCAGTCGGGGTGATCGAACGCCACCGGGAACAATGCGTCACCGGCAAAGGTCAGGCGCTCGCCACCGGAGTTGACGTAGACCACGCAGTGCCCTGGCGTATGACCACCGGTGAGTTTTGCAACTACGCCAGGTGCAACCTGACATTCGTCTTCGAAGATGTGCAACTTGCTTTCATAGTGGTCGATGAACGCGTTGGCGGTGCTGCGCAGGACGTCTGGTACTGGTGCGGGCATGTCGGTGCTGGTGAAGTCTGGCGTGGACCAGAAATTCACTTCGGCCGCGGTGACGTGGATGCGCACGTCGTGACGCAGACGGCTCTTCACCGAGTCGACCAGCAGGCCGCCGATATGGTCCATGTGCATGTGCGTGATGACGATATCAGTGATGTCGGCGAGATCCACCCCGGCAGCGGCCAGGCGCTTGGGGAACTGCCCGGCACGCGGGAAACCAGGGAATTGGCCACCGAGGCCGGCGTCGACGAGGATGACTTGTTCGCCGCTACGCACCACCAGCACGTTGAGCGCCCAGTCGAAGGCGTCAGGGCCCAGATACATTTCCTTGAACCAGGCGGCACGGTCGGCGGGGTCGGCATTGGTTGACATGGTCTGGGTCGGCAACGGCAACACGCCGTCGCTGATCACCATCACGTCAATGTCGCCCAGGCGCAGGGCGTAGCGCGACGGCACCAGTTCTTCGCTTTGCGTTTGCAGGGCCACCGCGCGGTTGGCGGTGAAGGAATCCAGATGCAGGGTCATGGTGTTCTCCTTGTTTTCAGGGCTAAAGCGGAGGTGAAATCAGGCTACAGGAATCAGCGGATCGGCGGCCGCGAGGGCAGCGCGACGATCTGCGGCGGGCGGGTAGATCCACACCGTGTTGATCTGCGTCTTCAGCTCTTTGGCTTCGGCCTTCACCAGTTTCAGCTGACGATCCCAGCCTTCCGTGTACACCGCGCCCCAGGCGCCCAGATCCAGGCAAGTCACGTACTTGGGCTGGCGATACATTGTCGGAGCGACGCCGAGGAGATCGGCGGCGGCGTTGTTGCCGGCGTAGCGACCCAAGCTGATCGCGTGCTGGCAAGACATCGCGGCATAGTTGCCGAGGTCGTCTGTGGCGGCGCGAGCGACATCACCAGCGGCAAAGACGTGATCGATGCCTTGCACCTTGAGGTTGCCATCGACGTGCAGGCGGCCCTGGCCATCGCGTTCGGCGTCGAGTTGTTCGGTGAGCGGGCTGGCGCGGAAACCTACGGTCCAGATCACGGTCTGGCTTTCGATGTGGCGGCCATCGGCGAGGGTGACGCCATTGGCATCCACAGCGGCAACGCTGGCATCGACGATCCATTCGATACCCAGGTCATTGGACGCCTCGATGATCGACGGGCGAATGCCATCACCCATGGTCGCGGCGATGTCCTTGCTGCGATCGACAATGATCACGCGCAGGTCTTGATCCTCACCGAGGATCGCACGCAGGCGCGCCGGCATTCCCGTCGCAGTTTCAATCCCGGTGAAACCGCCACCCGCGACCACCACGGTGTTGCGCGCAACGCTGGGCGGTTGGTTGCCGAGGGCGATGAGATGACGTTCCAGACGCGCCGAGGATTCGATCTGATCGACATCGAACGCATGCTCCTTGAGGCCAGGCACCGGAGGCCGAGCGAGCTGGCTGCCGCTGGCGAGAACCAGCCGATCGTAGGCCAGTTCATCCGGACGCCCGGCCTCGTCGCGGTAGCCGACTCGGCGCGCCCGGGCGTCGATGCTTTCAGCGGTGCCTTTGACGAAGCGCACACCCACCGCATCGAACAGCGCGTCGAGCGGCGCGTACATGCTGTGCACGTCCGGCTCGTAGAAGCGCGGGCGAATACGCAATTCGGCTTGCGGGGCGAGCAGCGTGATCTCGACATCCTGACGGGCATGCATATCCAGCAAACGCGCAGCGCTCAGCGCACTCCACAGCCCGCCGAACCCTGCACCGATCACCAATAATTGCTGTTTCATAATGTGCTCCCTGACGCTGATGGATGGATGACACCCGAGTCCGATGCGGACTCTGGCGTGACGATCACTGGCCGCCGTAACTGCTTGCCGTACTGCCTGGCGCTCAATCGCCCGCTGTGTAGAGCCATGCTAGGGCGGGGAGGCTGCGAGCGCAGTTGTCCATCGGTGTGCGTGGGCTACGCATGGGTGGAAGGGGGGTATACGAAGGTATGGGGGGCGAGGTGGGAATACCGGGCGAGGTGTTGTTCGAAACGAACATCGCCGCGATCGGCGAAGTCCTTTCGGGTTATGCCTTTTTCGGAGCTGGTGAGAATCAAGGAATCGATCAACCGCGCGGTGCAGAACAACATTCGCAGCTTTCTGGTCAGCTTGGACAGCGCCCACCTGGCTCGCTGAAATGGGCGACGCAGCGCAGGTGCCAGCACGCCTGCGCGGCCGATGCCGTTGTTCAGTCTGTGGGCACTACGTTATCCAACGCTTTGTTGACGGCCAATTCTCCTAGCATGACCACCTGCGCGATGCCCAACAGGGTATTGCGTCGTGAACCCTCCAGCATTCCGGCGAAATCGCTGAGCATCACCGTGGCGGAAGCCAGGGATTCGCAAGCGTTGACCAACAGTGATTCTGTGTCGGACTCAGGATTGACCATAAACAACGTGTTGGGACTGTAGGGCGTGGCGTTGATCTTGGCCGGCGCGAGGTAATGGTCGAGCGCGCGCTCGGCGGCGTCGTGAAGTTTTTTTGAATGGAAGGATTCATAAGGCGATACCGATTCGGTGACCGGCGGATGGGACGGTGTCTGTGACATCAGCTGAAACTCCGATGAGCGCCGCTTGAGCGTCTGGGTATGAGGACGACGCGCCACGGCTGTGGCGCGTCCGCTGGCAGTGAGGGGAGCACGCCCCCTCATGCCTCGATGGCCGGCTAGTTCGACACGCGTCGGCTGTCGAGCACGCGATTGACGATGAGCTCACTCAACATGATCACCTGCTGCAACATCAGCAGCGATCGACGCTGTGGATGGTCAATCACGCCGCCGATTTCGCGGGCCATGTCATTGGCGGCTGCCAGCGATTCACAGGCTTCGACGAGCAACGTTTCCTCATCCACCGTCGGGTCAATGAGAAAGATCCTGCCTGGCTGGCGCTTGGGAATGGTGGTTTTGAGCGTCTGAGGGTCGAGGTAAAAGTTGATGGCGCGAGCAGCCGCATCTTTTATCCGCTGAGGTTCCAGAGCAGGGTCGTACGGGATTGAATCCGCTTCCGGCGGGTTTGTGGTTACTTTGAACATTGATGAAGCTCCTAACACATTTAAGGGAGGCTTCACCCTTTCGCTACCAAACGAAGGGTGGCGGCCATGCACAGGTTGGTAGACCGGGTGTTAGGATCCGGCGCGCCCTAGGACGCCCTATACATGGCCACCGCAAATCCGAGACAGAAATCTCGACGGCAGATCTGTATATCTAACACTGCGGGCTACCAAACCCGATCACCTATTTCAGTGACCGACAAACGATAGGACCCGCAGCCTAGACGCACAAGCCGGCGGATTCTGAAGTACCCGTAGGCAGCGGCGCAAGGCGTTGTAGGCTTTTTGGAGGAGAAATCGGTGTAATTTAAACGTGCTTGCCAAGTCGTGTTTATGCGCTGTACGTGCCTGCTCATCTCACCTTTTCAGAATATCGGAGACCCGAATCTGTTTAGCCGATCTCAAGGCCGTTGCGCCGTGGGGCGGAGACATTCAAGCAAGTCGGGTCGTAGACGGGCTTTTTGGCTCTTCCACTGTTGGCCGTAGATCAGCAGAAAAACGCCTCGGCTGGCAGGTGAAAAAATTAACTGCCAGCACTGGGATCACAAATGACATAGCGCTTAGTCTGCTTTGAAAACGAACTCAAAACCGCTTCCCATTTTTTTCAGGAGCTCGGCCAGGCGCTCGAAGAACAATTCCCCCTGCTCCGAAACCTCGTACTTGCCGTAAACACGGATTACAAGTGACTTGCCGAGTGCAGCGGGAATCTTGTTATAGATCTCACCGCTTTCGATGAAAGCGATGTAGCCGTTTATCTTCCGTTGTAGCGCGAGCAGGTGCTCGGCTTGTAGGGTCTTATTGCCCCATTCTAGGTGGTCAGCGATGCCCAGCCTGCGCCGTCGAGTAGGCCTAGCGCGAGTGAGCCACCCAGCCGTTGGGCAACGGCACTGCCAGTTGCGGAGCCGCCGACAAACTGAAGGGACGTGCCTTCGGCGGTAATCGCTTCGCCAGTGGCCAAAACGGCCCATAGCCCATAGTCGGCCAGCTTTTCGACGGGAACGAAGCCTGTCGGGTTGCTGTGGTTAATTTCACCGTCGGGCAGGTTGCAGCTTTTGGCGAAGACGCAGCCCTTGAGGTCGGGTTTCGCGTCTGGCGCTGGCGGGAGTTCTTTGTATTGCGCCCAGTGCTGGGCGTTTAGGTCGACGGGTTCGACGCCGGCGTTGCGGTAACCCTTGGGTGGTTTGGGACGTAGCCGCTCAATCCTTGGTTCCTTGTTCTGGTACTTTTGAACGGGGTGAAGGGTGACAGGCGGAGTTTGCAGTGGCAATTAGTGGCGCTTTGATTCTAGATTCTGAGGCGCCTCTCATTTCCATGTGATCAAGTCAGCGCTTAAGGAAATGGGGTAGCTCAACTACCTCCGTAATCTCTGGAGCTTCCCCTCGCTCCCAGCCCTCTCCTCGAGGAGAGGGAGCCGACCGTGTTGTCTTCTGTCAGAAATCGGCCTGATCGACCGAGTCGATAGGAGGCGATAAATCCAGGCGACACGCAATTCAATGCGATGAGGGCCTTATCAAGTGTTTTCAGATTTACGCGGTGCAAACTCAACCCAGGCAAGTAGCTCGTCCGCCGCAAAGGGTTTACGCAGGCAGGCAACGACATCGGCTTCCCGAAACTTGGCGCAAAGCAAACCACTCTGATCCGCCGACACAAAAATCACCGGCATCCGCCAGCCTTGCGCCCGCAGTGCATCCAGCATCTGCAAACCACTCATGCCCGGCATCTGAATATCAGAGATCACACAATCAGTCTGCGCCGGCCCGTCCGAGTCAAGGTAGTCCGCTGGCGCCGCATAGCAGAACACCTGATACCCCGACGCCCGCAGCAGGCTGCTCAGCGATGTGCGCATTGCCTCGTCGTCGTCCACTACCGCAATGACATGCGTCTTGTGCATAACGCTCCCGGGCCGGGCGGCCGAGCTGGTGACTCCTGTCGTTCTTGCACCATACGCTGATGGCCAGCGGGCAAAACTATACGTAGGTATAGCGGTTCAGCCATCGCGGCTGAAGCGACTGCGGTAGTCGCGCGGGGAGATCGACAGGTGGCGCTGGAAGCAGGCGCGCAGGCGTTCTTCATCGTTGAAGCCGCAGATGCGGGCGATTCGTTCGATTTTGTGCGGGGAGTTTTCCAGTAGGCGTTTGGCCGCTTCGAGTCGGAACAGCTCGAGCGCTTTCGACGGTGTGCGCCCGGTGCGCGCTTTATAGACCCGCGTGAAGTTGCGCAGGCTCATTGCGGCTTGCTCGGCGAGGCGCTCCACCGTCAGATTCGGATCGCCGAGGCGCTCCATGAGCCAAAGGTGCAGATCATCGAACATTGCAGCGTCCTGCGCCTGCGATTGCAGCAGCGTGCTGTATTGCGCCTGGCCGCCGGGGCGTTTGATGTACACCACCAATTCCCGCGCGACTTGCAACGTCACTTCACGGCCGCAATCGGCCTCGACCAGCGCCAGCGCCAGATCGATCCCGGCGGTGACTCCGGCCGAGGTCCAGACCTTGCCTTGCTGAATGAAGATCGCGTCGGCATCTACCTCGACCGCTGGAAAGCGATCGCGCAAAGCGTCGCACATCGCCCAGTGAGTGGCAGCGCGGCGGGCGTCGAGCAATCCGGCCTGAGCCAGCAGAAACGCACCACTGCACACCGAGACCACGCGGCGGGCGAGGTGAGCATGGTCCTGCAGCCAGTCGCTCAGTTCGCGGTGCTTCTCAAGGGTCTGGCAGATGTCAGGGGCGCCGGGCACGACCAGCGTGTCCAGCGCGGCGGTGTCGAGCGTGGTTAACGCTTGGGTGTCGATGGCCAGCCCTTCGACGGTCTGGATCAAGCCACCGTTGAGGCTGGCGGTGTGCAGTTGATATCCAGACTGCCCGCGCTCGGCCATGGCCTTGCTCGCGGCCCAGAACACGGTTTGCGCACCGCTGAGATCGAGCAGGCTCAGGCGTGGGTAGGCGATGAACACCACGTCGCGCGGAGCCGTTGTAAAAGCGGGATGAGTGGACATCGCGGGCCTGCCTGTTTGCAGCGCTGGCGGCGGACTGCCTCAGCCTGGCCGATTTTCAGGGGTTTCTGGCCGGCCGGCAATGGCGCTGACTGTTAGCCTGATTGCTGACCGTCCGGCAGGTGTCTGGCTGCGGTGGCCATCCTGAACTAGATTTATTGACCAGCCCAACGCGTGCTGCGATCTCGCCGAGGAGACACAATGACCTTGTGGTCGCATTCCAGCCCTGCGCAAAGTCCCGGCGTGCTCGGCGAGCCATTGGTGTACGTGGTCGATGACGATGCCTCGATGCGCCAGGCGCTCGACAGCTTGCTGCGCTCGATCGGCCTCCAGGTGCAAACCTTCGACAGCGCCGGAGATTTTCTCGCGCAAGCGCAACGTGAGGTACCCGGTTGCCTGGTGCTCGACGTGCGCCTGCGCGGCGAAAGTGGCCTGACGTTTCAGGAACAGATGGAAAAAAACGGCTTGCGCATCCCCGTGGTGTTCATGACCGGCCACGGCGACATCGCCATGAGCGTCAAGGCGATGAAGGCCGGCGCGGTGGATTTTCTGGCCAAGCCGTTCCGTGATCAGGACATGCTCGACGCCGTGGCCAGTGCGTTGGCTCGCGACCGTGCGCGGCTGGCAGCCGAACACTCCGGCGCCGTTTTGTGTCGGGCTTACCAAACCCTGACCGCACGTGAGCGCGAAGTGCTCGGCTTCGTCATTGCCGGGCTGATGAACAAACAGATTGCCGGACAGCTCAACCTCAGCGAGGTCACGGTCAAGGTCCACCGTGGCCAGGTCATGCGCAAAATGGCCGCACGTTCAGTGGCCGATCTGGTGCGTATCGCAGAAGCGCTGGGCATCGAGCCTGTCCAGCGCAACCCCTGAGCGCTGGCGACGTGCAACTCACCGTGCGGCAAAAAACCTGAGCAGTGTTGACGCAGATGGCCAGCAGAAAACAGATTTTGTGGGACGACGGCGAGCGGGTGCTGTCCCGTGAGCGCGGTTCGAATGATGGCAGCCTACTGGCGGTGCGTCCGGCGATGGGCCAGCCATTGCCGAGCACCCTGGAGCGTCTGGCGCATGAATACAGCCTCAGGGACGACCTCAATCCTGCCTGGGCGTTGCAGCCGACAGCTTTCGAGCGTACGGGCACCCGAGTTCGTCTGCTGTTCGACGATCCGGGCGGCGAGCCGTTGTCGCGGTTGCTGGTCGCCCCGCTGGATATCGAAACCTGTCTGGAATTGGCCACGAACATCGCCAAGGCACTGGGCCATATGCATCAGCGTGGTCTGGTGCACAAAGACCTGAAACCGCAGCATGTTTTTGTCCATTGTCATGATGGGCAGGCGCGGCTGACCGGCTTCGGCCTGGCCACGCGCTTGCCACGGGAGCGGCAAGCGCCCACGCCACCGGAATCTATCGCCGGGACGCTGGCCTACATGGCGCCGGAACAAACCGGGCGGATGAATCGTTCGATTGATTCGCGTAGTGATCTGTATGCCTTTGGCGTGACGCTTTACCAGATGCTCACCGGCTCGCTGCCGTTCAGTGCAAATGACCCGACGGAGTGGGTGCATTGCCATATCGCGCGGCTGCCAATGCCCGTGTGTGAACGGGTGGCGACGGTGCCGCCGATGTTCTCGCGACTGGTCATGAAACTGCTGGCGAAAACGGCCGAGGAACGCTATCAGAGCGCAGCCGGTGTCGAGCATGACTTGCGCCGTTGCCTCGATGACTGGCGCCGTATGCGGCAGATCGAGACGTTCACGTTGAACGAGCAGGGCGCCTGCGAGCGCTTGCTGATTCCGGAAAAACTCTACGGCCGCGAACACGAAGTGCAAACGTTGATCGATGCCTTCGCCAATGTGGTGCAGACAGGCGCGCCGACACTGGTGCTGGTATCCGGCTATTCCGGCATCGGCAAATCGTCGGTGGTCAGTGAACTGCACAAGGTGCTGGTGCCGTCGCGTGGCTTGTTCGCCGCCGGCAAGTTCGACCAGTACCAGCGCGACGTGCCTTATTCGACCCTGGTTCAGGCCTTTCAGGGGCTGGTGCGGACGCTATTGGGCAAGCGCACCGACGTACTGGCGGGCTGGCGCGAAGCACTGTTGCGGGCACTGGAAGCGAATGCGCGGTTGATCACCGATCTGATCCCCGAACTCAAGCTGATCATCGGCGAGCCGCCGCCCGTGCCTGAGTTGGAGCCGCAACAGGCGCAGCAGCGGTTCCTTCAGGTCTTGCAGCGTTTTATCGGCGTGTTCGCTCAGGCCGAGCATCCGTTGGCGCTGTTCCTTGACGACCTGCAATGGCTCGACGCGGCCACCCTTGATCTGCTCGAAGATATGCTCAGTCGCGCAGAGACCCCTCATCTGCTGCTGGTCGGTGCTTATCGCGACAACGAGGTAGATGGCGATCACCCACTCAGCCGCACACTCAAGACCCTGCATCACGCCGACGTACACATTGACGAAATTCGTCTGGCGCCACTGGCTGGCGCGCACATCGAACAACTGATCAGCGAGTCACTGCGCTGCCCGCCGGCGAGCATTGTCGCGCTGGCGCGGCTGGTACTGGACAAGACCGCTGGCAATCCGTTCTTCGTCATCCAGTTTCTGCACGCCCTGGCCGAGGAGAAGCTGCTGACATACGAGCCTGCGCGCCAGCGCTGGCGGTGGGATGTGCACCTGATCAACGGCAAGGGCTACACCGACAATGTCGTCGATTTGATGGTCGGCAAACTGGCGCGGCTGCCCCAGGAAACCCGCCAGGCGCTGCAACAACTGGCCTGCCTGGGCAACGTCGCGCGTCTCGACACGCTGGCCACAGTCCTTGATGTGCCGGTGCCTCACGTTCACTCCGCATTGTCGCCGGCGGTGCGGCTGGAGTTGGTCGAGCGTCAGGACGGTGCCTACAGGTTTGTGCATGATCGCATCCATGAGGCGGCGTATTCGCTGATCGCGGAAACCGAACGGGCGCAAATGCACCTGCGCATCGGCCGGCTGCTGGCACTGCAAACCCAGGGTGAGCGGCGCGAGGAGGCGATCTTCGAGATTGTCGGCCAGCTCAATCGCGGTGCGCATCTGATCAGCCTGCGTGCCGAGCGCGAGCAGCTGGCCGAGTTCAACCTGCTCGCCGGCCAGCGAGCGAAGGCCTCGACCGCTTATACCTCAGCACTGACCTATCTGGGCGCCGGCGCAGAACTGTTGGGCGAGCAGGGTTATGACAGTCGGCATGAACTGGGTTTCGCTCTGGAGCTGAACCGTGCCGAGTGCGAATTTCTCACCGGCCAACTGCAGCTTGCCGACTCGCGCCTGGCGACATTGGCCGAGCGCGCCGTGACCACCGTCGAGCGCGCGGCGGTGGCGTGCATGCAGATGGATGTCTACTTGCTGCTCGATCGCAGTGACCGGGCGGTGACGGTGTGTCTGGCCTTTCTGCGTCAGGTCGGCATCGATTGGCCAGCGCGTCCGGACGATATTCAGGTGCGCGACGAATATCAGCAGGTCTGGACCAGGCTGCGCGGGCGCAGTATCGAGCAGATGATCGACTTGCCGCTGATGGAGGATCCTGCCGCGCGGGCCACCCTCGATGCGCTGGGCAAACTCTTCGCGCCGGCGGTGCAGTCGGATCTGAACCTCGCCAGCCTGACCATTTGCAAAGCGATCAGCCTGAGCCTGCAATATGGCAACTGCGACGCCTCCTGCCTGCTCTATGCCAACTTCGGGCGCGTGTCGGGGCCGCGTTTTGGCGACTATGCCGCTGGTTATCGATTTGGCCGTCTGGGCTGCGATCTGGTTGATCGGCGCGGGCTCACGCGTTATGAAGCGAGCACTTGGTTGTGCTTCTCGATCTTCGTGGTGCGCTGGATGCGGCCAGTGCGCGAGTGCCGCGAACTGTTGCGCCGTGCGCTCAACGCGGCCCATCGCAGCGGCGATCTGCCGTATGCAGCGTTCGCTGGAAACAGCCTGATTTCCGATCTGTTGTTTATCGGCGAGCCGCTGGCCGAGGTGCAGGCGCAAGCGGAATCAGGGCTGGTCTATGCACAAAAGGTCGGTTTCGGTCTGGTGGCGGATTTCATGCGCTGCCAGTTGACGCTGATCCGCATGCTGCGCGGGCAGACGCCGACGTTCGGCTGTTTCGACGATGAGGGGTTCGATGAAACAGCTGTCGAAGCGCATCTGGCCGGTTCGGCGGATCTGGCGCTGGCGCGCGGCAAGTACTGGGTACGCAAGTTGCAGGCGCGCTATCTGGCCTGGGATTACGCGGCGGCCGCTGAGTGCGCGGCCCAGGCGCAGGGACTTTTGTGGGTGGTTTCGGCGTTTTTCGAGGAGGCCGAATACCATTTCTACGCGGCTTTGACCTTGGCGGCCCACGGCGAAACTGACGCCGGTGCTTTGCAGCGTCTGGGTCAACATCATGAACAGTTGCAGACGTGGGCGCGCTTGTGTGCAGAGACCTTCGCCAGTCAGGTGGCGCTGGTCGGCGCGGAAATGGCGCGCGTCACCGGGCAGTTGCTCGAAGCCGAATTGCAGTACGAGCAAGCCATTCAATTGGCTCAGGACAATGGTTTGCTCCATATCCAAGCGCTGGCCAACGAACTGGCCGCACGGTTCTACAGCGCTCGCGGTCTGGCCAGGATATCCCGCGTCTACCTGCGCGACGCACGTTATGCCTATCTGCGTTGGGGGGCTGCTGGCAAGGTGCGGGAGCTGGAGCGACGTCATCGTTTTCTGCGTGCCGAAGAGGCGCAACCGAATCCGGTCACCACGCTCATTACGCCAGTTGAACATCTCGACCTGGCAACGGTGCTCAAGGTCTCTCAAGCAGTCTCCGGCGAGATCGTCCTGGACCGTTTGATCGAAACGGTGATGCGCACCGCGATCGAACAGGCCGGGGCCGAGCATGGCCTGCTTATTTTGTTGAACGCCGACGTTCCCTATGTCGCTGCGCGAACCCGTATCGGCGACGGTGCCACGCAGTTGTGCAACGCGCCGCTGCACACGGTGGCGCTGGCAGAGTCGGTGCTCTACCAGACGCTGCGCACCGGCGAAAACCTGTGCCTGGACGACGCGGTTGCCGATCCGCTGTTCGCCGCTGATCCATACGTTCAGCAACGAGGCGCGCGCTCAATCCTTTGCCTGGCATTGATGAATCAGGCGCGGGTCGCCGGGGCGCTGTATCTGGAAAACAACCTGTCCGCCGGGGTGTTCAGCCCGACGCGTCTCGCCGTGTTGCGCCTGGTGGCGTCGCAGGCAGCGATCTCGCTGGACAACGCGCGCCTGTACCGCGACCTCGCCGAGCGAGAAGCGAAGATCCGTCGGCTGGTCGACGCCAACATCATCGGCATCATCGTCTGGGGCGTGAAAGGGGAAATCATCGAGGCCAACGACGCGTTCCTGCGCATGGTCGGTTACACCCGTGATGAGTTGCTTTCGGGCAATGTCCATTGGCGTGACATGTCCCCGCCGGCGATGCGCGCTAACAGCGATATTGCACTGGCAACGGCGATCCACACCGGCCGGGCCCAGCCATTCGAAAAGGAGTACATCCGCAAGGACGGCAGTCGGCTGCCGGTGATTGTCGGTCTGGCCGCCTTCGAAGCGAGTCAGCAACAGGGCCTGGCCTTTGTGCTGGATATCAGCGAACGCAAGCTGGCTGAAGAGCAAGTGCGCGAAGGCGAGCGTCGTTATCGTCAGGTGCAAACGGAACTGGCCCACGCCAATCGTGTGGCAACCATGGGCCAGTTGGCCGCATCGATTGCCCACGAAGTCAATCAGCCGATCGCCGCCACGGTGACCCATGCCAATGCCGCGTTGCGCTGGCTCGGTGCAAAGCCACCAAATATCAACGAAGTCGAGCAGGGCCTGCGGCATATCATTCTCGACGGCAACCGCGCCGCCGACGTACTCGGGCGCATCCGCGCGCTGATTCACAAAACGCCACCGCAGCGTCAGCCTGTCAGCCTCAATCTGCTGATTGAAGAAATGGTCGGTTTCAGCCGTGGCGAAGCGCTCAAGCACGGCGCCGAAGTCAGCGTTGAGCTGGCGGCAGATTTGCCTTTCGTAGTGGCGGACCGGGTCGAACTGCAACAGGTGCTGCTTAACCTGATCATCAACAGCCTCGAAGCCATGACGATCATGGCAGAGGGGCAGCGACGTCTGCTGATTCGCAGTGAGGCGCTGGGTGATAACGTGCACATCAGTGTCAGCGATTCAGGGCCGGGCTTTGCCTGCGAGCGGGCGGAGCAAGTGTTCACGGCGTTCTACACGACCAAATCCACCGGGCTGGGCATGGGCCTGTCGATTTGCCGCACGATCATTGAAGGACACGGCGGCAAATTGTGGGCCGAGCGCAATGAGCCGAGCGGGGCGCGGGTGGTGTTTGGCTTGCCGCGTTGTGAATGAACATGATCAACAGCCAGGCTACCCGGGCATTGAGCCCGGGTGTTTCTGTCGGTGAGTTCAGGCCACCGGAATAGGATTTTCCAGCAGCGACAGGTTGAATTGCTCGATCAACCCGTGCTCGTTCGCGCCCTGGTTGGCTCGCAGCGGCAAGACTCGGTCAACCAGCACTTCGGTAGTGGCGGTTTCCAGCTTGATCAGGGTTTCCTCGATGAACTCGCCCAGCGGCATGGCGCGCTCGTCGCCGCTCTTGTGAATCAGGTCGGTATCAACCCAAGGTGGCGCGATTTCCAGGACCTTGACGCTGGTGTCGCGCAGCATGAAACGCTGCGACAGCGAGTAGGAATGGATAGCCGCTTTGGTCGCCGAATATAGCGCCGTGGTCGCCAGCGGCAGGTAGGCCAGCACCGAGCTGTTGTTGATGATGTAGGCCTCGGGCTGGCGCTTGAGGTGTTCGACGAACGCCGCGCTGACGCGTACCGGGCCGAGCAGGTTGGTCTGCAACAGACCGACGGCCTGTTCATCGTTGAAGTCGCCGGAACCCGCGTTGTCGAAGGGCATGATCCCGGCGTTGTTGATGATTACGTTCAACGACGGATGGCGGCGGATGACTTCGGCGGCGACGTCCTTGATCTGCTGCGCATCGTTGATGTCCAGCTGCACGGTGTCGATGCCCGGATTCGCTTGGGCAATCTCTGCCAGCAGGGTCTGGCGACGACCAGCGATGATGACCTTGTTGCCGCGCTGATGCAGGGCCTCGGCCAGTGCGCGGCCGATGCCGGAAGTGCCGCCGGTGATGAAGATCGTGTTCGCTTCAAGTTTCATGAGCTGCGTCCCGCGAGTGGATTGATTGGTATGCAAGCCATGATGGAGAAAACCTGCTCCGACCTGAATGACGTATGTGGTAGTGTTTCAGGACATTCAACAAACGGAGCGCGACCATGCATCGAGTCGGCTATCTGCTCTCGGAAGGTTTTCAGGTCATGGCGCTGGCGACCCAGTCGGTGTTCGAGTTCGCCAACATCGTCACCGGCAAAGCCGTGTACAAGGTGCAAAATTTTTCCCAGGCCGGCGGCATCGTCAGCTCCTCGCTGGGCTTGCACATCGATACGTTGCCGCTGACGCAAGCGGGGCTGGCCGACAGTTGGCTGGTGGCTGGCACGCTGACACCGCTGACGCCGCCCGGTGCTGACGTGCTGCACAGCGTGCGCGGGCTCGCCGACGGCGCACGCCGCGTGGCCGGCATCTGCACCGGCTCGTTCGTACTGGCGCAGGCCGGAGTGCTGGATAACCGCCGCGTGACCACGCACTGGGCGTTCGCCCCGGCGCTGCGCAGGATGCATCCCTCGGTGAATGTCGAGGACGACCGCATCTTTATCATCGACGGCCCGGTGTGGACATCGGCGGGCATGACCGCTGGTGTCGACATGGCGCTGGGTATGGTCGAGAAGGATCTGGGCAGCGAAATCGCCCGCTCGGTCGCCCATCGACTGGTGATGCATCAGCGTAGATCTGGAGGGCAGTCGCAGCATTCGGAATTGCTGTCGCTGTCGCCCAAATCCGACCGCATTCAGAGTGCGCTGGATTACGCGCGCAAGCACCTCAATCGCCCGCTGAGCGTCGAAGAACTGGCCGAAGTGGTGCACCTGAGTCCGCGGCAATTCACCCGCGTGTTCACCGCCGAAACCGGCCAGTCTCCAGCCAAGGCGATAGAGAGCCTAAGGCTGGAAGCAGCGCGTTTGCTGATCGAGCAGAGCAGTCACAGTCTGGATGTAGTCGCCAGGGAAACCGGGTTTCGTGACCGTCGGCACATGCGCGAGGTGTTCATGCGCGGCTTTGGCGTGCCGCCGCAGGCGGTACGGCGGGATTCGCGGCGGATGGTGTGAGGCTCGTCTGGTTACGTGACGTTATGTTGAGCACCAGCGACCTTTGCCCGAAACCTTTGGTAGGCTCGTGCAGCAAACGGATATGGACTGAAAAAATGAATCTGGAAGCGCAACTGCGGGATCTGATTGCTGAGGATCCCGTCCGTATGCACATCCTGCGCATGGTCAGGGATCTCAACTTGCCGGACTGCTGGGTTGCCGCAGGTTTTGTGCGCAGCCTGGTTTGGGATCATCTGCATCAGCGCCAGCCTTCGCCGTTGCCCGAGGACATTGATGTCGTATGGTTTGACACAGCATGTGCCAGTGCGCAAACAGACCTGGCCTTGGAGGTCGAGCTTGCAGCCCTGTGCAGTGGCTTGAACTGGTCGGTGAAAAACCAGGCACGCATGCACCAGCGGAACGCCGATGCGCCTTATGGGGCGGCTGCCGATGCAATGACGTTCTGGCCGGAAACTGCTACGGCAGTAGCGGTCAGGCTTGATCGGCATGGCGCGATAAAGGTTTCGGCGCCGTTGGGGCTGGAGGATTTGTTTGCGCTGAAAGTGCGGCCAACCGCCCGATTTGAAAGTGATAAAAACGCGGTGTTTGTGGAGCGCGTGCAGTCGAAGAGATGGCTCGAGATCTGGCCGAAGTTGACGCTCGTAACGCAGGGGTGATGCCACCCCGATTGATCGTTTAAACCGATAAGGAAATCTTTATGCATCCCGACAAGGCCTGTCCTGTTGTGCTTTGTTTCGCACAGCGCCCGCGAATCCTGCTGTTTCGACATCCACAGGCTGGGGTGCAGTTAGTAAAAGGAACCATTGAGCGCGGCGAATCACCTGCCGAGGCCGCTTTGCGAGAACTGGCGGAAGAGTCCGGTATCCACAATGCGACAATCTGTGAAGATTTAGGCAGCTGGGTGTCTTGCCACCACGGACAAGTCTGGTCGTTTCAACATTGCGAGGTGCGTGAGCCACTGCCAGAGCGATGGTCTCACCAGACACTGGATGATCACGGGCATGTCTTCGAGTTTTTCTGGGCCTCGCTCGATGAGTTACCGTATGGCGATTGCCATCCTGTGTTTCGTCGAGCGCTGGGTTTTTTGATGGAGGCTTTGAAGTACCAAGGACAACTAGCGGCAAACGACTGAGGAGCAAAATGGAGATCAACCGCCTGCTCAAGAAGCGACAGTTGAATGTGCAGGAACAGAATGCCGTGACGGCCCATCGGCTGATGACGACCGCAAAATTCTGGCGTAACGCCGGTCTTCCCGTCGCCTTGGTTGGTTATGGCGAAAGCCAGGGCATCGACTGGGCGGGCACCGTGGTACTTGAACTGGAAGTCGATTTCCCCGGCATGCCACGGCTGTATGGCTTGATCCTGAATCAGGCAGAACGGTTCATAGCCTTTGAAATTGACACCGACAGTGATCACCAGTGCGTGGAAACTGTAGAGCGATGGGAAGATGTAACTTCAATTCAGAACCATGCAGTTTCCCAGCGCGGCACTGGTAAAGGTTTCGCTGTGATTGCTCTTCAGATCAGACGGGAAATTTCAGGATCGTGACAGGCAAGGGCCGCCGGGAACCTCAGCACAATCCCCTTGTAGGATTGAGCCTGCTCGCGATGACGGCAGCACATTCACAGCCACATAAACAGAAAACCCTCAGCCCGTTTAAACAGTAACTCCAGCCTTAAGCAAACGGCTACAACGCCTTGCGCCATTCCCTACGACTACGCCAGAATCCGCCGGCTTGTGCGTCTGCCGTTCCCTCCGTAACTTGATTCCTGTCACTGCTCATCAGTGATCGGGTCTGCAAGCCCTTCGGAATCAGTCGCATAGCCCTGCCAAAGGACACTTGTTCGTGTCCGCTCAATGGCGGCTTTGTGCGGGAGACCTTCGGGTCTGCCGGGTTCCTGATTTCCCGGTCTTGCAGACCCGCACACAGCTGCCACCCATCATCTGCAAGTGATGTTGGTAGCTCCAGACGAATAATCAGGAGTTTCACCATGTTCAAAGTCACACCCAATCCCCCAACCACCGACCCCGCATCGCCCTACGAATCCAGAGCCTCGAAAAAGCTTCACGAAGCCGCCGAACGCGCCCTCGATCACTACCTCGGCCCGGCAGACATCCTGGCCAGCACCAACACCCCGGAACAGATGTTCCTCGCCAACCCGAAATACGACACCGAGTCCCTGCTGGCCAACGCCAGCGAATCCCTCGGCTCGGCCACCACCATGCTCTACGACTTCGCCGCGCTGCTCGACAACCCGCGCCGCAAAACCCTGCTAGGCATCGCCCAGGTCGTCATGCTCGGCGAAATCGCGGTAAATCAGGCGTTGGATAAAGTCGAAATCGCCAAATGACCCGCAATGCGACGAGCGCAAAACCTCGTCGCAATCCCCGGGCGCGCCATGGCTGGCACACGGCCACGGCTTGCACCACCCGGGCTCGACTGTCACCCTTCGGGCCGTTCTTCAAGGATCAGAACAAGGAATCAAGGATTGAGTGGTTACGTTCCAAACCTGCCGAAAAACTACCGCTACGAACAAGCCAAACCCGTCGACCTACACGCCCAACACTGGGCCGAGTATGAGAAGCATGGGAAAGAGCCCGCGCGCGAGCCTGAGAAGATAGGCATTGCGTTGAGAATCGGGGTTTTCTTTGATGGCACAGGCAACAATGCGAACAACTCTGCTGCGGGGTTGTTGTGCGGTGCTCAGCATCCGATTGCGCCTGAGGATATACCAGCTAGCTGTATGCCTTACATGAGTGACCCGGATAGTAGTTATGGCGCCGGGCCTACGAATATCAGGAAATTGTTTTCTCTGTATAAAAAGACCCAGAAAGCCGAAGGCGATGGCTTTCTTAAGTACGTCTCAAGCCCAATATATGTCGAAGGTATAGGCACTGAAAGCAATCAGATGGATAGTGCTGTAGGTGCTGGAACGGGGCGAGGTGAGACTGGTGTTACGAGTCGCGTACAAGCGTCCTTCACGCAGATAAAACAAGCTATCGAAGAGGCACTGCAAGAGAACCCCGACAGTGAAATTGCGTCCCTGACTTTCGATACATTTGGCTTCAGTCGTGGGGCTGCTGCTGCACGGCACTTCGCAAATGAAGTGGTGCGGGATAAGCAAGGAGCTTTAGGAGATCTCCTAAACCGGAACGCCGCAGATTTCAGTCGCACCTTTGATAATAAATACGGAAACGGCATCAAAATGGGTTTCATCGGGCTCTTTGACACGGTGCCCTCAATTGCTGGCTTCACCAATCTTGGCCGGGTGAAGAGTCCTATAGCTCCCGGTGTGAGGCTTTACCTGGACCGTCAATACTTCACGGATGTCGTACATCTCGTAGCGCGTGATGAGTGTCGCGCTAATTTTGCGCTCAGCCGAGTGAAGCCCGCGCACCCTGAGTACACTCTTCCCGGGGTTCATTCGGATGTTGGCGGCAGCTATCTTGATGAAGTAGAGGAACGCGTGCTTGTCAGTCCGATGCAAACTCTCGATGTACCTCGGTACGTAGACGTTTCAACGACGTCGATTTATCACGACGCCGCGCGCGTAAAAAGCGAGTGGCTTGCTAAAGGATGGCCTGCGCATCTGCTGGATATTGTCACCCCGGCTTCCTTCGAAATTCCGCAGGAGCATCAAGACAGGCTTTCACCGGGGCAGAAGCGCGTATATGCCGCTCTACAATTGAAACGTCCGGTGAGTGGTAAACTTTCGAGAGTTTATTTAAGAGTCATGTATCAGCTGGCAAAAGAAAAGGGTGTTCAATTCATTGATATACCGGAAGATGACGAATACTCCGTGCCGGCAGAGCTGCAACCTCTTTGTGACCGATTTCTCACCGGAAACTACAGAACAACTGCTGAAGAAGAGGCTTTGCTCAAGCTGAAGTACATTCATACCTCTGCAAACTGGAATCATCCCCTTGGAAGAAGAGACGGGAGCGGTATTGATGCTGTTTACATCAACGCCCCGACGGAAGACGCGATCCGTGTACAACATCCTCACGTAGCTGATTGGAAGCTCTGGTAATGAAGTCTGTAATCGCTCTGCTTGTCGCCTTATTGTTAATGGGCTGCCAGAGAGGAGGTTTCGAAAGTGGGGAAAATGACCCCAAGTCTCCTTGGTGGCAAATAGGGTTCGTTGAGCCGAATTACATGAAGATCTGGGTTGAGGACAGCTCGGTGCTGGATATCAATAACAGAATGTTTTTCAGAGTCGGTGGAAAATCCGCTCCCGGAGGCGAACCAGAAGATGGGACGGAGTCTGCCCGTGGTTGGGGAACAGTCGGTGGTTCTGGAGTTATGGTTACCGGTGCTGACCTTCCTCGAATGATTTTTGTCCGTTGGCAGTCGATATCGGAGCAGAAAACCTATAAAGGCTTCATAGAGATTCCAGAGGAAGCGAGGCAACTGATGGTGCAGTCCACACATCAGCGGTGCCCGAAGACTCCCGAAAGAACCGCACGTTACTCCGCAACGCTGCTTGTGGGGCTCGCCCCGGGGGGAGTGCTTCAAGCGTGGGTCAGGGACTCCTGCCACCGCCCGATAAAAGTCTCCCATGCTCAAGGCGAACTCGAACCTCTCGGCCCGGAGCAGGGCAAGCATGGCGGGCGCTATGCCTATCCCGTGAGTGAAAAGGCCAAGCGTTACATTGATAAGTTCGGCATCCCGTACGGTAGTTGGTAAATGACGTTGATGGAGCGCCATCTACTTTTCAGGCGCCAGACCGTTTCAATTTCGCTGAGTCGAATTAGCGGGGCGGCGTCTTGAGAATAGAAAAGGCCGACCGTTTCGATGATGTCGACTACGACGCAGGCTATGAGTATCGAGGGTTCAATTACCTGATTCTGGATGGTGTCGATCAGTTTCTCGTCAGAACTTACGATGACCAACCCGGTAGCGCGACGGTTGTACGCCCTGCCATGACCACAAGCACCAGACTCAGAACGCTGGCGGAATTCTTACGAACGGAGCTGGAGGTAACTGCGATTTATCTCTACAAGGGTGAAATAGGAAGCTATGCCCAGGTAGACCTAGAGAGCCTGCAATTCTGCTGATCCGGTATCGAGCCGGGAGCGATAAGCAGGACTCGCCAACCATGAGTCCCGCCACCACATCCCCTCAAACCTCAGCCTTCACCCCAACCTTCACCGGCACTTTGCGATACGTCAGCAAAACAATCCCGCTCACCACAATCACTCCACCGACGATCTGCCCTCTGCTGAGCATTTGATCCAGCACAATCCAGCCCATCAACAACGTCGCCAGTGGTTCGATATTCATCACCGGGGCGTTGCGTGGCATGTCCAGTCGGGGTACGGAGATGAACAACACAATGAAGCCGGTCCCATAGAGTACGACAAGCGTGGCAAGGGCCAGCCAGCCGGTTGAGGTGGCGGGGAGGTTGAGTCCGCCGGGGAGGGCACCGGTCAGGCCGGCCAGGTTGACGCTGCTGAAGACGATGAAGATGGTCAGCAGGCTGCGCACCGAGCCGCGCACTTGCGACAGTTTGTGGTCGGTGATCCACAGCGCGCAGGCGAAGACGCTGGCGGCGCAGAAGGCGAGTGCGACGCCCAGTAGCCATTCCGGGCCGACGCTGGCGCTGTCTGACAGACGTCCGGGAACGTCCAGCACGAACACCAGCCCAACGAGAATCAAGCCCATCAACATCGCGGTGCGCGCGGTTGGGCGTGGGCCGCCCAGCGCCCAGGTCAGCAAGGCCAGCAGGATCGGAAACACGTTGGCCACCAGCAGCGCCAGAGCGACCGGGACCCGCGCGACAGCGGAGTACAGACACAGGCTCTGCGCAGTAATCAGCAGGCCCAACAACAGTTGCCAACGCCACGCGCCCGTCGGCAGGCGCAGGCTTTGTCGCTGCCACAGGACGAGAATGGCCAGCACCAGCAAGGTCCCGCCCGAGCGCATCAGAATCGCCAGCAACACGCCCGCGCCATCATCAAAAGCGACCCGTGCTGCGACGTGGTTGCCGGCGAACGCACAACCCATGCACAACAGAATGATCACGGCGAGATAACGGGGGAAGGGCGGCGGTACAGTAGGCGCAAACTCAGGACGGGACATGGCAGATCTCAAAAATGATAGCCACTCGGGGTGGCTCAGGCTTTTATTATGTTGTCGTACAACTGCCCGATTTGTACCGTAATCGAGCAGGCGCGGCAAGCTTGAAAGGCTTGAAAAACCGCTTAGGCGTGATGCTGGTTGAGTTTCAGAGGTCGTATAACTTGCTTGCTAAGCCCGAGCATCGAGTCGAGTTGCCCACCCATCCTCTCGAGCCTGACCGACCAGAAAATCAACAAAAGCCCGGGTTTTGGCTGGTAACAGTTTCTGGCTGGAAAAGTACAAATAAATCTGCCCCGCATCGACATGCCAGTCCGGCAAAACCCGCTCCAGAGTGCCGTCCTGCAGATATGGCAGCACGTCTGGAACCGCCAACAGCGCAACCCCCAATCCCAAGCGCGCGCACTGACACAGCGCTTGCGGGTCGTTGACCAACAGGCGCGGCGTCAACTCCAGCGGTGCTCGTTGCCCGTCGGGCCCTTGCAGCATCCAGCTGCGCACCTTGCCGGTCTGTACCGAGCGCATGGCCAGGTGATCCAGCGTCGCCAGCTCTTCGATGTGCCGGATGCGCTGGTGTGCCGAGAGGTATTCCTTCGATGCCACCAGAATCAGATGCGCCGGGGCGATGGCTCTGGCCACCACACCTTGCGCGAGTTCGATGCCGCCGCCGATAGCCGCATCAAACCCGTCCGCGATGAGATCGACCTGGCGATTGTCGACGTGCCATTCAGGGGTCACGGCGGGGTATTGCTTGAGAAACTGGGGCATCAGCGGCAACAGAAAATCCCTGGCGAAACCGGGTGCTGCGCTCAGACGCAAAAGCCCTGAAGGCTCTCCGGCATTGCCGGCCACATCGGCAATCGCCGCTTGAACACTTTCCAGTCCCGAACCGACGTTGGCCAGAAAGCGTTCTCCCGCTTCGGTCAGCGTGAGTTTGCGCGTGCTGCGCTGAAACAAGCGTACGCCGAGGTTTGCCTCCAGCTGCGCGACATTGCGACTGACCGCCGCGGGTGTCAGGCCCAGGCGCCGCGCCGCCGCAGAGAAGCTTCCCGCCTCGGCGCTGCGCACGAATGAGAGCAAATTGCCTAAGGTTTCCATCTGCGCACCTTCAACGAATAATTGAAAGTGATTCTAGTGGGCTTCCACTACTGGTGGAAGATCAAAAGGCGTTTCATAGCCTCATCAACTCCAACCAACCAGAGGCTCGACCATGAACACTTCCACGCTTCCACTGACCGGCAAAATCGCCATCGTGACCGGTGGCTCACGCAGCATCGGCGCAGCAATCGCCAAGCGCCTCGCGGCAGATGGCGCCACCGTCGCTATCACCTACAACGCATCGCCAGATCGCGCCGCAGCGGTCGTGCAGGAAGTCGTTGCGGCGGGCGGCCAGGCTGTGGCGCTGGCGGCCGATGCGGGCAACCCCGAGGCTGTACGTGCAGCGATTGCCGAGGTTGCACAGCGTTTTGGCAAGATCGACATTCTGGTGAACAACGCTGGTATCAGCCTGCTCGGTGCCCCGGAGGACATCGCCTTTGAGGACTTTCAACGCATCCTTGCGGTGAACGTGACCGGCGTCTTCGTCGCCACTCAGCAAGCGCTCAAACACATGGGGCAGGGCGGTCGCATCATTCACATCGGCAGCTCGATGGTGCAATACGCTGCGTTCGCTACCGCCTCCGTCTACACCCTGAGCAAAGGTGCGCTGACCGGTTTCAGTCGTGGACTGGTGCGCGATCTTGGGCCGCGCGGCATCACTGTGAACACCGTCCATCCCGGCCCGACCGACAGCGACATGAACCCGGCCGACGGGCCTATTGCGGATTTCCTACGCCCGAACATCGCCATGGGGCGGTACGGCGAGGGCAAGGATGTCGCAAGTGCGGTGGCGTACCTGGTCAGTGCGGACGCCGGGTTTGTCACCGGCGCAGAATTAATCGTCGACGGCGGCTTCACAGCGTAAGGAGAGCATCATGACTATCAGCATCATTGGTACTGGCTCCATCGGCACCGCCATTGCTCGGTTGCTCGTCAACGCAGGCCTGCCGGTCAGCCTCGCCAACAGCCGCGGGCCGCAGAGCCTTGGCGGTTTGGTCGACGAATTGGGTCCACTCGCACAAGCGGTGACCGCTCAGCAAGCCAGTCAGGCGGACATTGTTTTTCTGGCGGTGAACTGGTCGAAGATCCCCGACGCGGTACGCGATCTCGGGCCTTGGGATGGACGTATCGTGATCGACGCCAACAACCCGATCGAGGCGCCACTGTTCAAACCGTTCGATCTGGGCGGCCAGCCGTCTTCGCAAGTATTGGCGCAGATGCTGCCCGGTGCGCACGTGATCAAGGCCTTCAACCATTTGCTCGCGGCTCTGCTGAGCGATCCCTCCGCCGAGGGCGGCAAGCGTGTGCTGTTTTATTCCGGTGAAGATGCCGCGAGCAAAACCAAAGTTGCAGAGCTGATTACTCAACTGGGTTTTTACGGCATCGACCTGGGCGGTGTGCAGCAGGGAATGCTTGCGCAGTTCCCGGGCGGACCGCTGCCAGCCTTGAACCTGGTCAAACATGGTTGACCGCTGAGCCCGGGCAACCGGGCTTCACATACCAATCGAGGATTCAAAAATGTCTGGCTCAGATTCGCGAAATATCAGTGAGGTGGAAAACTACGACGCCTTGCTGCGGGCCAACCTGCAGCGCGTGTTCAACGAGCGCGATGCACAGAAGCGCATTGCGGCGGTGCAGGAGCTTTTTGCAGGCACACCGACGATGTACGAACCGACTGGCATCGTCACCGGGCGGGCGGCGATTTCAGAGGTGGCCGGTGCGTTGCTGGATCAGTTCGGGCCG
Source organism: Pseudomonas sp. RG1 (assembly GCF_025910115.1). Lineage (NCBI taxonomy): Bacteria > Pseudomonadati > Pseudomonadota > Gammaproteobacteria > Pseudomonadales > Pseudomonadaceae > Pseudomonas > Pseudomonas sp. RG1. Next base: position 132,931 of record NZ_JAPCIK010000019.1, read on the forward strand.
GACTTCGCTTTTGTTGCGGAGGGAACTGCAGTTGGGCATCACGGCTTGGGTTATCTGCGCTGGCACGCAGGCCCGGGCGATGGGCCGGTCATCGTCAGCGGCGTCGATGTGGCAGAAATCAGCGGAGGGAAAATCGTGCGGTTGTGGGTGTTGCTGGATGCCGCAAAATGATGAACCTGAATGTTACGCAGAATAGCTAGCGAGCAGAGGCGCGGCTGTTCTTCACTGATGTCGTTCGCATTTCGCTTTTTTAGATGCTGATACGTAATCACTTGCTTGGCAGAGCGCCGCACGCATGGGGTTTACTGTGTAGCGGCTTAATGCCATTATTCACCAATCAAGGAGGAACAAATGGACCAAAAAGATGAAAGCTCATCACGATTCTGGGAGTTCTACGCTCTTAGGTATAGCGTAGGCGCCGTTTTAGGCGGGTTGATTCTGTTTTTGCTCGTTCAACAAAGTCAACCCATTTCAAGTCTTGTGTTCGTTAAATCCGGAGAACCCATCGATCTCATTCAGGTGGGAATTTTCCTGGCGGCTGGGTTGGTTTTCTCTTATGTGGCGAGTGCACCTATTTTAGTTCTCCACGCTGGCCGGTTCCTTATTCAGCGCTCCACACTCCGATTGCAACGCCCTAGCAAGTCGATGGTGTGGTTTTTGGGATTGACCTCGATCATTCCAGTTGCATTTCTCTCATTGAGTGCAATGAGTGCCCTGCTGAGAATTTGGTTTGCTGTCGTGATTTTTCTGGCAGTGGCTGTGGTTTTGGCGCAGTTCTTTATAATAGTCAAATGTCTTTTGCGAAGCTCAGACCTGTACGCCTTTTATGAAAAACTGGCGGACAAGCGATCGAGCGCGAAAGGGGGTATCGTGGACTCATATAGACATCTGCGGGAGCATGGTAACGCGTTTGGAATTCTGTTCTTTCAAGTCGTTTTGGGGTTATTTGTGTTCGCTGCAACTATGTTTTCGTCATATTCAAACTCTTTTCAGAGCCAAAGTCCGCTGGAAGTTGCTGTGATTCTGGTCCTTGTCGTGCTCACTTGGATCCTGCCTGCGGCGTTGGTGTGGTTGATTGCATGCATGATTGAAAAAGAGTTTGTCGAATCCTGATATTTACGCGATATCGACTTGGCCAAAGTGTGGGTATTCCATTGGCCCATCCCCGATTTTTATATACGTTTGAATTTCGATATTTGACGTAATTTATCGTCCGGTCCTCAAGCTAAAAAAAGGATTGACGGTAAATCGATGGTTTATGGAATTCCAGCTTTCGAAAATACGGGTTAGTTATTTTCAAGGAGAATTCATGTTCTTTGGCCTTGGTCGGAAACCGTTGTTGGATTTTCTGCGGAATCTCACGTCGCAAATAATTACGCTCAAAATCGCATTAGTAGCTGGTAGTAAATTAATCTTGGAAAGTTTGATCTCAGCCTCGCTGGTTTAAAGCGTACGCTGCCGTTTGCGATGTGCCTTTTGGTATTGTTTATATCGCTAATTGCGAACTTGTCTACTTTTCTCGAAGAGTCGCTCGAGGAGTTCAAAGGTACAAAGCAAGCGTGATCGTTGCTATGGAAGACGTGGGTGGGCCAAGCGGATATGAGCTTTACTAGTCAATGCCTGGTCAAACCATAAGCTTGCGGTGTTTAGAATGGTCTTGGTCATGACCGTTGCGGAGGCGGCGATAAGCGTGGTCTTCATCATGAGTATTCAAAGTGCGGTATTAAGTCGGTTTCTGCACGGATAATTCAAACTGGAAAGCGCATCCGGCGATTTCCGAGTGGCAATCATTGCTGATTGATCTCACGGCGCCGGAAATTGCCCTGAAACCGCACCAAAGCCCGGGCCTTCGCCGGTAACAGTTTCTGACTGGAGAAAATACAAAAAATCTGCCCGCCTCCGACATTCCAATCCTGCAAAGCCCTTTCCAGGATGCGCTCCTGCAGCTAAAGCGGCGCATGCGGAACCGCCAGTAGCGCAACCCCCAACCCCAACCGCTGCTGAAAAACAACCGCTCTAGGTAATGGCTCAAGGCCGCGCGGCCATGTTGTAATGGTTATCTACTGAGGGAAGCTTAAACCCCAATACGCTTTTAACGAATTTCCTACCACGTTCATGACTGCAGAGATTTTCCATTGCTAAAACAGATTTTGGCACACGCAAAGTTACCGAAAAATAAAACCTTCATCTCAATGCTAAAGGCAGTAATGGCGTTTCTCTCATTGGGTACGGTTCATTACATTGGGTTTCTTATAGAGGTGCCGTTTGAGATAGTATCAGTAGCCTCGCTGAGGTTTGTTACGAGCTTTGTAGCGACATTCACCTTCTATGTGATGTTTTGCTATATGGTTACTAAGGTTTTTTCCTTTGCAATTTCTCAGTTCTACTATTCTGCACTCGCTCCTCTAGCAGCGTTAACAATCGCGGCAAGTAAACGATTTCCCAAATGGTTAGCTAAACCTGCCAAAAAAATGCACAGAGAAACCAATATTGCAGAAAAGCTGATTTACTGGGTCTTCTTTTTTCTGATATTCACTGTCATGTTCAATTTTGCATATCTGGATTTTGATTTTTCAACTGTCGGCCAACTAACATGGATGGGTGTCATTGGTGTGGTTATAGCGTCCATATTGAAGTCCGGTATACTTATTCGCCCTAAAACCCAGACTCAACGAATCCTTGATAAAAAAAGAATCGCACTTAGAAGGTCGCTAATGCGTGACTACAGTTATTTGCTCGCTGGATCAGTTGTGGCAATTTCTTTTTATACAGGAATGCTGCGATTTGACAAAATGATGACTGAAGACTTGGTTAATTTCGAGAGCGAGAGATTTCGAGGGCAGGTTCATGTGCTTTTGAACGTAAATGACACATACCTGTTGGTCGAAACCGGTTTCAAAAAGCGAATTTTCATATTTCTTACAGAGTCAATGATGATGCGACTTCCAACCGATCATGGTAAATAGTGCCTCATTGGCCCTAACGCTAACGGCCTCTTAATTTACTAGCGAACCGCGTTGGTCTCGACTGATAAGGCAGCGCGCTTCCCATGTCCTGAATAGAGTAGTCACTGCTGATGGCTGGTGGTGTGACTGCTCGCTATTATCTGGACGCTTTGCACGCGGGCATTGACATATCGAAAAATCTCGATATCCTCGGCGCATGGAACTGATCGAAATCTTCAAAGCCCTCTCGAACCCGACGCGCCTCAAGATCCTTGAAGGCCTGAAGGATCCCGTCAAGAATTTCCCCCCGCAGGATGAGGGTGACGTTCTCGTCGAGGGTGTCTGCGTCAGCAGCATCCAGGAAGGTATCGGCCTGTCGCAGTCTACGGTGTCGAGTTACCTGGCCACGTTGCAGCGAGTGGGGCTGGTTGAGGTGCGGCGCATCGGTCAATGGACCTACTACAAACGCAATGAGGCTGCTATCAGCGCGCTTGCAGAGATCATAGGGAAAGAGCTGTAAATTTTTTTACTCTAGGATATCGAGAATTCTCGATATCCCTCTTTATCGATACGAGGTTTTGCCATGAAAGCGATGATTTTGAAATCCTTCGGCGGTCCTGATTCGTTCGAACTCAGCGACGTTCCAAAACCGGTTCCGCAAGCGGGCCAAGTGCTGGTCCGAGTGCACGCTACTTCCATCAATCCGCTGGATTATCAGGTTCGGCGCGGTGACTATCCCGATCTGGTGCCGCTGCCAGCCATTACTGGTCACGACGTGTCGGGCGTGGTTGAAGCCGTCGGGCCGGGCGTCAGCGCTTTCGCGCCGGGCGACGAAGTCTGGTACACCCCGCAGATATTCGACGGGCAGGGCAGTTATGCCGAGTACCACGTCGCAGCCGAAAGCATCATCGCCAGAAAGCCTGCATCGCTGAGCCACCTTGAGGCGGCTAGTCTGAGTCTGGTCGGCGGTACGGTTTGGGAAGCGCTGACCGTGCGCGCCGTGCTCCGCGTTGGCGAAAGCATTCTGATCCACGGCGGCGCGGGCGGGGTCGGCCATGTGGCGATTCAGGTGGCCAAAGCCATGGGCGCCAGAGTGTTCACCACCGTGCGCGAGGCCAACGCCGACTTCGTCCGCAGCCTGGGTGCCGACGTGGTGATCGATTACACCCAAGAGGACTACGTCGAAGCGATCATGCGCGAAACCGCCGGGCATGGCGTTGATGTGGTGTTCGACACCATCGGCGGCGATACCCTGTCTCGCAGTGCCGACGCGCTTGCCCAGCTTGGCCGCGTCGTCTCGATCGTCGACATCGCGCAGCCACAAAACCTCGTTCAGGCCTGGGGCAAGAACGCCAGCTACCACTTCGTTTTCACCCGGCAGAATCGCGGCAAGCTCGATGAACTGAGCGCGTTGGTCGAGCGCGGCCAGTTGCGGCCCCATGTTGGCGCGGTCTATTCCCTCGCCGACATCCCGCTCGCCCACGCTCGACTGGAGAGCGCCAACAACGGTCTGCTGGGAAAAATCGCCATCGCCGTCGAGCCTTCACTCATCGTCTGAATCCGCTCACTGATTTTGGAGAAACATCATGGTTTACGAGATCGCTGTGCTGCCCGTTCACCCGCATCAGACTGAAGCCTTCCGACGCGCATTTGCCGAAGTCGAACCGTTGCTCACCCGCGCCAAGGGATATGGCGGCCACATGCTGGCGCAAGGTATTGAAATCCCCGAGCAATTCAATTTGATCGTGCGCTGGCAATCGCTTGAGGATCACTCGCCGGGGTTTGAAGAAAGCGAAGACCACCAGCGCTTCATGCTGGGTCTGGAGGATTATTTTTCCGCAGAGCCGAGCGTGTATCACATTGAGGGTGGTGCTTTTCCGGGTGGCGATTTTGGCGTACCGGGCAACGGTGCCAGCGTAGGCATCTGAGGGAGTATGTGGCTGTTCATCACAAGCGGCTGTGGCTGGTCGAGCACTGTTTGTGATGAGTTGCCACTTTAATTCCGCTTTGGCCTGTTCATGGGCCAGGGATGGCAGGCAAAATGCGCCGTTTTCCATATGTCTTGTACTGCAGCTCATCCAAGGAAGGCCACTTGAAAGTCACTCCCCACGCTTCCCTGCGCCCTGAAATCTGGCCAGCCGTTGTTTTATTGGTGCTGGCAAGCCTGATCACGACCGGCTGCACGCGCTCCCATACTCCAAAACCGGTAGAGCGCGATCCTTGTCTGGATGCCGGTCCAGCGCATACAACGGCCTACGCCAAATGCATGAGCGAGCGGAAAGAGCGCCAAGCTGAAGCGCTCAGAATATTGCTCAGTGATGATCCTGCTGACAATCCGCAACGGCAAGTGGCCGTGCCAGGCGACAGCGATTTCCAACCGTCTGATTTTCCTGACGAGCCAATGCCAGCGAGTTTTCGCATGCCTTCCGACTTGAATCTCAAGGATACCCAGGCATTTCCTTACAAGGCTCGCATCAGCTGGAAATACGTGTCGGATCGCTTCCTGCCGAGTTCGAAGGAATCCGCGCGGATGATGCAGGTGGACCGCCTGATTAAGGCGGCCGTAACGGCGGATGGGTTCGCAAAGTGGGGGTGCACGGTCACCGGCGGAAAGCGTCAGGTGTGGGTTTTCTACACCCTGGACGACGCGGCCTTTGTCAGCCGTGTGCAGGCAGCTCTGGCGCAGACCGGTCCTTATCCGATTGAATTAAGCAGCCGTAAACAGGCAGATTTCAGTGCTGAGGTGCCGAACACCGAGCAAACTCGACTGACGCCCAAGCGATGCCTGGAGTGAAGACTCTCGACGGATAACCTCTTGAAACGGACTTCTCTCATCGCAAGGAGTCCGTAGCCGCAGTCGCTTCAGAGACGTTCGTTGCGGGCGCAGCGATCATCTCATGCCGACCGCAACCTCTTCAGCACACCGATTTTCCTCCAACGTTAGCCCAGCGCTTTGGTGGTAGGCTGCATCCCCTCAGCCGTACCTTCTGTACTCCTGAATTGCCCTTTCCGAAATCTGCGCCGGCTCAGTTGCTGGCGTTGATGGATTTCCCCTGCGGACTACAGCCATGCGCCTGCCAGATTTCATTCTCGAAAACCTAGAGCCGATCCTGCAGGCCTGGGAAGATTTCGCCCGCACCATCGAAACGCCGGGGGTGGAGCTCGATAACGTCGCGCTGCGCGATCACGCCGAGCAGATGTTGCGCGCCATCGTGATCGATCTGCGGACCAAGCAGACCATGAGCGAACAAATCGCCAAAGCCCAGGGCCAAGCGCCGCGCGACGATGAAGAAACAGCTGCGGAAACCCACGCGGTGACGCGGTTGATGGCCGGTTTTACCATCGATCAGATGGTGTCGGAATACCGCGCGCTGCGCACCAGTGTGCTGACCCAATGGCTGCGTCAGGTCAAGGATGGCAAATCAGTGAATGTCGACGACATGACACGCTTTCACGAAGCCATCGATCAGGCGCTGGCCGAGTCGATTGCCAGCTACTCGCGCGCCGTCGAGGCGTCGCGCAACGTGTTTCTGGGGATTCTCGGCCATGACTTGCGCACGCCGCTGGGGGCGATTCTGCTCGGTGCGGATATGTTGCGTCGTACCGAAGCCACTGACCCGCGCACCGGCAAAGTGGCCAGGCAGATCTACGCCAGCGTGCAGCGCGCCAGCCAGATCGTGGGCGACCTGCTGGATCTGACGCGTTGCCAGATGGGGCCGGGGATTCCGGTGAAAAAATCCCTGATCGATCTCAGCCCTGTGTGCGAGCGGGTGATCGAGGAAATCCGCGCCTTTCATCCGCAGGCCAACGTGCGGTTCGATGCGACGGAAGCGGTGATGGGAGCGTTCGATGGCGCCAGGATGGAACAGGTGTTTTCCAACATCATCAGCAATGCGGTGACCCACGGCGATAATCAGTTTCCGGTTACGGTTGCACTGGAAGCGCGGGAGGATTGCGCGGTCTTCACGGTGCACAACGGCGGGGAGCCGATTCCGGAAGACGTGTTGCCGTTCATCTTCAACCCGATGGGGCGCTTCTCGCAGCGCTCCGTAGTTGATCACGGGCCCGTCGCTGGCCTCGGGCTGGGCCTGTTTATCGCCTCGGAAATCGTCGCCTCGCATGCCGGCTCAATCGAAGTCAGCTCTGACCTGAAGGGCGGAACCGTGTTTCGCGTAAAGCTTCCGATTGATGCCGAAAGCCCCGTCACCATCTAGGCCAATCGATGGAGGGCCGGCCCCGGCCCTCCAGCCTGATCACTCCTCCATCACCTCGACCAAACCCCGGTCCTCACCGAGAAACCCGCCGCTCTGGTGCTGCCACAACCGCGCATAGGTGCCGTTCTTCTCGAGCAGTTGCGCGTGGGTGCCTTGTTCGATGATGCGGCCTTCGTCCATGACGATCAGCCGGTCCATCGCTGCAATGGTCGACAAGCGGTGGGCGATGGCGATCACGGTTTTGCCCTGCATCATTTCATCGAGGCTTTCCTGAATCGCGACTTCAACTTCGGAATCCAGTGCGCTGGTGGCTTCGTCGAGCAGCAGGATCGGTGCGTTCTTCAGCATCACCCGGGCGATGGCGATGCGTTGTCGCTGGCCGCCCGAAAGCTTGATGCCGCGTTCGCCGACCAGCGTGTCGTAACCGCTGTGGCCCTGCTTGTCGCTCAACTGGCTGATAAAACCATCGGCCTGAGCGTTCACCGCCGCGCGGTGGATGTCTTCGTCGGTGGCGTCCGGGCGACCGTAGGCGATGTTGTCGCGGATCGAACGGTGCAACAGCGACGTGTCCTGGGTGACCATGCCGATCACGCTGCGCAGGCTGTCCTGGGTGACCTCGGCTATGTTCTGCCCATCGATGCGGATCTCGCCGCGATCAACGTCATAGAAGCGCAGCAGCAGGTTGATCAGTGTCGACTTGCCTGCACCGGAGCGGCCGACCAGACCGATTTTTTCGCCGGGGCGAATATGCAGGGTCAAGCCGTCGAGCACCTGTCGTTCGCCGTTGTAGTTGAAGCTGACATTGTCGAAAACCACCTCGCCGCCGGCCGGCTCCAGCACTTTGGCATCCGGCGCGTCCTGGACTTTCGGGCCGCTGGTCAGCGTGGCCATCCCGTCCTGGACGGTGCCGATGTTTTCGAACAGCGAAGTCATCTGCCACATGATCCAGTGCGACATGCCATTGATGCGCAGCGCCATGGCGGTGATCGCCGCGACGGCGCCGGTGCCGACTTCGCCCTGATGCCACAGCCACAATGCATAACCGCCAGCGCCGAGAATCAACGCCACCACCAGCGCCTGATTGACGATTTCGAACTGGCTGACCAGCCGCATCTGGCGGAATCCGGTGAGCTTGAAATCTTCCATTGCCGCACGGGCAAAGTGCGCTTCACGCTTGGAGTGCGAGAACAGTTTGACCGTGGTGATGTTGGTGTAGGCGTCGGCAATCCGCCCGGTCATCGACGAGCGCGCATCGGCCTGTTCCTGGCCGACCTTGCCCAGACGCGGGACGAAATACACCATCGCGAGTCCGAACAAAACGATCCACGCCAGAAACGGCAGCATCAGCTTCAGCGCAAAGCCACCGGCCAGCGCAATGATCGCGATGAAGTACACGCCAATGCCGGGGAGGATTTCGATCAAGGTGAACAGCACCTCGCGCACCGACAACGCAGTCTGCATGACCTTGGTCGTGACCCGGCCGGAGAACTCGTCGGAGAAGAACGACAGACTTTGCCGCAGCATCAACCGGTGAAAGTCCCAGCGCAGGCGCAGCGGCAGATTGATCGCAAGGATCTGGTGCTGGACCATCGTGCGCAGCGCCACCAGGCCGATGCTGACAACCAGCACGATGCCGATGCCCCACAACACGCGGCTTTCCTCATCACCGGCGGCGCCGCCGGATTGCCAGGTCGAGAGCAGATCCACCACTTGCCCAAGGAAAGAAAACAGCCACGCCTCGTAGATCGACACGCTGGCGCTGAGCAGGGCGAAGGCCAGAATGTAGCCGCGCGCGCCCCGGGTGCAGGCCCACAAGAAGCGCATCAGGCCGACTGGCGGTGGCGGCGCCTCGTCGGGCGGGAAGGGGTCGAGCCTTTCTTCAAACAGGCGAAGCATTGCGGTCTCCGAAGTGATCAGGGTGTGGGGATTCTGCCATCTATCGGCGTTGTTGCGGGTTTCAGCGTCGTGTTGCAGATAAATGCTTGTGCCTTGTCTTGACCGCAGCCAGGCGCAGAAGCTCAACGCAATCGTGCCAAGCGCAACCTTTCGTCGCTGATCCAGACCTGATGTCGCACGCTCATCAACCTCTTTGAACTCTCGCGCAAGCTGCTCCGTCATCTTCTATGTGGGGGCTCTTGGCAATGTTGCCGTGTAGCTCCGTTTTTCCGTTTTCAAGTCAGAACGCGAGGGGCCACATGAATACTCAAGACAGCAGGGCAGGCTTTGAATCAGGTGATCCGAACAGCAAGCCTGGACAGGGTTTTGAACATTTGAAAGACGACGTCAACGAAGCAATTGGCGGCGCGCGGCAACAGGCCGACGCGCAATTCGGACAGTACCGGGACACCGCGGCCGAACAGATAGAAGCATTCGCCCAAGGCGCAAAGAGCTTCGTCTCGGAATTGCAGGACAAGGACACGCTTGGCATGTCCGACTACCTGACGGACATGGCGGATTCCATGACCGGGCTGGCGGGCAACCTGCGCGGCAAGAGTGCCGAGCAGTTGCTGCACGATGCGGCGGATCTGGCGCGCAGCAATCCGGGGCTATTCATCGCCGGCAGCATCGCCATCGGTTTCGGCCTGTCGCGGTTTCTCAAAGCCGGCACGGCCGCAGCAGCGACGGTCAGCGCCGAGCACGATCCGGCGGCGGGCACGACATCGACGCCACCGCCAGCCGATTACGGTGCGCAGCGACCCTATGAATCGTCAGTACCGTCATCGGCCCACGCCAATCCGGGACTGGCCACCGGCATCACCCCGACCTCGCCCAGTGACAGCGATCACCCCGCTGATTTTGCCGCGGCTTCCGTACCGCACGCACCCGACGCCAAAGGAGAACTGTGATGAACAGAGATGAATCTGATCTGAGCGGGGCAAGGCCCCTCGGCCAAACGGATGACGCTTCGGTGGTCGGTCTGTTGCGACAACTGTCCCGAGAGGTGCCAGCGTTGTTCACCAAGGAACTGGCATTGGCAAAAGCCGAACTGCAGAACAGCCTCAGCACGCTGAAGGCGGGCATCGGTGCGGTTGCCGGTGGTGCGATCGTGTTCCTCGCCGGCTTTATTATTCTGCTGATGTCGGCGGTGTACGGCCTGAGCATGTTCATGGCGCCATGGCTGGCCGCGCTGATCGTCGGCGTGGTGGTGATGATCATTGGCTTCGCCATGCTGCAATCCGGGAAGAAGCAATTCGAGCCATCTCACTTCAAACCTGATCGCACCCTCGACGCCTTGAACAAGGATCAGGAAGCGCTGCGGAGGAAAGTCTCATGAAAAGCGAACTGGATATCGAAGCGGAAAAAAGCCCGGAGCAGATCGAGCGCGAAATCGATGCGCAACGCGCGAGCATCGGCAACATCGTCGATCAACTCGAGAGCAAATTCACCCCCGGACAGATGATCGATCAGGCCTGGGGAATGATGCAGAGCAACGGCTCGACGTTCTTCACCAACCTCGGCACCAGCGTGCGCAATAACCCGGTACCTGCGGTGCTGACTTCCGTGGGGCTGCTCTGGCTGATGATCAGCCAGAATCGCCCGCCAGTGCCGCAACCGACCTATCGCAGCGGGCCGGATCAGGACAAGGCCGGCGAGTGGGCCGACGGTTTGGCCGACGGCATCGACACCGCCCGCGCGCATTTGCACTCGACTACTGACACGCTGAAGGACGGCTACCAGTCGCTGAAAGGCAAGGCCAGCCACCTCGGGGAAAACGTCGGTGCGGCGAAGGAAAACCTCAGCCATGCGATGCATGACGCCAGTGATCGACTGTCGCGTAATTCGCAGGTGCTCGGCCAGCAATTCAGCCACCTGCTCAAGGAGCAACCGCTGATGGTGGCTGCCGCCGGGGTTGCGCTCGGTGCATTGCTCGGCGCGGCGTTGCCGACTACCTCCACCGAACAGCGCTACATGGGCCGTACCAGCGCTGGCATGGTCGACAAGGCCAAGCAGAAAGCTCAGGAAGGGTATGAAGCAGTGCGTGACACGGTGACTCGAACCACTGAACAAACCGAAGTGGAGACCAAGCCGGAAACGGCGCGGCCTTCGTCTTCCGATTTGTCACAGGGGTTGGGTACTTCTTGATGGTGAAAAACAAGGGAGGCCTGCAATGGGCCTCCCTTTTTATTGGACTGCGGGTCAGGTCGATACCTCATTCTGCAAGCCTTTCAAATATTCGACCAACGTCTGCGCGCACGCTTCAATCGCGCCATCCACGACCAGTTCAAACCCGTGGGTATTCTCGGTCGGGATTGCGATGCATCCGGCCTGGGCGCTGATGCCTGAGCTCATCACCGCGCTGGCGTCGGAGGCGAAATCCACCAGCAGGGCGAACTGTGGATCGAAGCCGCAACGCTTGGCTGCGTCGGCCAAGGCCATGACCACGCCGCGCGAGTAATAGCCTTTCTGGTCGCCGGTATCGATGATCGGGTCGACGCTCAATCGCGTTGCGTACTCGCTCATCACCGGGCCGACTTCCACCGCGATTGTGGTGTCACCGGGCAGGTGCGCAGCGGCGTACATTGCGCCGGCGTTGCTTTCTTCCTCAAGGGTGGTGAAGACAAAGTAGGTGTCGTGCGCCAATTCGGTCGGGCTGCGCTTGAGTTGCTCGGCGGCCTGGAGCATGGCGACGACAGGCGCGCGGTCATCGAGAAAATGCGCAGCGGTGGCATCGCCCACTCTGAACGGCGTACGCCAGTGCTGGCTGAGCACGACACGGGTGCCGGGGCGCACGCCCATGTCTTGCAAGGTTTGCGGGTCGTGGCGGGTGATGATGTGCACGTCTTTCCACTCCACCGCGCCGCTCATCACATCCTGGCCCTGCGGCGAGCCTGTGGTGGCGTGCATCGAGCCGAATGAGAGCACGCCGGGCAGGGTTTGCGCATCGCCGAGAATATCCACCGGACAGACACCGAAATTCACCGGATTCGCACCGCCGAGGGCAACCACCCGCAACGTACCGTCCGGCTCGACGCGTTTGACCAGCATGGCGATCTCGTCCATGTGGCCCATGATGCGCACAGCGTGCTTGCCGTCCGGATCGGGTTCGCGGCCCTTGAGCAGGCCGATGACATTGCCGGCCCGATCGGTCCAGACCTCGTCGCAATGGCGCCGCAGTTCTTCCAGGCAGATCGCCCGAACCTCGTCCTCCTGACCGCCAGGCCCGCGCGCCATGAGCAAGCGGCTCAATAGTGTTTGGGTGGATTCCTCTGTGTTGCGCGGCGAAGGCGCCTGATTATCCGACATGCGTATTTACCCTCCTTGCATCGGCGGACGTATATCGACCGCTCAGGATTTAGGGGGCAGGTTGGCGGAAAAATTCAGATTGCGTGGTGCCAGGCTATTCGCGATGCCGCTGGACCTGTGGGAGCGAGCCTGCTCGCGAAAGCGGTGTGTCATTCAACGTGGATGTATCTGATCTGGCGCCTTCGCGGGCAAGCCCGCTCCCACAGGGATTTGGGTTGCTCTGAAGATTGTGGCCTTGCCCCGGACCATTGTGGGAGTGAGCTTGCTCGCGATAGCGGTGTGACAGGCGATGATGAGGTTGAATGTGCCGAAGCCTTCGCGAGCAGGCTCGCTCCCACAAAGATTTGGGTTGCGACAAGGATTGCTGATCTGCCCCGGACCATTGTGGGAGCGAGCTTGCTCGCGAAAGCGGTGTGAGTGGCGATGATAATGTTGAATGTGCCGACGCCTTCGCGGGCAAGCCCGCTCCCACAGGGGATTTGGGGTGCGACAAAGATCGTAGATTTGCCCCGGACCACTGTGGGAGCGAGCCTGCTCGCGAAAGCGGTGTGACAGGCGATGATGATTTTGAATGTGCCGGCGCCTTCGCGGGCAAGCCCGCTCCCACAGGGATTTGGGTTGCGCTGAAGATTGTGGCCTTGCACCGGACCATTGTGGGAGCGAGCCTGCTCGCGATAGCGGTGTGTCATTCAATGTGGATGTATCTGATTTGGCGCCTTCGCGGGCAAGCCCGCTCCCACAGGGATTTGAGTTGGATTGAAGAGTTGCGTTTGTCAGCGGTTGTATTTCAGCGCTTCGACAAACGCTGCAAACGCTGCGGAGCTCTGGCGTCTGTTCGGGTAATACAAGTGATAGCCCTGAAACGTCGGGCACCACTCTTCCAGCACTTCCACCAGTCGCCCGTCCGCCAGATACGGCGCGACCAATTGCTCGGGCACGTAGGCCACGCCGATGCCGTCCACGGCGGCGTTGAGCACATGCATGATGCTGTTGAACACCAGTTGCCCGTCGACCTTCACGCTGAAGTCCTGACCCTGGTGCGCAAACTCCCAGGCGTAAATCGCGCCGGCCGGTTGGTGACGGATGTTGATGCAAGTGTGCTCCGTCAACTGATGCGGCGTGGTGAGTGCCGGGTGGCGAGCGAAGTAACCTGGCGAGGCCACCACGGCCAGGCGCCAGTCCGGGCCGATGCGCACGGCGATCATGTCTTTGCTGATCGATTCACCGAGACGAATGCCGGCATCGAAGCGTTCCTTGACCACATTGGTAAATCCGTAATCGACGTAAAACTCCAAGGTGATATCCGGATAGTCCTGCAAAAACTTTGCAAGCATCGGCCGGATGCACAATTCGATCTGATCGTCCGTGCAGGAAACGCGGATCGTGCCGCTGGGCTTGTCGCGCAATTCGCCAAGGGCTTCGAGCTCGGCGCTGATCTGCTCGAACAGCGGCGCAATTGAGTGCATCAAGCGTTCGCCCGCCTCGGTCGGCGAGACATTGCGCGTCGTACGAGCGAGCAAGCGGATACCCAGACGCTGCTCCAGCGCGCGGACCGTATGACTCAGCGCAGACGGCGTGACGCCGAGGCGGGCGGCAGCCTTGGTGAAGCTTTGCTCCTGGGCCACCGCCAGAAAGGCCTGCAGGTCGTTGACTTTGGCGTTGCTCATTGCTGAATTTTTCTCAAAAGCACATGAAGATTACCGCTACTAATCAAGTTAAGCCTGATCCGTCAAGCTTTGCAGCCTGAGTAACGGGGCAGAAGTGCCTCGATGATTTCTTCTTCAAGACAGGTTTTCGCATGACGGCTCAAGTAATCGACACCCCGACAGCCCAGCCCATCGAAGCGTCCACTGACGGCGAACAACCGGCGTACTGGAGCGGTGTGTTCGCGATGACCTTGTGCGTCTTCGCCCTGATCGCCTCAGAGTTCATGCCGGTCAGTCTGCTCACGCCAATGGCTACGGACTTGCTTATCAGTGAAGGCCTGGCCGGCTATGGCATTGCCATCTCCGGCGCGTTCGCGGTGCTGACCAGCCTGACGATCAGCAGGCTCGCCGGCTCGATGGATCGCAAGCGCCTGTTGCTGCTGTTGACGGCGCTGATGTGCGCCTCCGGTTTGGTGGTGGGTCTGGCGCCCAATTACACGGTGTACATGATTGGCCGCGCATTGATCGGTGTGGTGATTGGCGGCTTCTGGTCGATGTCAGCGGCGTTGGCCATGCGTCTGGTGCCGTCCGCCAGCGTGCCCAAGGCATTGGCAATTTTTAACGGCGGCAATGCCCTGGCGACCGTCGTGGCGGCGCCGTTGGGCAGTTATCTGGGCAGTGTGATTGGCTGGCGCGGGGCGTTTTTCTGCCTGATACCCGTGGCGCTGATTGCGCTGCTCTGGCAATGGATCAGCTTGCCCGCGCTGCCGGCCGCGCCACGCAAGGCGAACGAGGGAAATGTATTCGCCCTGTTCAAACGCCGCCGGGTGGCGTTGGGCATGCTCGGCGCAGGTCTGTTTTTCATGGGCCAGTTTGTTCTGTTCACCTACCTGCGACCGTTTCTGGAGACCGTGACCCAGGTCGACGTTTCGATGCTGTCGATCATCCTGCTGGTCATTGGCGTGGCCGGGTTTATCGGCACCGTGGTCATCGGTTCGGTGTTGAAGAAGGGGTTGTATCGCGTGGTGATCGCCATCCCGCTGTTAATGGCGATCATCGCGGTGGCGCTCATAGGAATGGGCGGTTCAGTGGTCGCGACGTTCGTGTTGCTGGGCTTGTGGGGATTGATCGCCACGGCGGCGCCGGTAGGCTGGTGGTCGTGGCTGGCGCGCACGCTGCCCGACGATGCCGAAGCAGGCGGTGGGCTGATGGTGGCGGTGGTGCAGTTGTCGATTGCCTCGGGTTCTACCATCGGTGGTCTGCTGTTCGACGGCAGTGGCTATCGGCTGACGTTTTTCGCCAGCGCGGCATTGCTGGTGCTGGCGGCGCTGATGACCTGGCTGACGTCGCGGCAGACAGCCTGAATCAGCTTTCGCTGTTTTCGGCCGCCGCCTGCGCCGCTTCGGCTTCCAGCTTCAGGCGGTCGGCCTTGCAGATGTATTTGGGCTTTTTCGGCGCCAGTTTGGCATTGGCCTTTTTGGCCTTTTCCTTGAACAACTGCTGCAGCTTCTTTTGACGATTCATGATTTTTCGATCAGGGGTGGAGAGGGTGGGAATCCTGACGCAAGGCCGAGTGGTCAGCAAGAAGAAATCCACTAAGCTGAGCACATTCGCCCATACTCTAGAGCATCCCCCAACCGAAGGAATCGCACATGAGAAAAGCTCGCAGATTGATTACCGCGTTGTCTTGCCTCGCGCTGGTAATCAGCAGCACGACGGCACTGGCTGACCCCGGCAATGGCAAGGGGCAGGGTGGTCAGGGCGGCCAGGGCAACGGCAAGGGCAAACCGCAAAACATGCAGGATCACGGCAAACAGGGCGGGGGCGGCCAAGGCAATGGCAACAAGGGCCAGCAACACTCTGGCAATGGTGGCGGCCCGAGTTTCGATCGCGGCAATATTCTCGGCATCATCGATGGTTATCGCGGCGAATACTGGAATCCGGGGCCGCCGCTGCCGCCGGGTATTCAAAAGAATCTGGCGCGGGGCAAACCGTTGCCCCCGGGTATCGCCAAGAAGCTGGACGGGCGCATGCTCGGCCATTTGCCTCGTTATGACGGCTACGAATGGCGACAGGCGGGCACTGACCTCATTCTCGTTGCGCTGGCCACCGGGCTGATCTACGAGGTGCTCAACGGCGCGTTCGATTGATTGTTGAAAGAGGAGCGGCAGCACGTGCCGCTCCTTTTTTATGTGTGTATTGCTGCAGCCGTTGCAGCAATGAACTGCATTCAGGCTGGGTTGTTTGTTAAATGCTGCGCTTTCAGACTGAGCTCAACGCTTAACAAATGAATGGAGATGACCATGGCCAACGCAATCCGCTTCACCGCAACGGGCGCACCGGATGTCCTGCAATTGCACGCTGTCAGCGAACAGGCCCCCGGGTCCGGCGAGGTCTGGCTGGAGCAAGCGGCGGTGGGCGTCAATTACCTGGATGTCAGCCAGCGCAAAGGTGCAGTGCCCGTGGCGTTGCCGTCGGGGCTGGGTCTGGAAGGCGCGGGTCGGGTGGCGGCGGTCGGTGCCGGTGTGAGCAATGTCCGCGTCGGTGATCGGGTCGCTTACGCCACCGGCCCCTTGGGCGGTTACGCCTCGGCGCGGCTGTTTCCGGCAGAGCGGCTGGTGAAGATCCCCGATGAGTTGTCGTTCGAAGATGCGGCGGCGGTGTTGTTCAAAGGCATCACCGCGCAGTATCTGCTGAAGGCGACTTACCCGGTCGGGCCGGGCACGACAATGCTGGTTTACGGCGTCGCGGGAGGTCTGGGGGAAATCATGGTGCCATGGGCCAAACACCTTGGCGCAAGGGTGATCGGTGTGGTGTCGAAGCAGGCCAGTGTCGACAAGGCTCGCGCGTCCGGTTGTGACGAAGTACTGGTGATCGATGCCGAGACTCTCGCCGCCGATGTGGTGCGTATCACCCAGGGGCGCAAGGTCGATGTGGTATATGACCCGATTGGTCGGGTGTCTTTTCAGGCCTCGCTGGACAGCTTGCGCCCACGCGGATTGATGGTCTCGTTCGGCGCGCAGACCGGCGCGCCGGCAGCGGTGGGAATGGCCACGCTGAACGCCAAAGGCTCGCTGTTCCTGACCCGTCCGTCGCTGGCCGCGCACACCGCCACGACAGCTGAATACCAGGAGCGCGCGCAAGATGTGCTGGCCGCTGTTGCCGCCGGTATCATCACGCCGCAAATCCGCGCGCGTTATTCATTGGCTGACGCGGCACAAGCGCACGCCGATCTTGAATCGGGCCGATCATCAGGGGCGATCATTTTAAAACCATGAATCTGGATGTTCTGAGCAACCCGCACAGCGATGAGATCGCTGCTTTCCTCGCCGTCGCCGCGCAAGGCTCGTTTGTCGCGGCGGGCCGTTTGTTGCAGCGTCATCCGACCATCGTTTCCAAGCGCCTCGCGGCGATGGAGAAGCGACTCGGCGTGCGCCTGGTGGAGCGCTCGACGCGACACGTGCGTATCACCGAGGCTGGCCTGCAACTCGAACAGCGCCTGCGCGCGGCCGTCGAGTTGATGAACGAAGCGCAGCAGCAAGCGGTGCAGGGCGCCAGCGAAGTGCGCGGCACCCTGCGCCTGGCGTTGCCGGCGGCGATGGGGCGGTTATGGCTGGGGCCGCTGCTGCCGGAATTTCTCAAGGCTCACCCGCAGGTCTCGCTGGTCGCCGATTACAGCGAAGGCCTGGTCGACATCATCGAGCAGGGCTTCGACGCGGCTATTCGCATCGGCGAGCTTGATGACAATCGCCTGATTGCAAAAAAGCTCAGTGACCATCGTCGGATTCTCTGCGCATCGCCGGCCTACATCGAGGCCCACGGCATGCCGCAAACCCCGCAGGATCTGCTGCAACACAATTGCCTGCGCTTCAGCGGGCTGGCGTCGTTCCCGCTGTGGCGTCTGCATCGCGGCAACGAAGTGCAGACCATTACGCCACACGGCAACCTGACCGCCAGCGACAGCGAATCCCTGCTCGCCGCCGCCCGTGCCGACGCCGGCATACTCGGTGCCGGCGACTGGCTGATGAGCCGCGATCTGACGGCAGGGCGGCTGATTCACGTGTTGCCCGACTGGCATCTGGATTCGGCGGGCGGCGTTTATCTGGTCAGGCCGTCATCGCGGTTTCCAGCGGCGGCGGTGGTGGCGTTCAAGGAGTGGATCGAAGCGAAATTCGAGACCGGGCCGCCTTGGGCGGTTTGATCACAACCTGCATCAAGACCAACACTGACCCCGTGGGAGCGAGCCTGCTCGCGAAAGCGGAGTGTCAGTCAAGATGATGTGGCTGACCTGACGCCTTCGCGAGCAGGCTCGCTCCCACAGGTTTCGTGGCTTGTTCAGGAATTTCCGAACGCACGTATATCCAATGTAGGAGCGAGGGCCAGTTTGGGCGCACAAAAAAAGCCCGGCATCGCTGCCGGGCTTCGGTGTCTTCAGCACTTCAAGCGGCGATTTTGTTGGCCGCCATTTCCTTTTTGTGGCTCGCCTTCATCGCTTCCATCTGTGCGCCCAGTTCCTCGAGCTTCGCCTTGCCCAGAAGCTTCTGCGCTTTCGGGAACATTTCCTCTTCCTCCTCCTCGATGTGGTGCTCCAGCAGTTCCTTGACCACTTTGACCCGACCAGCAAATTCCGGGGTGCCTGGATCGGTTTCTTTCAGATCAGGCAGTACCAGTGAGTCCACGGTGCGGTGCTCTTCCTTGGCTTCGTAATACATGATGTCTTCTTCCTTGCTGCCGGCTTCCTTGAACGCAGGATAGAGAATCTCTTCTTCGAGGCGGGTGTGGATGGTGATTTCCATTTCCAGTTTGCCCAGCAACTCGACGCGTTTTTTCAGCGCGCGGTCGGTCGATTCACTCAGTTGGCTGAGGATGGCTTTGACTTTTTCATGGTCGGCTTTGAGAAGGTCGATGGCATTCATTTTTTGAGGCCTCTGCTTATCACGGATTGAACACAGCGTTCTTTTTTCGCGCTGCTGTGTATTCAGGAAGAGGCTATCGCATGACTCATGCCAACTCGCCGATCAAGCGCAACCCTTCTAAATCAAGGGCTGGCATCGAAGCAGGCACAATGCTTTCGTGCAGCCTGCAAGAAATCCGCGCGGCGGGCATTGCATATAACAAGCCCGGCAAAAGCCGGGCTGCGGGTGATGCTTGAGACGGGCCTGCGTCGTTGCTCAACGGCTGGCCTGGGAAGGCGAGCCGCGACCAATATGCTTGGGCCCCGCCAACGCCCAGGCGATCAGGCCGAACAGCGGCACGAACACGATCAGCACGATCCACACGCCTTTATTGCTCGATTTCCCCTCGCTTTTGCGCACCCGGTTGATGGCCCAAAGCTCGATCAGCACGAGAATGACCGCCAATACGATCCACACGGTTTCGATTTGCATAGGCTTAACTCCTGATGGTCTGTGCGTTAGGCGGCGAGAGGTGCGTTGGGTTCATTCTTTTTGCCTGGGACGAGCGGACGCGGTGATACCCGGTTGCAAAATAAATGTCTGGTCGCGGCTGCGCCCTATATCCTCTGCGCCACACGTTTAGGCTGGAACAGGGACAGGGCAATGGCATTCAGGGTGATGGTCGTCGGTGGTTACGGCAATTTCGGCAGTATCGTTTGTCGGCATCTGGCGCAGATGCCAGAGATTGAGCTGCTGCTGTCGGGCCGCGACGCGCGCAAGTTGCAACGCCAGGTCGCTGAGCTGCAAGCGCAGTCGGGCCGAGCTTGTGAAGGCTGGTGCGGTGATGCGATGGGCGCAGGTTTTCAAGCGGCGTTGCGAGAGTTGAATATTCAGTTGGTGGTGCACACCGGCGGGCCGTTTCAGGGGCAGTCCTACGCGGTTGCTGAGAGCTGCATCGGCGCCGGGGTCAATTACTGCGATCTGGCTGACTGCCGCACCTTCGTCAACGGCATTGCTGTGCTCGACGCCCGCGCCAGGGAGGCTGGTGTGGCGCTGCTCAGCGGTTGCAGTTCAGTGCCGACCTTGTCTTCGGCAATCATTGACCAGCAGCGCTCGCGTTTTGCGCGAATCGATTCGATCGAGCATGGCATTTCTTCCTCGGCAAAAATGCCGGGGCTGTCCACGGTCGAAGGCGTGCTCGCCTACGCAGGCAAACCGATCAAACAATTGAAAAACGGCCAGGTTCACGAAGTATTGGGCTGGCTCGACCTGACCCTGCGCAGCATGCCGCAACTGGGCACGCGGGTGCTGTCCAATGTCGATGTGCCGGACATGGATATTTTCGCTCGCCGCTATGGCGCACAGACGCTGCGCTTCAAGGCTGGCGCCGGCCTGAAGCTCGGCGGTGTCGCCAACGCCTTGCTGGCGCAAGCCTTGCGCTTCGGTCTGGTGCGCGATCATGTGCGCTGGGCGGCGCGCCTGCATCGACTGGGAACGAGGTTCGAACGCTTCGGTGATGGCAAGAGCGCGATGTACATCGATGTTCGCGGTGTCGACGTCGACGGCCAGCCGCTGAGCATGACCGCGCAACTCACAGCGCTGAATGACAAAGGCCCGGAAATCCCCAGCTGCGCCGCCGTCGCTCTCGCCAGCAAAATGGCCCGGGGTTACCTGCCGGTATCTGGCGCGCGCCCATGTGTCGGCGAAATCAGCGTTGAGGAATATCTGGCGGCGATCAACGATCCGGCCAATCTGAGCCTGTCGGTTCAGTTCGCCGAAGGGCAGCGTTGAGATGCTCTATCTCTGCCTGAAGTACCTGCACGTCATTGCGGCGATTTTCCTCTTTGGTTTCGGCATGGGCTCCTACCTCTACCTGATCGCCGCCAGCCGCAGCGGCAACCCGCAAGTGATCGCCCATGTCGCACGAATGGTGGTGCGCTTTGATACGTGGATCACCACGCCGGCCGGGTTTGTGCAGGTCATTACCGGCTACCTGCTGATGCGGCTCTCGGGGCTTTCGATGAGCACCGAATGGCTGCTGACTTCGCTGATCATTTTCTTCTGTGTCGGCGCGTTGTGGCTGCCGGTGCTGGTGTTGCAAAAGCGTTTGCAGAGCATGGCGCTGAGCGCGGGCGAAGGTAGCCTGCCTCTGGATGATCGCTACGCGAGCACGTACCGCTGGTGGTTCTGGATGGGCGTCGCCGGGTTCGCCGGAATGTTTGTCATCGTGCTGATGATGGTGACGAAGATGACGCCGCTTCAACTGATCGGGTCAGCCGTGGGCCTTTAGAAAACGGCTTTCGTGATCCGCAGTCGGCAGCAGACAAGTGTCGTACTTGCCGAACAGCCGATAGCGGTTCAGCGCGATGCGATCGTAAGCCCAGTCGCGCAGACGACGCGGGAAGATCCGCAGCAGTTTCAACGGCTGCCAGCGCATCGGCAGTTGCCCGATCACTTCCAGGAATGCATCTGATCGCTCCCAATAATTGCGGTCGCGGATCACCGCCATGGTGTCGAACTCGTCCAGCGGCAAACCGGCCCACGCCAGCAAGGCCTGGCCCTCGGGCGATTGCACCGCCGCCAGACGCACATGGCGCTGACGGTCATACCGAATCAGAAACCGCGCCCAGCCGTTGCACAGTTTGCACACGCCGTCGAACAGCACCACGGTTTCGCCGGGCTTGAGCAATGGCGCGGGGGTGGGGCGGGTTTTCATGGCAGGCATCGGCGGATGTCCTTGGCGGCGGTTGTCGCGATCATAACCTTGATCATCGGACTATAAGAGTGGATCGCGCCGGTATTGCCCCGGCGATATGCCGTGCACGCGGCGGAAGGCAGCGCCAAACGCCGCGTCGGACAGGTAGCCCAGTGACGCGGCGACAGTGGCCACATTGTCCCGACCATTGCGCAAGCGGAACGCGGCCACGCGCATCCGCCAGCGCGTGGTGTACTCGACCGGCGCTACACCCATGCAAGTTTTGAATAACACCGCGAAACCCGATCGCGACATGCAGGCCATCTCGGCCATTTGCGTCAGTCGCCAGGCCTTTTCCGGAGCAGCGTGAATGGCGCGCAAGACGCCGGCAATCGCCGGTTCCCGCAGTCCGCCCAGCCAGGCCAGTTGTTCGGCATCCGCGCTGTTGATGTGATGGCGCAGCGCATGGATGAAGATCAGCCGCAGCAGGTCGTTGCACATCGCCTGCGAGCCGGCCTGATGTGACGGCCACTCGCGGCCCAGTTCATCAAGCAGCCAACCGAACGACGAGGCGCCTGCGGTTTCGGCACGAATGATCAGCGAGGTCGGCAGCACGTCGAGCAGTTCAGTTGCGCCGGGTCCCGATAGCGACACGCTGCCGCCCAGCAACTCGACTTCCTCGCCGACACCGAACGTTGCCGAGGCGCCGTCATGGGCGAAAACATCCGCTGCGTTAATCGCTTCGACATCGGCGCCGCTGGCCAGAATAAACGGCGTGCGTGACACCACAAAACAGTCGCCGGCCTGCAACAGGCGCGCCGGCACGCCTTGCATGCGCAGCCAGCATTCGCCTCGTCGCACCACGTTGAATTTCAGTTCGATGGGTTGGAAACGCAGCGCCCAGACACCGCCCGCTTGCAAGCGAACCGAGCAGGCTGCGCGCAGTTCCGAGAGTGCCAATACGGCAGAGAGTGGGTCGCCAGCAGGATTTTGGATGATCACGACAGAAACCTGGATTTATCAGACTGGTTCGTCCCGAGAGCTTAGCCAAGAATGAAGGCCTTCGATAGCTCACTCAGGATTAAGGCTCATGGCTACGTTCCAACAACCTGTGCAATCATCGTTCAACGCCGCCAGCACAGCGGCTGAAGTCATGGCCGGCATCGATCTGCGCGGGCAACTCGCTGTGGTCACCGGCGGCTATTCCGGCCTCGGTCTGCTGACGGTAAAAAGCCTCGCGGCGGCAGGGGCGCAGGTCATTGTGCCGGCCAGAGATACGGAGCGGGCAGAGGTGGCATTGGCGGGTGTTGACGGTGTCCGCGTGATGCCCATGGACCTCATGCAGGCCGAGTCGGTGGCGGCGTTCAGCCACAGCGTGGTCAGCGCGGGTCAGCCAGTGTCATTGCTGATCAACTGCGCCGGAATCATGGCCGCGCCGTTGCTGCGCGATGCCGATGGCCATGAAAGCCAGTTCGCGACCAACCATCTCGGTCATTACCGCCTGACCTGCGGCCTCTGGCCCGCGCTGGTCAAGGCTGGACAGGCGCGGGTGCTGTCGGTGTCCTCGCGCGGGCATCAGATTGCCGGGGTGGACTTTGCCGACATCGATTTCCTGCAACGGCCGTATGATAAATGGGTCGCGTATGGTCAGTCGAAAACGGCCAATGCCTTGTTCGCCATGGCGCTCGATCGTCGCGGGCGCAGTCACGGCGTTCGCGCGTTTTCATTGCATCCAGGGCAGATTCTGACGGATCTGGCACGGCACTTGAGCACGGCGGAACTTGCCGCATTCGATGCGCTGGATGAGCAGGGCCGGCCACGGCTGGATGCGCACAATGGACTGAAAACTGTCGAGCAAGGCGCGGCGACGGGGTTGTGGTGCGCGACCAGTGCATTGCTTGCGGATTTGGGCGGCGTGTATTGCGAAGACTGCAATGTTGCGCCGATCAATGAACCGGAAGCAGGCCGCAAGGGTGTTGCGAAATGGGCGGCGGATGCTGCGCTGGCTGAGCGACTGTGGGCGGTTTCGGAGCTATGGACGGGGCTCACGGTGGCATGAATCGAGTCAAAGGCCAAAAGCCCCTCACCCTAGCCCTCTCCCGGAGGGAGAGGGGACTGACCGAGGTGTTTAGGAGAAATTCGCCGACCTGAAATACCGGGACGAACTCAGGTTTTGAACAGCACCCAAATCGGCGCCCTCTCCCTCGGGAGAGGTCTGGGCGGGCGGCGTTCCGATGAGGGGCTGCCGCGCCGCCGGAATCAAGTCGACCCCAAAAAGTGCTCGTCACGCCCGTGCACCGCCTTCGCGTTTCACCCAAAGACAAAACATCTTTCGATAATCCGAAGGCGACGTCCCCAAGTGCGCCGCAAACTGCTGCCGCAACGACAGCGGCGTGCCAAACCCGGCTTCCCCGGCAATGCATTCAACCGGCAAATTCGTGTCTCCAGCAACGCGAAGATCGTCGCCGTGCACATGGACGCGATCAACCACATGTCGTTGACCCGCGCTGAGCTGCGCAGCTATCTGCAAAAGCACGGCATCGAGAGCCGGGTGGACATCCCGGCGGACGGCGCTTCGCTGGAGTTTTGATCCGGCCCGGCCGCCTCTGAACGGGGCGGCTTTTCGATCCGGCCATCCAGCTGTCGCACACATGAATATTCCCGCGCATCAGTTTGACGGCTCCCGACTCTGTGCCTACGGTTCTTTCACGCCTCCAGTCAATCGGCCGGTTTTCGGCACGTCGATCTCCGTGAAAGGATTCTGATCATGTCCCCACCTCGCAAGCTGCTGTTTTGTGCCCTGCCACTCTGTGTTGCACTGGGCGGCGTGATGCCGGCGCAGGCCGCGGCACCGGATCTGCTGCTGAGCACGCCGGCGACACCCGACGCTGTCGAGAAAGGCATGCACGCCGATGGCTATAGCCTGGCGATTTCGGCTTACAACTGGGGTTATCCGCTGGTGCGCATGGAACGTGTAGCGCGCGAGTACACCCGCGTTCCGAGTCCCAAGCCCGCCACCAGTTATCGCGCCGGTCTTAATCAGATCGGCTGGGCCACAGCCTTGGCCTCACCGTCGGCCAAGGACATGCCCACCGCCAACAACGACACCTATTACATGAGCGCCGTGCTCGACCTGACCGAGCCCTACGTACTCAGCGTGCCTGATACGCAGGACCGTTATTACGTGGTCGATGTGTTCAACATGTGGCAGGAACTGGAGCACTACGTCGGGCGGCGCACTACGGGCACCCAGGCCGGCAAGTTTGTGCTGGTGCCGCCGGGCTGGACAGGCGAGTTGCCCAAGGATGCCAAGCGCCTTGACGTTTCGACCGGAAAAATCTGGTTATGGGGCCGCATGCAGGTCAAGCAGGGCGAAGACGTTGCACCGATTCTGGCTTTGCAGAAGCAGTTCAGTGTCGCGCCCCTCAGCGGCAAGGCACCGGCTGCCGAGACCCTGCCAGCATTACCGCAGACGGACGATTCGCTGGGCTTCTTCACGGAACTGGCAGCGGCATTGAAGGATAACCCGGTGAAGCCGGCCGACGCGGCGTTGTTCGCCCAGTTCGCCCGTATCGGTCTGACCGACAAAGGCTTCTCGCCGGAAAAACTCGATCCGGCCACGCGCAAAGGCCTGGAAGAAGGTTTGAAGGTCGCGCCGTATGTGGCAATTGCCTCGCTGGCCAGCACCTCGTCGATCCGCAACGGCTGGAACTGGGTGACCGGTCTCGACAGCTTCGGCTACAACTACCCATTGCGCGCGATGGTGGCGGGGCCTTATCTCGGCGGCCAGGGTGAACGCGAAGCGATGTACCCGATCCGCTTCACCGATAGCAAGAATCAGCCGCTCACAGGGGCTCATCGCTACGAAATCAAGCTGGCCTCAGCGCCGCCGGTCGACGCCTTCTGGTCGCTCACCATGTACGACGCCAACGACAAAATGCTCGTCGACAACCCGATCAACCGCTATAAGGTCGGCACCGACACCCAAGGCCTGAAGGTCGCCGCAGACGGCTCGATCACCATTCCGATCTCGCATGACAAGCCAACAGGCGAGCACGCGGCCAACTGGTTGCCGGCGCCCAAGGGCGGGTTTTATGTGCTGTTGCGCCTGTATCAGCCCAAGGAAGATGTGCTGTCCGATAAATGGAAGCTACCGCAGTTGAACCGGGTGGATTGAGCATCTGCCCGTTATCGCTAGCGGTGTCAGCCGCCCAGCTTCGCCCAGAATTCCTCGGCCGAAGGGCTGATCGGTGCCGTCGGGCGAGTCAGGTGTATTTCCAGGGGAATATCCCAACTTTCATCCAGTGCCCTGACCAGACGCCCGTCAGCCATTTCCTGTTCGGTCAGGCTTTTCGGCAGCCAGGCCACGCCTTTGCTTTCCAGCGCCATCGACATCAGCACTGCGGCCAAGTGGCTGCTGAACAATGGTTTCAGGTGCAGATAATCAGCCTTGCCATGCAGCCTGTGGGCGACGATTCGGCCCAGGCCGGATTCGTGGGTGTAGGCCAGATAGGGCAGGGTTTCAGGCGACGTGCCGAACTGGGCTGAAGCACTCGCCAGCGGCACAAGTACGTCCTCGCCGACCTTCTTGTCAATGAACTGATCAGGCGCCAGTAATGGCGGAACGTCGGGGTGGCGATGGCACAGCAGGAACTGCACCTGGCCATGAATCAGCATCTGTTCGCACACGGCCATGCTGTCGGAATGCAGGCGAACCGCATCGATCGGCGCGCCACTTTCGGCGCTGCGCAACCAGCGTGGGAAGAAGGTGAATGACAGCGAATGAGTGGCGGCGAACTGCAAGGTTTTCGCCGCCATGCCAGCCACTTCCTGGGCCTCGGAGCGCATGCGGTAAAGGCGTCTGGCCGCTTCCTGGGCGCTGGGCAAAATCTGCCTGCCGGCCTCGGTCAACGTCGCGCCTTGCGGGGTGCGCACGAACAACTCGACACCCATCCAGGTCTCCAGCGAGCGCACTCGGCGACTGAACGCCGGCTGCGTCACATGGCGCGCTTCGGCGGCCCGGACAAAGCTGCCGTACTCGGCCAGTGCTGAAAAATCCTCAAGCCAAACCAGTTCCAAGGGCAATGCCTCCTGTGCATAGGGCGCGGCATTAATAGCATTGGGCGGGTGTCGTCGCAACGCATAACGTTGGGTCACCACAACAAGAGGAACCCGTCATGCGTATCGTCGATATCCGTGAAAAAACCGTCTCCATTGCTTCCCCGATCGCCAATGCCTACATCGATTTTTCGAAGATGACCTGCTCGGTCGTCGCGGTCATTACCGACGTGATTCGCGACGGCAAACCGGTCATCGGTTACGGCTTCAACTCCAACGGTCGCTACGGCCAGGGCGCGTTGATGCGCGATCGCTTTCTGGCGCGGATCACCGAGGCCGACCCGGAAACCCTGATTGATCACGAGAACAATAACCTCGATCCGTTCGCCATCTGGAAAACCCTGATGACCAACGAAAAACCGGGCGGGCATGGCGAGCGTTCAGTAGCGGTCGGCACCATCGACATGGCGGTGTGGGATGCGGTGGCGAAGATCGAAGGCAAGCCGCTGTATCGCCTGCTTGCCGATCGTTATCGCAACGGCGTTGCCGATGACAAAGTGTGGGTGTATGCGGCGGGTGGCTATTACTACCCGGGCAAGGACCAGAGCAAGCTCAAGGCGGAAATGCAGAGCTATCTGGATCGTGGCTACGACGTGGTCAAGATGAAGATCGGCGCAGTGCCGCTGGACGAAGATATCCGCCGCATCGAAGCGGTGCTCGAAGTGGTGGGCGACGGCCAGCGCCTGGCGGTCGACGCCAACGGCCGCTTCGATCTGCAAACCGGTATCGCCTACGCCGAGGCGATCAAGAAGTACAACCTGTTCTGGTACGAAGAAGTCGGCGACCCGCTGGATTATGCGCTCCAGGCCGAGCTGGCCAATCACTACGAACTGCCGATGGCCACCGGCGAAAACCTGTTCTCTCACCAGGATGCCCGCAACCTGTTGCGCCACGGCGGCATGCGCCCTGACCGCGACTACCTGCAATTCGACTGCGCGCTGTCCTACGGTCTCGTCGAGTACATGCGCACGCTGAAAGTGATGGAAGAGCTGGGTTGGTCTTCGCGCCGCGTGGTGCCGCATGGTGGTCACCAGATGTCGTTGAACATCGCCGCCGGTCTGCACTTGGGCGGCAACGAATCGTACCCGGACGTGTTCCAGCCATTCGGCGGGTTTGCCGATGGCATTCGCGTGGAAAACGGCTACGTCGGGCTGCCGGATATCCCGGGTGTCGGCTTCGAAGCCAAATCTGCGCTGTATGCCGTCATGCGCGAACTGGGCGAGGGCTGATTCGGTTTCACCTGCGGCCTCGTTTTGCCGAGGCCGCAGCTTCAGGCGTCATCCTCGACGCCAAAGCCACATGCCCACCACAACAATAAAATGAGGTGCTTCCGTGGAAACTTCAAAATCACGCTGGTACAGCCAGCTCTATGTGCAAGTGCTGATCGGCATCGTCATCGGCGCTGCCATCGGATACTTCGTGCCCGACATCGGCGCCAAGCTGCAGCCGTTTGCCGACGGTTTCATCAAGCTGATCAAGATGCTCCTGGCGCCGATCATTTTCGGCACGGTGGTGGTCGGTATCGCCAAGATGGGCAGCATCAAGGAGGTCGGACGGATCGGTGTGAAAGCGCTGATCTACTTCGAGATTCTTTCCACCATCGCTCTGGTGGTCGGCCTGATCGTAGTCAACGTGGTCAAGCCCGGTGCCGGCATGAACATCAACGCCGGAACCCTCGATGGCAGCGCTGTCAACAAATACAGCCAGGCGGCGAGCGAGCAGGGCGGTCTGGTCGAGTTCTTCCTCAATATCATTCCGCATACCTTCCTCGGCGCTTTCTCCAATGGCGTCATGCTGCAAGTGATTCTGTTGTCGGTGCTGATGGGCGTCGCCTTGGTGCAAATGGGCGAAACCAGCAAACCGCTGATCAACACCATCGATCTGTTCCTGCAAGGTCTGTTCAAAATCGTCGCGATGGTCATGCGTCTGGCGCCGTTGGGCGCGGGGGCTGGCATGGCGTTCACTATCGGTAAATACGGCATCGGCACTCTGCTGTCGCTGGGGCAGTTGCTGGTCGCGCTGTACATCACCACGCTGATTTTCATCGTCGTTGTTTTGGGGGCGGTGGCGCGATGGTCGGGCATGCCGCTGATGCAGTTTCTGCGTTATTTCAAAGATGAAATCCTGATCACCCTGGGCACCTGTTCGACCGAAGCGGTGCTGCCGCGAATGATGGTCAAACTGGAAAAGCTCGGCTGCAAGAAATCCGTGGTCGGCATGGTCCTGCCGACGGGCTACACCTTCAACGCGGACGGCACCTGCATTTACCTGACCATGGCGGCGATCTTCATCGCCCAGGCGACCAACACGCCGCTGACCTTCATGGATCAGATGATTCTGCTCGGCGTGTTCCTGCTGACGTCCAAGGGCTCGGCCGGCGTGGCGGGGGCAGGGTTCGTGACTCTGGCGGCCACGCTCACCACCATTCACTCCATTCCTCTGGTAGGCCTGGTGTTGCTGTTGGGCATCGACCGCTTCCTCAACGAGGCGCGAGCGGTGACCAACCTGATCGGCAACGGCATCGGCACCATTGCCATTGCCAAGTGGGACAACTCCTTCGATGTCGAAGCGTGCGAGCGGGAAATCGCTGCCATGAAGCACGCCAAGGCTGCACGCAAGGCGCTGCTGGCGCACAAGTAAACCAAGCGTGGCGATCAGCACCTCTGTTGGCGATCCGGATCGCTGACAGAGGTGCTGATCGACACCGCACGGGCTGCCTGGGTTGACACTCCTTTCGTACTCATGAAACATATAGTGCACTATATAATAGCGAACTATGAAATGAGCTCGAACCGAAATCACGTGGGAACGCAGCTGTCGTTTGCACTCTACGCCGCTGCCAACCGTGTCGTGCGTTTGCACAAGCCGTATCTGGAACCACTGGGCTTAACCTTTCCGCAGTATCTGGTGATCCTGCAGCTTCTGGATGGCGCGCCATTGTCTGTGGGCGAACTCGGCACTTACCTGGCCATGGACGCGGGAACCATCACACCGCTACTCAAACGTCTGGAAGGCGCCGGATTGGTCACGCGCAAGCGCGATCCGGCAGACGAGCGCCGCGTGCTGATCGACCTGACGCCCGAAAGCCGGGCCATGGAAGACGACATCAGAGCCATCACCGGCAAGATCAAGACGGCCTGCCAGCTTGATGAGCAGGGGATTGAGGCGCTTCGTCTGACGCTGGATGCGCTTGCCCATCCGGCGGCTGACTGAGCCCACCAGTCCAAAAGCGCGCTCAACCGGGCGATAACACACGTAACAGAGAGGGTTTTGAAATGAACATCGGAATTATCGGCGCCGGCCACATCGGCGCAACACTGGCGCGCAAGCTGGCTGCGTGCGGTCATAAGATCAAACTGGCCAACTCGAAAGACCCGCAAAGCATTCAGGCACTCGCTGAAGAAGTCGGTGCCAAGGCTGTCACCAAAGAGCAGGCTGTGTCCGATGTCGATGTGATCATCCTGTCGATTCCCTTCGCCCGATACCCTGATTTGAAGCAGACGCTGAGCCAGGTTCCCGAGCAAGTCGTGGTCATCGATACCTCCAATTACTATCCGCAGCGTGACGGGGCGATCAAGGAAGTGGACGAGGGCAAGCCTGAAAGCGTCTGGGTCAGCGAGCAGATCGGCCGCCCGCTGATCAAAGCGTGGAATGCCGTACTCGCCGCTACGCTGGCCGATCAAGGTCAACCTGCCGAATCCGCAACTCGCATCGCCTTGCCAGTCGCCGGCGATGATGTGCGTGCTGAGGCGATCGCAAAGGATCTGGTCGAAGAAACCGGATTCACCGCGCTCGCTGCGGGCAGCCTTCAGGAGTCATGGCGTCAACAACCCGGGACCCCGGCTTACTGCACCGAACTGACCTTGCCGGAACTGAAGCAGGCGCTCGAAGCTGCGGACAAGGCCCGCGCGCCGCTGAACCGCGATGCATTGATGGCCCGATTCATGGCGCCCGGCACTGAGTTCACCCGCGAGCAGATGGTTGCGATCAATCGGGAAATGACCGCTTGATCAGAAATGAGCGGCTTGGCGTTCATGCGATGGCGATAGCGTGGTCATCTCACACCCCCACAACTGCAAAAACGGCGCGCTGACAGTGGCCGGCCCAACCCATCGGCTGACCAATTCGCACTTGCCATCCATGCATAACTGGTAATCACCGGCCTCCGGGGTTCGGCCTAATTGCAGTGGTTGCAGCGGCGGCAAGTGGCGTCGGAAATGCCAACTGCCGTTCTCCAGCCGGGCATCGTCGGGTATCTCCATGCCCGCGCCGTTGCCGCGAACCCTGGCCTGCTCAAGAACCAGACCTTGGGCCGTGACGCGGTAGTCTTCCTCCCAACGGATTTTTTCGATGCTGTGGTTCCATGCCAGAGTGAAGTTCGCTACCGGCAACTGTGCCCAAATGCTGCCGGCCAGACCCAGGCACAAGCCGATCATGCATTGGCCGCGGCGGCGCGCCGCGAGCGCCAGACGTGTTGCACGATTACCAGAATCCCGAGTGCGAAGCCGATTTCATCGGTCACCGGCAGTGCCACGATCAGCAGAGCGCCCGCACCGAGACTGAGCACCCGTTCCCAGATCAGCATTTTCTGTTGCAGAAAACCGGTCGACGCCATGCCCCAGAGACCAACCGCCAGAAGAGTCTTGATCAGCATGTAGGCAGTTGCCCACAAGTTGTCGCCTTGCAGCATCAGCGCCGGGTTGTAGACCGCCATGAACGGGATGACAAAACCGGCCAGCGCAATGCGCACGGCCCACAGGCTGATCTTGAAGCCGCTTTCCTTGGCGATCGGTGCGGCGGCAAAACAGGCGAGGGCGACCGGCGGGGTCAGGTCGGCGAGGATGCCAAAGTAGAACACGAACATGTGCGACACGATCAGTGGCACGCCCAGCTCCAGCAGGGCGGGCGCGGCGATCGAGCTGGTGATGATGTAGTTGGGAATGGTCGGAATGCCCATCCCCAGCACCAGGCAGGTGATCATCGTCAGGATCAGCGACAGCAGCAGGTTGTCGCGGCCGATGGCGAGAATGTAGCCAGCGAACGTCGAAGCGACGCCAGTGAGCGAAACGATGCCGATAATGACGCCGACCAGTGCGCAGGCGATGCCTACCGGTACCGCGTGGCGGGCGCCCTCGACCAGCGCGTGCAGGCAGATCAGCAGCGTTTCGCGACCTCCCTTGATGAAAGCGCAGACCAGCACCAGGACGGCAATGACCGCGAAAATCACCGCGATGCCGAGCTGGAAAAAACCTGTGCAGAGCACGCCGAGTGCAATCCAGAACGCACAGCGCAGGCCAAAGCTGTGCACCCGGAAAATGATCGCCGAGCCAAGAATCACGATGGCAGTCAATGCCAGGCCGACCATGCCCGAGAACAGCGGTGTGCGCCCGGAAAACAGCAGGTAAACCAGGACCAGCAGAGGAATCAGCAAATACCAGCGGGCTTTCACCGCGCCCCAAGCGCTGGGGCATTGGTCTTTGGGCAAGCCCTTGAGGTTGGAGCGCTTGGCTTCCAGATGGACCATCCAGAATACCGAACCGAAATACAGCAGGGCCGGAATCAGCGCCGCTTTGGCGATTTCGACGAAGGGCACATTGATGGTTTCAGCCATGATGAAGGCGACCGCGCCCATCACCGGAGGCATGATCTGGCTGCCCATGCTGGAGGTGGCTTCCACGCCGCCGGCGAACGCGGCGCGATAGCCAAAGCGCTTCATCAGCGGAATGGTGAATTGCCCGGTGGTCACGACGTTGGCAATCCCGGAGCCGGTGATCGTCCCCATCAAGGCCGACGAGGCCACGGCCACTTTCGCCGGGCCTCCCAGCTTGTGACCGAACAAGCCCATGGCGAAGTCGGTAAACAGCTTGATCATGCCGGCTTGCTCAAGAAACGCGCCAAACAGGATGAACAGGAAGATGTAGGTTGCCGACACATAGGTTGGCGTGCCGTACAGCCCTTCGGTGCCGAACGACAGCTGATTGATGATCTGGTCGAAACCGTAGCCGCGATGGGCCAGTTCGCCGGGCAGGTATTCCCCGAACAGGCCGTACGCCAGGAACAGCCCGCAAATCACCGGCAGCGCGATGCCCATGACCCGTCGCGCGGCTTCGAATACCAGAGCAATCAACACGATGCCGATAGCCAGATCGGCCGACGTCAGATCACCGGAGCGCTGGATCAGATCGGCCTCGAACACCCATTGATACAGCGCAGTAGCGATGGCGGCCAGGCTCAGCAGCCACGCCAGCGGTTGCCACGGACGGTCTGTGCCGCGTGCGGGATAACTGAGAAACACCACCCACAGCAGGAAGCCGACGTGCACCGCACGCAGCACCTGGCTGGAGAGAGGAGAAAAGGCTGCGGTGACGATCTGGAAAATCGAGAACAGCAACGCTACGTAAAACAGGGTTTTCGGCCAGTCCCGTGGGTTCGCGGAAATACCGTGATGCTCGTCACTCATTGCCTGCCTTCCTCATCACCACGCAAGGGAATCGACGCTGCAGTGGCCGTTACGCCACTGCGCACAAGCGCTTATAAGGCGCCTTTTTCCTTGTAGTAGCGCTCGGCCCCGGGGTGCAGCGCGATCGGCAGGTTTTTCGCAGCCGCTTCCAGCTTGATGTCCTTGGCCGCCGAATGGGAGTTACCCAAGCGCCCCAGGTTGTCGAACAGCAGGCGGGTCATGTCATAGACGACGTCATCGGGCAGGTCGGCGCGGGTCACCAGAATATTGGTGATTGCCACGGTGGGCACGGCTTCGGCCTGTCCGTCGTAGGTGTTGGCCGGGATCATTGCGCTCTGGTAGGCCGGATTGCCGATTTTTGCCACCACTTCACTCGGGATCGCCACGTAGTTCAGCGGCATCACCGACGACAGGTCGCGAATGGCGGCCATGCCCAGTCCCGACGATTGCAGGGTGGCATCCAGTTGCCGGTTCTTGATCAATTCCACCGATTCGGCGAACGGCAGATATTGCACCTTGCCCATGTCCTCGTAGGTCAGGCCGGCCGCCTTGAATATCGCCCGCGCATTCAATTCAGTCCCGGATTTTGGGGCGCCGACCGAGATGGTCTTGCCCTTGAGATCAGCGAGGGTTTTGATCCCCGACTCTTTGCTGGCGACGATTTGAATGTAATTGGGATA
Source organism: Pseudomonas sp. RG1 (assembly GCF_025910115.1). NCBI lineage: Bacteria > Pseudomonadati > Pseudomonadota > Gammaproteobacteria > Pseudomonadales > Pseudomonadaceae > Pseudomonas > Pseudomonas sp. RG1. Next base: position 166,828 of record NZ_JAPCIK010000019.1, read on the forward strand.
GGCACCGCCCAAGGCGCGCAATTTGGTCAGTGGCGCTTTGAAACCGGCGTCCTCCACGCCGTTTTTGGCGTCGGCCACTGAGTCGCCCAAAGCCAGGGCCAATTCGCCGCGACCGGCCTGTAGCAGGTTGAGGTTTTCTACCGACGCTTTGGTGGCCTGCACCGATGTCTTCGAGCCGGCAATACCGTCGCTGTAGATTTGCGACAGACCGACCCCGATCGGGTAGTAAACCCCACTGGTTCCGCCGGTGAGGATATTGATGAACACGGGCGCGGCCTGCGCGGCACTGCTAAGGGTCAGCGTGGCGGCGGCCAGCAGGGCAAAGCGTGTTTTGACTCGCATGGGGGCACTTCTCCGTCTTGTTATGGTTTTAAGCAGAGTGATTGCACTCTAGCCGGTCCCGGCTGAACGTGATCGTCACGACGTCAGTTCATCCCCAGCCAGTTCGGCAGCACCAGTGAGATCCATGGCACGTAAGTAATCAGGATCAGGAACAGCAGCAGAATCGACAACCAGGGCATCGCGGCTTTGACTGTGGCGGGCAAGGACATGCCGGTCACCGCCGAGGTCACGAACAGGTTCAGGCCCACCGGTGGCGTGATCAGGCCGATCTCAAGGTTGACCACCATGATGATGCCGAGGTGAATCGGATCGATGCCCAGTTTCATCGCGATAGGAAAAAGGATGGGCGCCAGGATCAGGATGATCGCTGACGGTTCCATGAACGCGCCGGCAATCAACAGCACAATGTTGACCACCAGCAGGAACGTCACCGGCGTCAGCCCGGCTTCGATCACCCAGGCAGTGATTTGTTGAGGTAACTGTTCGGTGGTCAGCACGTGGGCGAACAGCATGGCGTTGGCAATGATGAACATCAGCATGATGCTCAGCTTGGCCGAGTCGAGCAGAACCTTGGGGGTCTCGCGAAAGGTCAGATCCTTGTAGACGAACAAAGCGATGAAGGCCGAATAGACGGCTGCCACTGCGGCAGCTTCGGTCGGGGTGAACATGCCCGAATAGATGCCGCCGAGGATGATCACCATCAGCAACAGGCCCCATATTGCCTGGCGTGCCGTACTCAGAAACTCGCGAAGCGTCGCACGCGGCAAGGCGGGAAGATTTTTCTTCACCGCGACGATGTAGATCGCCACCATCAATGCGGTGCCCAGCAGCAGGCCAGGCACCACGCCGGCCATGAACAGCTTGCCCACGGAGGTTTCTGTAGCGGCGGCGTAAACCACCATCACAATCGACGGCGGGATCAGGATGCCCAGCGTACCGGCGTTGCAGATGATCCCTGCGCCGAAGGCCTGCGGGTAGCCGGAGCGGACCATCCCGGCAATCGCAATCGAGCCCACCGCAGCGACCGTGGCGGGACTTGAACCGGAGAGGGCGGCGAACAGCATGCAGGCCAGCACCGCCGCGATGGCCAGGCCGCCGCGAATATGCCCGACACAGGCGTTGGCGAAGTCGATCAGCCGGCGGGCGACGCCGCCGGTGGTCATGAAGGCCCCGGCCAGCAGGAAAAACGGAATGGCCAGCAGCGTGTAGTGTTCCGAGGTCTCGAACAGTTTGATCGCCAGCGAACGCACCGAGTCGGGACTGAAGAAAATGATCGTCAGGGAGCCGGCCAGCCCCAGTGAGATGGCGATCGGCACGCCGATGAACATCAAGGCGAACAGGGCCACGAACAGGAAGGCAATGGTCATGGCTTGTCTTCCTCGTGTTCGGCAAGTTTCAGCGCGTCGGCCGCTTCATCGGCCAGCCCGAGGCCGGTCTGACGGTTGAGCAGGATGCGCAGGAGAATTTCAGCGAAGCGGATGAACACCAGCGCGAAGCCCAGCGGCACGATCAACCCGATATGCCACTGCATGACGCCGAAATGGCCGAGATCCTCGGCACCGATACCGGCGTTCATCAAGGTTTCAATCCATTCGAAGCTGGCGACGGCGAGCAGCCCCGCGTAGGCCAGACAGCACAGGCAGGCGAGGATGCCGATGTAGCGCTGTACCGATCTGCGCGCCAGTTTGACCAGTGCGTCGACACCGATATGCCCGGCGGTGCGCACGCCATAGGCCAGGCCGAAAAAAATCAGCCAGCCGAACAGCGCTTTGGTCAGGGCGGTGCTCCAGGTCATGGCCTGCGCCATGCCCATGATCTGATCGCCAACGGCGAACAGCGGAACACTGGCCGCCGGCCAATGATCGGCGAGCCAGTAAAACAGACTGTAGAAATTGTTGAGGATCACGTAGACAAACGTGACGAGGGTCATGGCCGCCAGAAGGAAGACGATGAAGCCTTCCTCGAAGTGTTCCCAGATTCGCCGAAGCGCTTTCATGGATGGCATCTCACGTCGAGTGAAGACGGGCAGGCGCCGACGCAGCGGCGCCTGCCTTGGGATTATTGCGCCTGGTTTGCGGCTTCGGCGGCAGAGATCAGCTCAGCGCCGATTTCGCCTTCGAACTTCTTCCACACCGGTTTCATCGCATCGCGCCATTGCCCACGTTCTTCTGGCGTAAGCGTGATGATTTCCGTGGTTTTGGCGGCAAGGATGCGCTGCTTGTCACCCTCGTTCAGTTGCTGGGCTTCCTTGTTCACGTGGGTGGTGACTTCCACGACGATCTTGTCCAGTTCGCTGCGCACGTCGGGCGGCAGGCCGTTCCAGAACTTGGTGTTGGTGATCAGCATGTAGTCCAGTACACCGTGATTGGATTCGGTGATGTACTTCTGCACTTCATGCATCTTCTGGCTGTAGATGTTCGAGTAAGGATTCTCCGCCCCGTTGACCACACCGGTCTGCAGGCCTTGATATACCTCGGCAAAACTCATCTTGCGCGGATTGGCGCGCACCGCCTTGAACTGCTCCTCCAGCACCGCCGAGGCCTGCACGCGGAACTTCAGGCCGCGCGCATCAGCCGGTACACGCAGTGGCTTGTTGGCCGACAGTTGTTTCATGCCGTTGTGCCAATAAGCCAGGCCGGTGATGTTTTTGCTTTCCATGGATTTGAGCAGGCCCTGACCCTGCGGGCTCAGTTGAAAGCGGTCGACAGCGTTGATGTCATTGAAGAGAAAGGGCAGGTCGAACAGCTGCACGGTCTTGGTGTACTGCTCGAACTTGGCCAGCGACGGCGCAATCATCTGCACATCGCCGAGCAACAGGGCTTCCATTTCCTTGCCGTCACCAAAGAGCGAGGAGTTGGGATACACCTCGACTTTGACCTTGCCCGGCAAGCGTTCTTCGACCAGTTTCTTGAACAGCAACGCACCTTGCCCCTTGGGCGTCTGGTCAGCGACCACATGCGAGAACTTGATGATCACCGGGTCTGCCGCCATGGCCGGGTTCATGCTGCTTACCGCCAAAGCGCAGGCAAGTGCGCTGAACAGAGATCTGAGCATCTGGGTGATTCCTCTTGTTTTTATTGTGATGACCGCTCGACGCGCTGAACGCGTTGAAGTGCCGAGACATGTTCAAGTCTAGGCAGAAATATCTGATTTGCCGGGGAATTGACCAGAAAACCGCAAAACAGTGGCGAGTGAACTGAGTACGTGGTTCCGTCAGGGCCGTGAACGGTATGGGGATTACCCGGCAATGAGTGGTGTTTGAATTTCAAGTGCCCGCTGCTGAAGGTGAACCGGGCAGATAGGCCTCGGGTTGGCGGCGCGGGATTCTCATATCGCCAGGTCCTCGTCCCAACACACGGCCTTTGATTCGTGCCATTGCACGGCGGTGACGCCGAATCGCTCGGCCATCGGTTTCGAGAAGCGCTTCAATGGAGGCCGGCCTGGCTTGGGAATTGGCGTCAACCCGGCATCACAACTCGCCCACTGCCAGGCTTCTGCGTTGTTCATCAATTTGGCGCGGATAATGAAGGATTTGGGCACACCGTGAAGTCGGTACTTGATCATGTACAAATCTGTCTGGCTCATGAGGCTCTCCTGTTACTCATGAAAGAGGGATATTCCTCGCGCCAGGAAATTCACAGTTTTTTCTAACATCTCGACATGCGTCCGCACCGGTTGAAAAATCACTTATACAAGCATGCGCTTGCGGTATAACAACGCTCCTTATGTGATTGCGAAAGTTTGATCAGCGTAACTAAGCGAAACGGCAAAATATATCGACGCTTGCCCGGTGTGATGGCATTTGAATGTCATTTTATGTTGACGAGGATTATCGCTGCGTTTAACTAGCGCGTAATCTGTAGATCGCTGCCGATACTTTCAAGTTAGTACGTTGGTGCAGTTAGTCCAGTGGAAGATTTTAGTTAGCAAGCTTCGCAAGCGAGGCGATAAACGAACTATTTCCTGTACAGATTCAGCGAAGCTCATGTAATGGTTAATGACCCGTTTGTGCCTTGACAGGAAGAAGGGCCATGGAAAACGACGAGCTGCGTCATGCTTGTACAAAATGCAATAGGCTGTACAAAACCTCGCCGCAAGCGGAGCGTTGCAAGGCAAGCGCCGGCCATGCCGGGCTTTGTGAGAAGTGTCTCAAAAACGAGCAGGAGCGGGTGATCAATGAGCGCCTGGCCTTGTGCGTCGCGAAGATGTTGGACATTGATCGTCAGTTCAAGCCATCAGCGAAACGCTGATGTTCGCTTCAGCTCGCAAACGAGGCGGCTGATGAAATTCGGCAAGACTCAACGATTACCGCTGCGCTTGTACAACTGCAGAGAGTTGGGTTGGGCCGTTGATCATGTCCCTGACAATAAATCACTGCCAGTAATTGTTTTGACTTACGTATAAATCGAATCGTCCAGTTTCCCGGATGTTACACAAACTTGCACAGGAAGTAAGAGGCCCGTGAATACGGGCCTCAGTACTGTTCCGATAAAAGAGCACAAACGCTCTCAGCCTGCGAACATCAAACTTGCGATGCCTTGATCAACAGCGGACCGCGCCGGCGCATGAGGGCGTAGTAAGCGCACGCAGGGCACAGCAAGCCAACGACCCACGCCAGGTCTACGCCTTGCAGGCTGGTGGCAACAGGCCCGACGTACATGGAGGTGTTCATGAACGGAATTTCCAGAGCAATGGTGCAAAGGAATACTGCGATTGCTGTCCAGTTCACCCGACCGTAGATGCCTGCCGGATCGAAGATGTCGGCAATCCGGTAAACGCCTTTGCGCAGCGCGTAATAGTCGACAAGATTGATCGCCGTCCAGGGGATCAGAAAGTAGCTCATGAAAAAAATGAAATTCAGGAAGAACTGCAGAAAGTCGTCCTGCGCCAATGTGCATAAACCGGTTGCGATCGTGCAGATGATCAGCAGGAATCCCGCACGTACAGACGGGGTGATTTTGAGCGCAGAGAAAGGCTCGATCATCGTGATCGTCGACATGAAAGCGCCATACAGGTTGAACACATTGATGGCGATCTGGCCGTATAGCACGAATGCCACCATCAGCAGCGTGCCTCCTCCGAGCAGGCCTATAAGATGCAGCCCGACGTTATCGGAGAACCCCACCATGCCCTTGGCCAGTACGGCGCCTAACAACATCATCCAGCTTCCGCCGATCACGGTACCGGCATAGCTGTACCAGAACACTTGGCGGGTGGATGTGTCGCTCGGCAAATACCGAGAGTAGTCCGCCACGTAAGGTGCGTAGGACAGTTGCCAAGTGACCGCGATGCTGACGGAGGCGAGGAAGCTGACCAGATTGAAACCCTGCGCGGTCCATTGGCCGGCCTCTATCGGCAGCGCGAGGGCGAGCAGGGTGGCGATGCCGAACACGGCAATCGAAATCAGCGAAAGCAGCTTCTGCACGCGATGAATCAGTTGGTAGCCGAACAGCGCGACCAGGAAGCATGCCGCGCCCAGCAGAGCGATGTTGCCAGCGGTGCTCAACGGGCTCAGGTCGCTCACCGCCTGAGCAGCCAACAGCGTGTTGCTGACGAAAAAGCCCAAGTAGATAAGCATGACGAACAGCAGCGGGACGATAGCGCCGAAAACCCCGAATTGTGCCCGGCTCTGGATCATCTGCGGAATACCCAGTCTCGGTCCCTGCGCGGAGTGCGAAGCCATGAAGATTGCACCAATCAGCGAACCGATAAGGATCGATAGCGCACTCCAGAAAAGATTGAGTCCCAGGCTGATGGGCAACACGCCAGCCGCTACCGTGGTGATGTTGGCGTTGGCACCAAACCAGACGAAGAACAAGGAACGGGGCCGACCGTGACGCTCGCTCTCAGGGATAAAGTCGATGCTGCGTTTTTCAACTTTCATGTCTGTTCTCCGTTCAGCAGGCGTCGACGAGGCGGCGTTGAAAGCGCGCTACGACTTGTGGGAATTCATCTGGCTGGAAGGCGAGGTGATCGGGTTCGGCGGTTCGAAGCGATGTTGCCGGCTCGTTGTTCCAGCGTCTCGACAACTGCTCGGTGGTGAAGAGCTCCAGCCCGTACAGCCAGTTGGAAAGGATGAACAGTGCCGAGTAATGCGCTCCCTCTGTAGTCGCACTACAGGCGTCAGCGACAAGGCTGATCTGGAAGTCGTGCTGATAGGCGTCGAACAGACTGCTCATGACACACACATCCGTCAGCACGCCGATGACCACCAGGTGCTTGATGCCTCGGCGGTTGAGCATCTGAGCCAAACGGGTGCCGTGGAAGGCGCTGTAGCGGCGTTTATCGATGACGACGTCAGCGTCTCGAGGCGCCAGAGCGTCAATGATCTCGATCGCAGATGTGCCGGCGCGGTAAGTCGTTGGCCTGCCTTGGTCGTCTACCGGTTCGCCCAGCGCCAGATCGCGGCCCGGAGCGTCGTTGACATGGCGGGTATAGAAAATCGGGATGTGCAACTGGCGAGCGCGATCGATCAGGGATGCGGCGTTATCGACCACTTGATCGAAGCGTTCGAGCGGGAAGCCATCTTCCTTTTGCATATCGATCACAAGCAAGGCGGTGTTTTGGTTCATCAGGTTTGTTCCGGATGCAGAGCGTCGGGCGAGCCGGAGGGACTCACCAGAAAACTCGGTAATGACGGTGCGCAGCGATCCGCCAAGGCGGAAACTGCGAGAGATCGAGAGAGACTCTCGTGGGGAGGTGTTACCTGACTATCTGCCAGAAACCGTTTTGCTTCGCGCTCACGCAGGATGGCAGCTGCGGCAGCACGATGGAGGACGAAGAGCGGAATCGACGGAGATAACGCGCCATGGCTGCGCACGGCAACGCACACACCGCGCTTGAAGAGCGGGTGTGAGCGTCGCCGAAATTTGCGGAGGATGCAGGCATGGCCATAGACCTTGAGCGCGATATGCACTGGAGGAGCAAGATACGGGCCAAGCTGTGCAAGGCCTTCGAAGCCATTGAGCCAGAGCGGACCAAGCGTTCAAAGCAATGTTTTGTGGTATCTGGTATTCCATAATATTGTGTTACGTAGCGTAGCAGCGGCTTGCGTCCTTGCTCCCTTTTGAAGCAGATATCTCCAGGCTCGCGGCGATCAACGCCGCGCCGTGCGCGTACTCACATCCACCCAGACCGCCAACACCAGAATGCTGCCCTTGACGATCATCTGCCAGTAACTGTCGACGTCGAGCATCGACATGCCGTTATCCAGGCTGGTAATCACCAGTGCGCCGAGGAGGGCGCCGTAGACGGTGCCGGAGCCGCCGCGCATGGAGGTGCCGCCGATGAAGCAGGCGGCGATGGCGTCGAGCTCGCCCATGCTGCCGGCGGACGGTGAGCCGGCGGCGAGGCGTGCGGTGTTGACCACGCCGGCGAGGGCGCACATCACGCCCATGATGCCGAAAATCCACAGCTTGACCGCCTGCACATTGATGCCTGACAGGCGCGTGGCTTCCATGTTGCTGCCGACCGAATAGACCCGGCGGCCGAACACGGTCTGGCTGGTGACGTAGCTGAACACGCCGAGCAGAATCAGCAACAGCAGCACCGGCACGGGAATGCCGTCATAGCTATTGAGGGTCTGAACAAAACCGGCCAGCACCGCGCCGATCACCAGCACGCGCACAACATCACGCACCAGCGAATGCGCCGCCAGACCATGCAGGGCGCGATTGCGTCGTTGTTTCCAGGTCAGGAACACCGTCAGCACAAACAGCAGCACACCTAGGCCAGTGCCGATCGCGTGGGGCAGATAACCCTGGCCGGCGTAGACCAGCTCCGGCGATACCGGGGCGATGGTGGTGCCGCCGGTGATCCCCAGCAAAATCCCGCGAAACGCCAACATGCCGCCCAGCCCGACGATAAAGGACGGTATGCGCAAGTACGCCGCCATGTAGCCGTTGGCGAGGCCGATCATCAGGCCGCACAGGGCGACCAGGCTCAGATTCGCCAGCAGCGGAATGTGATAGACCACGTCGAGTATCGCCGCGAGGCCGCCGAGCAGGCCGAGCAATGAGCCCACCGACAAATCGATCTCGCCGCTGATGATCACCAGCACCATGCCGCAGGCGAGGATCCCGGTGATCGACATCTGCCGCAGCAGGTTGGAAAGGTTGCGCGGGGTGAGGAAGCCGCCCTCGGTCTGCCAGCTGAAGAACAGCCAGATCAGCACCACGGCGAATACCAGCGCGAGCATCTTGTAGCGGGTGAACAGTTGTTTGACCTGATTCATTTACGCGGTTTTCCGATCATTATTGTTATGCCTGCCCGGCTGGCTGAGGGCGGCGGCGAGTACCTGTTCCTGGGTTAGCTCGTGGTTGACGAAGTCGCCGCGCAACTGGCCTTCGCCGATCACCAGCACGCGGTCGGAGACGCCGAGCACTTCGGCCAGTTCCGATGAAACCATGATGATCGACACGCCTTCGGCGGCCAGCGCGCCCATCAACTTGTAGATCTCGTACTTGGCGCCGACGTCCACGCCTCGGGTCGGCTCGTCGAGAATCAGCACGCGGGGTTTGGCCAGCAGCATTTTCGCCAGAACGGCTTTCTGCTGGTTACCGCCCGACAGGCTGGTGATTGGCAGGGACGGACTTGCGGTTTTCAGATGCAGACGGGAGATTTCCCGGTCGATGCAGCCCAGCTCGGCTTCGGCATCGATGCGGGTCATTTTCGAGTAGCTCTCGAGCACGGCGAGGGTGATGTTCTGGCCGACGCCGAGGTCAGGAATGATGCCTTGGCGCTTGCGGTCTTCGGGCACCAGGCACAGGCCGGCGCGGATCGCTTTCAGCGGCGTGCGCGTGTCGATCGGTCGGCCGTCCAGCCAGACTTCGCCCTCGTGGCGTCCGGGGTAGGCGCCGAACAGTGCGGTGACCAGTTCGGTGCGGCCGGCCCCGACCAGCCCTGCGATACCGAGAATCTCGCCGCGCTTGAGGCTGAAGGAGATATCGTCGACCCGTTTGCGCTTGGGGTTGTCGACGTCGTAGCAAGTGATGTGGCGCGCCTCGAAAATCACCTCGCCAATCTCATGCGGCTCGCTGGGGTAGAGGTTGCTCATTTCGCGCCCGACCATCTGCGTGATGATCTGTGGAATGTCCATGTCGGCCATGGCGGTGGTGGCGATGTGTTTGCCGTCGCGGATCACCGAAATGGTGTCGCACACGGCGGCGACTTCATCGAGTTTGTGCGAGATGTAGACGCAGGCGACGCCCTTGGCTTTGAGGTCGCGGATGATGTCCAGCAGCACTTCGATTTCCGAGCGGCTCAGGGCCGAGGAGGGCTCGTCGAGAATCAGCAGACGCGCCTGTTTGTTCAGGGCCTTGGCGATTTCCACCAGTTGCTGATAACCGCCGCCGTACTGCGAAACCGGCAGCGAAACATTCATGTCCGGCACCTTCAATTCACGCATCAAGGCTTCGGCGCGGTGGATCATCGCCGGGTAGTTCATGCGCCCGCCGGGCAGCGTCAGCTCATGGCCCATGAAGATGTTTTCCGCCACCGACAAGTCCGGCACCAGGGTCAGTTCCTGATGGATGATGACGATGCCGGCGGCTTCGGTTTCGCTGATCGATTGCGCCCGGAGCGGTTGCCCGTCCCAGAGGATTTCACCGTCCCAGGTGCCATGGGGATAGACCGCCGAAAGGATCTTCATCAGCGTCGACTTGCCGGCGCCATTCTCGCCGCACAGGCCCACGCATTCGCCGGGCCGGACCTTGATGTCGATGCCGTTGAGCGCTTTGACGCCGCCGAAGGTTTTGACGATGCCGTTCATTTGCAGCAGATAGTCGGACATGGAAAAGGCTCGTATACCAGGAACTCAAACACCACTGAACCTGTGTGGGAGCGAGCCTGCTCGCGAAGGGGCCTTTTCAGCCAGAGCTTTACTGACTGACACTCCGCTTTCGCGAGCAGGCTCGCTCCCACAGGTCTGATCAAGATTTACGACCGGATCACTGCCCGGCAATCTGCGCCTTGGTGTAGAAGCCGTCCTGTTCGAGCAAGTCGATGTTGTCCTTGGTCAACGGCGTTGGCGTAAGCAGGATGGTGTCGACCTTTTTGCTGCCGTTGTCGTACTGCGAGGTGTAGGCCGGTTTCTCGTTGCGTGCCAGTTGCACCGAGAGCTTGGCCGCTTCGGAGGCGATGAGTTTCAGCGGTTTGTACACGGTCATGGTTTGCGTGCCGGCGATCACGCGTTTGACGGCTGCGAGGTCGGCGTCCTGACCGGAAATCGGCACCTTGCCGGCCAGTTGCTGCGCGGCCAATGCCTGGATGGCGCCGCCAGCGGTAGCGTCGTTGGAGGCGACGATGCCGTCGATTTTGTTGTTGTTACGGGTCAGGGCGTTTTCAACGATGCTCAGCGCTTCGGTCGGGTTCCATTCCTTGACCCACTGCTGGCCGACGATCTTGATATCGCCCTTGTCAATGGCCGGTTGCAGCACCTTCATCTGGCCTTCACGGAGGATCTTGGCGTTGTTGTCGGTGGGCGCGCCACCCAGCAAGAAGTAATTGCCCTTGGGCGCCGCTTTCAGCACGCCGCCGGCCTGCATCTCGCCGACCTTTTCGTTATCGAAGGAGATATAGGCGTCGACATCGGCGTTGAGAATCAGCCGGTCGTAAGACACCACTTTGATCCCGGCTTTCTTCGCCTCGGCCACGGCGTTGGTCAGCACTGTCGCGTTGAAAGGCACGATGACGATCACATCGACGCCGCGAGAGATGAGGTTTTCGATCTGCGAAATCTGCTTCTGCTCGTTGGCGTCCGCCGATTGCACGAAGACTTTGGCGTCCATTTTTTCCGCCGCCGCGACGAAGTAATCGCGGTCGCGCGACCAGCGTTCCAGACGCAGATCGTCAATGGAGAAACCGATTTTCGGGTGGGTGGCGTCGGCCATTACCGGCAGGGCCAACAACGCCAGGGCACTGGCCAACAGCGTACGTTTCAAGTTCTTCATGGTGGTGCGTCCTTTTATTTTTGTTGGAAAGACACGGCCTGACGATGAATCGGGCTGGTAGAACTGTAGAGAATCTGCCGACGCAGCAGGCACAGAATTGTCGTGCAATTGTCACAGCGTTTTTGCGTCGGCAGCTTCCCTTGGCGATCAGCGATACAGGTAACGGTTGACGATGTTTTCGAGCATTTCCTGGCGGCCGCTGACGGCTTGCGGGTTCAACTCGTTGGTAAACGCGTGCTCTGCCAGTGACTCAAGATTGAAGTCTCCTGCCATCACCGCTTGCCCGAACGGCTGACGCCAGCCGGCGTAGCGTTGGTCCTTGAGGGTTTGCAATTGATCGTTCTCGACCATCGCGGCGGCGCGTTCCAGCGACAAGGCAAGAACGTCCATGGCGCCAACGTGGCCGTGGAACAGGTCGATCTCGTCGAGGCTCTGCCGGCGCACCTTGGAGTCGAAATTGAAGCCGCCATTCTTGAAACCGCCGGCCTTGAGGATTTCATAGGTCGCCAGGGTCATTTCTTCGACGCTGTTGGGGAACTGGTCGGTGTCCCAGCCGTTCTGCGGATCGCCACGGTTGGCGTCGATGCTGCCGAAGATCCCCAGCGAGGCAGCCGTGGCGATTTCGTGATGAAAGCTGTGGCCGGCCAGGGTCGCGTGGTTGGCCTCGATGTTGACCTTGATTTCCTTCTCCAGGCCGTACTGCTGGAGGAAGCCGAACACCGTGGCGCTGTCGTAATCGTATTGGTGCTTGGTCGGCTCCTGCGGCTTGGGCTCGATCAGCAGGTCGCCGGTGAAACCGATCTTGTGCTTGTGCTCGACCACCATGCGCATGAAGCGCCCGAGTTGTTCGCGCTCGCGTTTCAGATCGGTGTTGAGCAGGGTTTCGTAGCCTTCACGGCCACCCCACAACACGTAGTTGGAACCTTTGAGCCGATGGGTGGCGTTCATCGCGCTGAACACTTGCGCGGCGGCGCAGGCGAACACTTCCGGATCGGGATTGCTCGCAGCGCCGGCGGCAAAACGCGGATTGCTGAAGCAGTTGGCGGTGCCCCAGAGCAACTTGATGCCGCTTTGTTCCTGATGCTGTTCGAGGCGGTCGACCATTTGCGCGAAGTGTTCGCGGTACTCCTTCAGCGAGCTGCCTTCGGGGGCGACGTCCGTGTCGTGAAAGCAGTAGTAATCGATGCCCAGTTTGCTGAAGAACTCGAAGGCGGCTTGAGCCTTGCCGATGGCCATTTGCATCGGCTCGCCGCTGCGTTGCCAGGGGCGTTTGAAGGTGCCGGCACCGAACACATCGGAGCCCGGCCAGACGAAGGTGTGCCAGTAGCAGGCGGCCATGCGCAGGTGTTCGCGCATGGGTTTGCCGAGGATCAGTTTGTCGGCGTCGTAGTGACGGAATGCGAGGGGCGAATCACTGTTCGGGCCTTCGTAGCGAACCGGCTCGATATTGGGGAAATACTGCATGGACCTTGTCCTTGTTGTTCTTGGCGGTGTCTCGATACTAGCAACGGCCCCGTGCCCGCTGATTATGAAAAGCCTCAACTGCGAGTGCGATTTTGCGTATTGAGCTTCAGCGCTCGCAGGCCTAGTCTGTGTCCATCGTCGCCGCGACATGGCGGCCCGGAACAAAAATAATTTGAGGCCGCTTTCGCGAGCAGGCTCGCTCCCACATTTGATTCGTGTCGTTCACATAACCCGTGTGGGAGCGAGCCTGCTCGCGAATGGCTTGACGCAAAATCCGGATACTGAATGAAAAGCCTACCGCCCGTGCACCGCATCGCCCTGTTGTTCAACGGCAGCAAGATCTACGACCGTGGAATCATCAGCGGCATCGGCAACTACCTGAGCAGCACCCGCGCTTCCTGGGACCTGTTTCTGGAAGAGGACTTTCTCTGCCGCCTGAAAGGCATCGAGCGCTGGCAGGGTGACGGGATCATTGCCGACTTCGACGATCCGCTGATTGGCGAGGCGCTGGCCGACATTCATTTGCCGGTGGTAGCGGTGGGCGGTTCCTACGAGGATGCACGCGCTTATCCGAAAGCGATTCCCTACGTTGCCACTGATAACAACGCACTGATCACTCTGGCTTATTCGCATCTGGTCGAGGCGGGATTGCAGCGCTTTGCCTGTTTCAGCCTGCCGGAAGCGCAGGCCAATCGCTGGGCGCAGGAGCGGGAAAAAGCCTTTCGCAAACTGATGCAACGAGACGGCCTCCACGCCGAGATCTATCGCGGCATGGGCACCAGCGCGCCGCTGTGGGACAGCGCCGTCGAACAGCTGATCGCCTGGCTGCACAGCCTGCCCAAACCGATCGGCATCATCGCCGTCAGCGACGCCCGCGCCCGGCAGTTGCTGCAAGCCTGCCTGACCGCCGGCATTGCCGTGCCGGAGCAGGTCGCGCTGATCGGCATCGATAACGACCCGCTGACCCGCAGCCTGACTCGCGTACCGCTGAGTTCAGTGATTCAGGGCACCGAAACCATGGGCCGCACCGCTGCGCAATTGCTGCACCAGATGCTCCACGGCATGCCGTCCACCGGTACGCAGATTCTGATTCCGCCGGACGCGGTCAACGTGCAGGTGTCGAGCCTGCATCAACCGCTGGGCAATCCCTACGTCATGCAAGCGCTGCTGTTCATCCGCCAATATGCTTGTCAGGGCATCAAGACCGCACAGGTGGCTGCGTATGTCGGGGTGTCGCGTTCATCACTGGAAGCGCATTTCCGCGCCGAGCGCGGTTGCAGCGTGCATGACGAGATTCTGCGTTTCAAACTGGCGGCGGCTACCAGCGGTTTGAAGAACACCGATGCGGCGATTGCCGACATTGCCCAAGCCTGCGGCTTCAAGTCTGCGCAATATCTGCACACGGTGTTCCGTCGCGAGTTCGGCTGCACGCCCCGCGAATATCAGCAGGGCGGGGCGTAGCGCTGCGAAGACTTACGCCAGCGCAGCGGCACTGGCTCTGGAGCGCCAGGCGAACGTCAGCACCATCAGCAGGCCCAGACCAGCCATCGCCGCGCCGGCCAGGGAAATCGCCGGATAACCCAGCCCGGCATTGATCACCGCGCCACCCAGCGCCGCGCCGATCGCGTTGCCAAAATTGAACGCACCGATGTTCACCGCCGAAGCCAGATTCGGCGCGTCCTTGGCGGCTTCCATCACGCGCATCTGCAGCGGCGGCACCAGAGCGAAGCTGGCGATACCCCAGATCAGAATGGCCACCGCGGCCGGCAGCGGCCAGCGCATCAGCACAGTGAATGCGAGCAACACCACAATCAATGCGCTCAGCGACACGATCAGGGTGCGGTCGATCGAACGGTCGGCAGCCTTGCCACCCCACATGTTGCCCAGGGTCAAACCGATTCCGAACAACACCAGCATGGCGGTGATGAACGCGGCGGAGGCCTGGGTTTCGCTGCTGAGGATCGGCGCGATGTAAGTGAACACGGTGAACATCGCACTCGAGCCGACCACGGTCAGGGCCAGCGCGGCCAACACCGGACCGCGGCCCAATACACGTATTTCCGCCAGTGCACCCGCGCCTTGCTCTGCTTTCAGATTGGGCAGGGCGAACCACAAGGCGATCATGGTCAGCACGCCGAGACCGGTAATGCCCCAGAACGCCGTGCGCCAGCCGAACAGCTCACCAAACCACGCCGCCAGCGGCACGCCGCCGATAGTCGCCAACGTCAGGCCCATGAACATCGCCGCCACGGCGCCGGCACGTTTTTCCGGCGCGACCACACTGGCGGCGACCACAGAGCCGACCCCAAAGAATGCGCCGTGATTGAGCGAGGTGATCACCCTGGCGACCATCAGGCTGTAGTAGTCGGTAGCCAGCGCCGACATCAGGTTACCCAGGGTGAAAATCGCCATCAGCCCGATCAGCAGATAGCGCCGCGGGATCTTGCCAGTGGTCAGGGTCATCAGCGGCGCGCCGAGCAGCACGCCCAAGGCGTAGGCACTGACCAGCAACCCCGCAGCGGGAATGGAAACGCCGAGATCGGCGGCGATGCCGGGCAACATGCCCATCGGCGCGAACTCGGTGACGCCGATGCCAAAGGCGCCGACAGCGAGTGCAACAAGTGGTGGATTGATACGCATGGAAAGTCTCCTCATCTATGCCGCCAATGCTACGATCCATCGTTTTCAGGCGGTAGATGGCGATTTTGGCAATCACCTTTGCGTAAGAGGCACGAATGGACTTCAACGGCAGGTCAGGGGAAATGAGCGTGTTCGTCACCGTGGCGCAGGAGGGCAGCCTCTCAGCGGCTGCGCGTGCATTGGGGCTGACGCCTTCGGCGGTCAGTCGGATCATCGCCCGCGCTGAACAACGACTTGGCACCCGCTTGCTGCTGCGCACCACCCGCGCGCTGACGTTTACCGCCGAGGGCGAGGCCTTCCTGCGCGGTGCCCGGCGAATTCTCGCCGACATGGACGAGGTCGAAGGGGCCATTACCGATCAAGGCGTACCCAAGGGCCGCTTGCGTGTCAGTGCCGCCCTTGGCCATGGACGGCTGACCATTGTGCCGCTGGTCGCAGCCTTCACCGCCCGTTACCCGAACATCGTCGTCGACCTCAGCCTCGGCGACGAGGTAGTCGACATCCTCGCCGGCCAGGCGGACGTCGCCATACGCTTCGGCCATCTGCCCGACAGCCCGTTGACCGCACGCCGGCTCGGCCACACCGGCCAAGTCGTGGTCGCATCGTCCGATTACCTGAAACGCCACGGCACACCTCTCGAACCGGAAGACCTGCTCAAGCACAACTGCCTGCGCTTCAACTTCCGCCGCGCCGAAGCCAACTGGCCGTTTATCCGCGACGGCAAGGAGTTTTCATTAAAGGTCAGCGGCAACATCGAATGCAGTAGCGGCGAAGCACTGGCCCAGTTCGCCAGACTCGGCGCAGGCGTTGCACGGATTGGCGAGTTCACCGTCAGGGAAGACTTGCAGCGCGGCACGCTGATCCCGCTGCTGCAAACGTTTAACCCGGGCGATGAGGAACCAATCCATGCGGTGTTCGTGGGCGGCGCGGCGATGCCGGTGCGGGTGCGGTTGTTTGTGGATTTTTTGCTGGAGCAGCATCGGATGTAAGCGTGCCGGTCGGATTCAGCGAGTCATCCCTGACCCGCAAACTGCCGGCTAGATTGTCGGGATGGTCCCGCCGTCGATCACAAATTCACTTCCTGTGATCGAAGCCGCTCGTGGCGACGCCACAAACCCGATCAGCTCAGCCACTTCAGCTGGCGTCGATGGGCGGCCGAGCGGAATACCGCCCAAGGCTTGCATGATGATGTCCTTGCCACCCTGATAGTCAGTGCCTGCCTCCTGCGCGAGTCGCTCGGCCAGTGCCACCGATGCTTCGGTTTCGACCCAGCCCGGGGAAACCCGAACCACACGGACTCCTTTGGGCGACACCTCTTTCGACAGGCTCTTGCTGTAGGTCGACAGCGCAGCCTTGGCCGCCGCGTACGCTGTGGTGGATTCCGGCAGTGGCAGTCGACTCTGGATGGACGTGACATGGATCACCACGCCATTACGACGCTCGAGCATGCCCGGCAGCAGGGCGCGATCGAGGCGCACCGCCGGCAGCAGATTCAGATTGAGCTCGCGTTGCCACTGCTCCTCGTCCAGCGCTGCAAAACCACCACCGGGGGCCGACGAGCCACCCAGGACATGAACCACTATGTCGACGCCGCCCAGTTGCTGTTGGACCGCTGCGATGAGTACGTCACAACCTTCCCGGGTCGAAAGATCAGCCGCGACCAGCAGTGCGCCCGGCATTTCGACGTCCACTTGCCGAGCCGAGGTGATGACTTTCGCGCCCTCGGCTATGAACCAATCCACAACGGCTTTGCCGATTCCTTTGGTACCGCCGGTGACGAGGACCCGCTTGCCAGTCAATCCTGAATTCAGCATGGCGAAATCTCCAGCGCTCGGAATTGATGGGGCGCGTCGTAGATTTCTTTCTCGTCGATGACCGTGACATGCGTCTGCACGACGGCGGGATGTTGAAGGTTCATTGGCTGACTCCTGATTGATTAACTGGAGTCATCTTGCTGCGCCACAGATAGTTTGTTCAACTGGGACAAACCTTAATGATCTATCCCGAAAAACAGGACAATCCATGGTTCAGGATCGCTTGGCCCTCAATGAACTGGACGCCGTCATAGCCGTGGCTCGAAGGGGGTCGTTTCGCCAGGCCGCCATTGATCTCGACGTCTCCACCACCGCGCTGAGCAACACCATTGCGCAACTGGAAGCGCGCCTCGAATCGCGACTGTTCAACCGCACCACCCGCAGCGTCGCCATCACCGAAGCGGGGAGAGTGTTTCTCGAACAGGTGGGGCCAGCCTTGCAGGATTTGCGTGCGGCACTCGACGCAGTGCGCTCGCAGAACGCTGGGCCCTCGGGCACGTTGCGCATCAACGCCTTCGCCAGCGCTGCGCGTTCGGCGCTGCTGCCACTGGTGATCGAGTTTTTGCAGCAGCATCCGAAAGTCCATATTGACCTTGTAACCGAAGGCCGGCTGGTGGATATCGTGGCTGACGGCTTCGATTTCGGCGTGCGCTCGGCAGGCCTGGTGCCCAACGACGTGATTGTGGTGCCTGTCGGCCCGCCGCAACGTTACGCGGTGGTCGGTTCGCCGGGTTATTTTGCACAACACGGCAAACCGCGCACGCCGTCCGATCTGCCCGGGCATCGATGTATCCGTGTGCGACTACCGAACGGGGCGATTTTCCCCTGGTATTTCGAGCGGGACGGAGAAGTTACCCGTCTGGATGTGAACGGTCCGCTTACGCTGGATGAATCGAGCGTGGTCAAGGTCGCGGTGCAGGCGGGCATGGGGCTGGGCTTTTTCATGGAGCAGGACGTTCGTGACGAAATCCGCACCGGCGAGTTCGTGCAGGTACTCGAGGACTGGACGCCGCCCCGAGACAGGTTGTGCCTGTACTACCCGAACCGCCGCAATCCCTCTGCGGCCGCCAGGGCATTCATCGAACTGGCTCGCGCCAGGCAGGCTGATCAGGCTTGACCGGGTGGACTCAGGCGATCAAGCCCAGTGTCAGCCCCTTCAGAGTGGCGGCTGCCCGGGTCGAACATTGCAGTTTGCGAAAGATGCTTTCCATGTGCGTGCGCACCGTGCTCGGACTGATAGCCAACAGTTGCGCGACTTGTTTGTTGCTGGCGCCACGGCTGATCTCCAGAAGAATGCGGCACTCACGGGCTGTCAGCAGCGAAGGCTTGGGTTGCCGCAGGCGACGCTCGCCACTGGCGGCAGCAATGACGGCTTCGCAGACATCGTTATCGAACAGACCACGGCCAGCATCCTTTTTGAGTAGCGTGGCTGCTGCGGCTTCGTCGTGGGCTGATCGCCAGGGCCGGGCCTGCCTCAACGCCACCCAGGCGACCGAAGTAGCAAGCAGTCGATGTCCAGCACTCAACGCATCACCCGCCACCCCGCGAAAATAGCCGCTGCCGTCGAGTCGTTCATAAGCGTGGGTGGCTATCTCGGCGGGCGCGGCCAATTCCGCTACCGGTCGGAGCGCCTGTTGCGTCCAATAAGGCACCAGGCGCACTCGCTCTGCCGCACCGTAGGGCAGCGGCCCTGGGCTATTCCAAAGATGATTGGAAACGGCTGCGCGGCCGAGACCGTAAATCAGCGCGGACTTGCCAATGTCTGTCAGCGTCGGCTCACTCAGCCCCCACAGGCGCGCAGCTTCCATGGCAACATGCGCGACCTGACGCGAATGCCCGGCCAGCCATGGCAGCTTCAAGTCAATGATGTCTCCGACCAAAGTCAGTGAGACATGACGCTGCTCAGGCGCGGGTTCAACTTTTGTGCAAAGCGTTTCCAGATCCGCCAGCCAGTCCTTGGCATTGGCCACCAGCAACGACACCAGCGACGCTGGATAGCGCCGATCCGACTGCTCGTTGATCCAGCGCAACGCCGCGTCCAGGCCGTGAGCGCGAGTGAGAATGTCCAGATCACCGGCCATGACCACCTGATAGGCGACTTCCGGGATGTGCTCATGGCTTACGCCCAGCGGTCGGCCAGTGCCGTCGTAGGTTTCGAACACCCGACACAGGCCCGCTTCAACGGCAGCTCCGAGCTGGAGGGTTTTGGCGATTGCACCGGACACTTCACAGTGCACCACGGCCAGCGGGGTTGCCTGATGCACCGCGTTCATCTGCTCATTGCCCAAGGTCAGATCAAGCATTGCGCGGCGACCATCGACGTCGTCGCCCAGCAGGTCGGCAAAGCCTTCGGCGTTGGCTGTGCACCCAGACCAGCGCAGCAAGGCAATCTGCTCTGCAACCTGCAGATGCTCACCGTCGCCATGGCATGCCTGCGCGAGCATCCGCGCCAAAGCGGCAACGCGCCGGGAGTGACCGAGCGGTTGCCCCATGCTGAGGTCACCGACTTGGGCGATGGTTGCCAATGCGCCGTCCAGTGAGATGTCCAGTTGCAAGCCACTATCCATGAAAAATGCCCCGGGGTCGGATAATTGACCGATGCCCACATCGCAGGCCGGCCAGCACACTCTGAACTCCCGAACAGGAGCTCATCCAATGAAAACGATCAAATCGAAATTCGCCACCGTCGCCTTTGCCCTGGCCAGTACGTTCATGGCCGGCGCCAGCCACGCGCAGGATACAACGCCTTCGGTGGTGATCGTACATGGCGCCTTCGCTGACGGTTCCGACTGGGCCAAAGTGGTGCCACTGCTGCAAGCCAAAGGCGTGGCCGTTACCGTTGTGCAAAACCCGCTCACCTCGCTGGCCGACGACGTTGCCGCCACGCGCCGCGCGCTGAACAACCAGCAGGGCAAGGTGGTGCTGGTCGGTCACTCCTGGGGTGGCACGGTGATCACCGAAGCCGGTAACGACCAGAAAGTCAGCGCGCTGGTGTATGTCGCCGCCTTCGCGCCAGAGGCCGGGCAAACCAGTGGCGAACAGGGCAAAGGTGCGCCGACGCCGCCGGGCATCAGTCAGATCAAGGCTGACGGTAACGGCTTTCTCTATCTGACCCCCGAAGGCATGGCCAAGGACTTCGCTCAGGATCTGCCGGCCGCGCAAACTGCCGTCATGACTGCCACGCAAGGACCGATCAAGGCCTCGGCTTTCGAAGATAAAACCACCGTTTCGTCCTGGAAAACCAAACCGTCCTGGTACCTGCTCGCTACCGAAGACCGGATGATTCATCCCGACGTCCAGCGTGCTGCCGCCAAGCGTATCGGCGCGACCCTTGCAGAGGTGCACGCCAGCCATGTCCCGCAGCAGTCGCAGCCGGCGCAAGTCGCGGCGGTGATTCTCAAGGCCGTGCACAGCGTTGCTGAACAGTGATCGCGGCAGCGAAGGGGAGCGGGCGTATGAACCCTCGAAGCGCTCACGACTATGACTTCATTGTCTGTGGTGCCGGCACGTCGGGCTGCGTGGTCGCTGCGCGGCTTGCGGATCAGTCAGGCGCACGGGTTCTGCTGATTGAGGCCGGCGAAGACTATTCGGGCCCCGAGGTGACAGAACCGGCGCAATGGCCGCTGAACCTCGGCTCCACGCGCGACTGGGCATTCGAGGGCCAAGCCGATCCACGCCTCAACGGTCGACGTCTACCGTTGAGCATGGGCAAGGGGCTCGGTGGAGGTTCGAGCATCAACGTGATGGTCTGGTCGCGCGGCCATCGCGCCGATTGGGAGCATTTCGCTGCCGAATCTGGCGACCCGGCCTGGGGCTACGCATCGGTGCTCGATTACTACCGCAGGATCGAAAACTGGCAAGGCAGCCCGGACGCCACCCGGCGTGGTTCAGGTGGGCCGGTACATGTCGAGCAGCCGGCCCCACCTCAACCCCTTGCGTGGGCAACGCTGGAGGCGGCCGGCGATCTGGGCATCCCACGATTCGACAGCCCCAATGGCGTGATGATGGAAGGGGCAGGTGGGATCGCTTTCACCGACTTGCGCATCAAACAGGGCAAGCGCGAGTCGGTTTACGACGCCTACATCCGGCCACGCCTGCACTTTCCGAACCTGACGGTGCTGACCGGGGCGTTGGTGACCCGCGTGTTGCTGGTCGGCACCCGGGCCGTCGGTGTCGAAGTGTTGATTGCCGGCGAGCGGCGGCGCTTTCATGCCGCAGCTGAAGTCGTTCTGTCCATGGGCGCGGTGCACTCACCGAAAGTGCTCATGCAGTCGGGCATCGGCCCGGCGGATGAACTGCGAAAACACGGCATCGCACCGGTCGTTCATTTACCCGGTGTCGGCGAGAATTTGCAGGATCACCTGGCTTTCGGCTGCACGTGGGAATACCGACAACCCCAGGCGGTCGCTGGCAGCGGATGCGAAACCACCTTGTACTGGAAAAGCGACAGTCGCCTGGAAGCCCCGGATCTGTTGCAGTGTCAGCTGGCATTTGCGGTACCGTCTCCGCCTGAGGTCGCCATTCAACCGCCGGAACATGGTTGGACGATGTTCGCCGGGCTGGCCAGACCTGCCAGTCGCGGACGCTTGCGGTTGTCGGGTGCAGGGCCAGTAGATGCGCCGATTATCGAGCCGAACTCGCTGAGTGAACCCGAGGACATGGCAGCGGCATATGCGTCGATCGAACTGTGCCGGGCACTCGGCAACAGCCAGGCCTTCAATGGGCTGATCAAGCGCGAAGTGGTGCCCGGGCCGAGAGAACGCCGCGCTATGGAACAGTTCATCCGCAATTCGGCGATGACCTACTGGCACCTGTCGTGCACGGCAAAAATGGGCCGCGATGCGCTGTCGGTGGTTGACCACCAATTGCGCGTGTACGGGATCGACGGGCTGCGTGTTGCAGATGCCTCGATCATGCCGCGCATCACCGTTGGCAACACGATGGCGCCGTGTGTCGTTATTGGTGAGCGGGCGGCGGAGCTGGTGCTTGCGGGAGTATAAAGCGCCCACAACGCCCCGCTGCGCAAAATCTGCTTTCACTCGTTCGCAAGATTTTCCCGCGCCCACTGCTCGGCCGTCGTGACCTGTATCGCCCGCTGCTCATTGAACGTGCCCGCTTTCGGCCACGCCACACCTCGACCTTGGGCAAACACCGCGCGGTATTTTTTGATGTGGTGAGTGGGGTCTTTTTCCAGTTCCTGCATCAGGTGCGGCACCGTCCAGACGTTACGCTTGAAGGGCCGTCCGAGCACGCGTTCGAGAAGGCCCGCGACCTGATCATAGGTCAGCGTGTCGCCCGACAGATACACGATCTCGTTGCGAAAAGGCGGTTCGAAGAAAACGATTTCTGCAGTCAGTTTGCCGATGTCGTCCGGGGTCGTCAGCGTCACGCTGGTGTCCAGGCTGCCCAGGGCGTTAACGGTGTCGTTGTCGAAATCAACGACTTCAAACACCGGCTCGAAGAGGAAACTGGTAAACATGCCGGTCGAGATGATCACCCATTCGGTTTTGTCCTGCGCGCGCAGCAGTTCGCGCACGTCGAGCTGAGCATCGAACAGATCCTGCGGACTGCCCCGGCCGATCACTTCGAAGTCCACGCCAAACTGCCAGGGAAAGTAGCGTTTGATGCCCGACTTGAGCGCAGCGGTCGCCAGCTTCATCGGCGTCTCACGACCAGCGACCATGCCGGCGCAGCCGATGACGGTATCGAAAGGTGCGAAGACTTCGGCCAGTTGGTCGATCGAATCGTTGACCAGATCTGCCGCCACCATCTGCACGCCGAGACTGCGCAGTTCATCGATTTCGGCTTTCTTTGCCGGCAACTGACTGTCGATCGTCGAGGCCCTGAGCAGGACGCTGATCGTGCTGCCGGGCGAGCGCTTTGCCACTCGCGCAAGGTTGCGCAAAACCGGCAGGCCGAGTTCGCCTGCGCCCAGGACAAGAATGGATTGCGGGGAAGGGTGGCTCAATTCGGTCATGATGTCTCCTGAGATCTGCATGTAAGATCGGCAAATGCTGGCACGATCGGGCAGCACTCAGAAGAAGGCACACGCGTGATACCAAGTGAAGAAATGACTGATCAGCAAGCGCTCAGTGAGGCAGAAGCAATCTGCCAGACGCTCAGACGAGACGATGATGGCGTGCGCCGCGAAGTGCTCGCGCACGCCGGCAGTCGCTGGTCTTTGGGCATCCTGCATGCCTTGGGGGTGTACGGCACGATGCGTCACGCTGAGATCAAACGGCAGATGACCGGCGTGACTCAGCGCATGTTGACCAAAACCCTGCGTGCGCTGGAACGCGACGGCCTGCTGACCCGGCGCGAGCTCGACCAGGTGCCGCCGCACGTCGAGTACGAGCTGACGCCATTGGGCATGGGCTTGCTGGTGCGGATGTCGCCGATCTGGACTTGGGTGGTGGAAAACGTCGAGGGTTTCCGCCAAGCGCGACGCACGTTCGATAGCCAGGTCGGCAAGAAACCCTCATGGCAAATTCCTGTTCCAGCGCGGGATGATTCTGAAGCGTCAGACTGAGGTTTCGCGCTTCAGCTCAGCGGCACCGCGAACACGGCACTGGCGCGCGCAACCGTTCGCTCATCGACGTGCAGACTGACGCCAGCAAACGCCAGTTGGCGGCCCTTTTTGGAATGTTCAAGACGCACTTCGAGCCACTCGTTGATTTGCACCGCACCGAGATAATCCAGGGTCATGCTCGCGGTGATCAACGGCTGCGGCGGATCGCTGGAGAAGGCCATGGCGTAGCCCATCCCGACATCGGCCAAAGTCGCCAATACACCGCCATGCAAAGTGCCACGGCCGTTGGCGTGGCGGGAGTCGGTCAGTAAGCCCAATTCCAATTGCAGGCCATGGCCTCTGGCGTAGATCGGGCCGAGCAGATCCAGCAACGGACTGCTGCGGGTGAATGGAATGAAACCTTCGGGAATGGCCGTGGTGTTCATGATCCCATCCTGATGCAGGTGGCTGACCTGTGTGATTGGGCGAGGAAACGCAGGAGGGGGCAAGCACTATGCGGATGGGGAATTTGCTGCGATAAGTGCGCGGAGCGTGGCACTGAAAATCAATGCGAAGACACAAACGGCGAAGCAGTCGTCGGTGCCGGCAGCGCATAGGCCTGTTTCATCCACGCAACTTCCGCCAGGGGTGTGCGGCCGAAGAGGCGTTTGAAGTCGCGGCTGAATTGCGAGGCGCTTTCGTAGCCGACCAGAAATGCAGTTTTTGCCGCGGTCAGGTCGTTACGCAGCATCAGCAATCGCGCCTGGTGCAGCCGCGTCGACTTCAGATACTGCATCGGCGAGGAGTCGGTGACCTTGCGAAAGTGCAGATGAAAATTCGGCACGCTCATCTGCGCTTCCTCGGCCAGGGTTTCTACGTCGAGATGCTGGTGATAACAGCTGTGGATCTTGTGGATGGCGCGGGTCACTTTGCCGAACTGACCTTGCTGGGCAATGGCGGCACGCAGGGTGCCGCCTTGTTCGCCGGTGAGGATGCGGTAGTAGAGCTCGCGCAGCATCGCCGGACCGAGGATTTGCGCGTCGGCATCGTCGCTCATCACTTCAAGAAAACGCAGGGTTGACCGGCGTAGCGGTTCGTCGAGCGGCGAGGCGTACATGCCCATCGGTTGGGATCTGGGGAAATCCCACAGTTCATCGACCTGCTGAATCAGCTCGCCAGCCAAAGCGAAATCCAGGCGCACGTACACCGCGAGCATTGGCTCGGCTTCGCTGGCGTCGGTTTCCATGGTGAAGGGTACCGGCACCGACACCACCAGATAATGCTGAGCGTCGTAGACGTAGACTTCATCGCCGAGATAGCCGCGTTTACGCCCCTGACAAAGGATCACGATGCCCGGTTCGTACAACACCGGCGTGCGGGTCAGCGGTCGGTTGGAGCGCAGGAAACGCACATCCTCCAGCGGGCTCAGGTTGTAACCTTCCAGTGGTGCGAGCTGGCTCATTAGCTGGACCATGCGCGTTGTGATTGGGTCTTTCGGTTTCGGCATGGGCTGTGGGTTTCCTTGTGAAAAGGCGGGTTTGAACCTGTCTGGCTGATTGGCGGGGTGTCAGACAGAGCCCTCTCCCAGGGGGAGAGGGGACTGACCGCGCTGCTTTCTGGTACTACGCCGACCTGTAATATCGTGCCGAACGCGGGGGTTGAATTCACCCGCGATCGGCTCCCTCTCCCTCCGGGAGAGGGCTGGGGTGAGGGTGCTTTTGATCTTTCAGCCATCCGTCGAGCGGCTAAGCGCTGCCCATTGCTCAATACTCTCCGCCGTGCGCTGCAATTTGTCACGCACCAGCGCCAGCGCATCACTGCCCAATAGCAGGTGAGCCGGCGGGTTTGGACTGTCGATGATCGTCAGCATGACCCGTGCAGCTTTCTGCGGATCGCCCAGCTGATGGCCACTTTTCTCCTCCCGGGCCTTGCGCACCGGATCGAAGCTTGCGTCGTAGTCACTGATGCTACGCGGCGTGCGTTGCATCGAGCGGCCTGCCCAGTCGGTGCGAAATGACCCCGGCGCCACAGCGGTGACAAAAATATTGAATGGCGCAAGCTCCTTGCTCAAGGTGTCAGAAATCCCCTCCAGAGCGAACTTGCTGCCGCAGTAATAGGCGATCCCCGGCATGGTGATGTAGCCACCCATGGAGGTGATGTTGAGGATATGCCCCGCGCGGCGCTGGCGGAAATACGGGACGAAGGCCTTGGTCACCGCCACCGCGCCGAACACGTTGACGTCGAACTGGCGGCGCAGTTCCTCCAGCGATGACTCTTCGAAAATCCCCTCATGGCCATAACCGGCGTTGTTGACCAGCACGTCCACCGGGCCGTGACGATCCTCCACTGCTGCAACCACCCCATCGATGGCATCGAAATCGGTAACGTCCAGCACCACCCCATGCGCGCGCTCGGGCGACAGCGCTTCGAAGGCTGCCAGAGCGGACACACTGCGCACTGTGCCGATAATCCTGTGACCTTGAGCGAGCGCTTCCTTGGCCAGCGCCTGGCCGAAGCCGCTGCTGACACCGGTGATGAAAAGGGTCTTCATGGATATGTACTCCAGCAGGCGATTGGAGAGGCCATGCTAGGGCGGATAACGCTGGCGGACGATGCCGAATCGGATCGAAGTATTGCCTGTTCCTATCAATAGGGTTTTCCAGCCCTTCTCAAAAAAAGGAAAAGTCCTGCGGGTTTCAAACCCGCAGGACTTTTCTTGTTTCAGCATCACGCACTTATGCTGCGCGACGACCCGGTGTACGGTCCGATCCATCAGCGGCGAGCGCCTCACCCAGTGGGGTGCGGTCTGAGCCGTCGGCAGCGATGGCCTGGCCTTGTGGGGTCTTGTCATAACCGTCTTCAACCAGGCCTTGTTCCTCGAGGCGGTTGCGGCCGTTTTCAGCCAGAGCCTGGCCCTGCGGCGTACGCTGCGAACCATCGGCAGCAACAGTCTGCTGTGGTTCGTTGACCTGGGTGAAGAAACGATCTTCCTGATTGCTCGGTACGGCGAATGCGCTGGCGCTAAGGGCGAAGGTGGCGACGGCGATCAGTTGGCTTACAGTTTTCATGGCGGTGACTCCGGTCAAATTTCGATTGAGGTCCGGGTCGTTCAGATCAGTCTCTGGTTAACCCGTTGCAGTGGTGTGTTCTGCATGGGTTCAGATTAGGGGGCAGGGCGGTGTCGGCGTTAGGCGGATACTGTTGGCGATTTGCCTGATTCTGCTCGATGGAAAACAGCCATTGACTTAGAGCGCGCTCAAACCTTTACGGTGATGACATGAATCCAGAACTGACAATTTCACAGTTGGCCAAGCGCCTTGATCTGAGCGCTCACACGATCCGCTATTACGAGCGCATCGGGCTGTTCGATCCGGTTGGGCGCGGTGGCAATGGCCACCGGGTGTACGCCGAGAAGGATGTGCTGTGGGCCGAGTTTCTGCTCCGGCTGAAGGCGACCGGAATGCCGATCCAGCAAATGCTGCGGTATGCCGAATTGCGTCGATCTGGCGACTCGACCCTGGCAGAACGCCGCGAACTTCTCGAGCAGCATCGCCGGGACGTGCAAGCGCAGATCAGCCAGTTGAGCCAGTCCCTGGAGGTTCTGGATAACAAGATTCAGATCTACCACCAACTCGAGCAAAAGGAGCATCACCATGATCCGTAAACTTCCCGGGTTCAATCGTTTGCTGTCCGCCACACTGATTGGTGCAAGCGTGACCAGTGTCGCAGCGCCGGTGGAGATGACTGATCGTCGAGCGCGCGGAGAAGCCGCTCTGACGCAGATTACTGGCGGACCCGGCCAGGCAGTGGTTGATTCATTGAAGGATACTGCTCCAGAGCTTGCGGACTGGATTCTGAGTTTTGCCTACGGCGATGTCTTCGCCCGCCCCGGGCTCGATCACTGCACTCGTGAGCTGGCAACCGTTGCGGCATTGACCGCACTGGGTAACGCACAGCCACAACTGAAAGTGCATATCGGCGGAGCCCTGAACGTCGGGTGCACACCGGAGGCGGTGGTCGATGTGATCTTGCAAATGACGGTATACGCAGGGTTTCCCAGTGCCTTGAACGGTATAACGGCTGCGCGTGAAGTCTTTGCTGCTCGCGGGATCAGTGTTAAGTCTTGAGTGCGCTGGCCGCTGACCTTGCAACAGGACGGTGCAAGGCCAGATTTGATCGACCTGCCTTAGCGCAAATCCTCCGGCCGCATCGTCAGAATAATCTTCCCGACATTCTGCGAGGATTCCATCCGCCGATGGGCATCGGCTGCGCGGGACAGCGGGAAGGTGCTGTCCACCACCGGTTCCAGACTCGCAGCGCCGGCGAAGCGTTTCAGCCAATGGTCGCGAAAGCGCTGGATCATCGCGTGCTTCTCCGGCTGGGTGCGCGACTTCATCACCGTGCCGATGATTTGCAGGTGCCGGTAGAGGATGTGCTCCAGCTCCACGTCGACCTTGCCGCCGCCGCCAAGAATGCCGACCTGGACCAGGCGGCCGCCGTGGGCCAGCGAGGCGATGTTGCGGGCGAAGTAGGGCGCGCCGATAAAATCAATGATCACATCGACGCCGCGCCCTTGGGTTTTGTCGGCGATGACTGCGGCGAAATCCTCGGTCTTGTAGTCGATGGCCACATCGGCGCCCAGATGTTCGACGCGCGACAATTTGCTGCCTTCGGTGGTCGCGTACACCGTGGCGCCTGTGGCGTAGGCCAGTTGCACGGCAGCGGAACCAACGCCGCCGGCGGCGGCATGGATCAGCACCGAGTCGCCTGACTTGAGTCGGGCCAGGTGCAGCATCGCTTCGTGGGCGGTGACGAACACTTCGGGAATCGCCGCTGCGTGCACATAGTCGAGCTGTGCCGGAATCGGCATGGCCATGCGGTAGTCGATGCGCGCCAGTTCGGCGTAGGCGCCGCCGCCGACCACGCCCATTACCCGGTCGCCGACGGCGAATCCGCTCACCTCGCTGCCGGTCTCCAGCACTTCCCCGGCAATCTCCAGACCGATGATCAACGAGTCGCCGAAGTTCGCATGGCCGTGCCGCCGGTTCGGTGGGTCAGGTCGGCACGGTTCACGCCGGCCGCATAGACCCGCACCAGCAGGTCGGTCGGGCGCACTTCAGGGTTGGGCGCTTCGCCAAGTTGCAGCACTTCTGCCGAACCGAATGCTTTCAGGTTGGTGGCTTTCATCTCAGCGTTGCTCCGTGTCGGCAAGGGTGGCATTGGCGATGGCCGAGGCAGTGATGGCGCCCGGGAAACCGACGTAAAAGGCCAGGTGAGTGATCGCCGCCGACAACTCTTCATGGCTCACGCCGTTGCTGACAGCGCGGCGCAGGTGCGCGGGTAATTCTTCACAGTGGCCGCCGGCAATCAGCGCAGCGACAGTGATCAGACTGCGGTCGCGGGGTGACAAGGCGGGGTCATTCCAGATTTGCGGGTACAGCGTAGAGTCCACGAATTGCGCCAGTTTCGGGGTGAAGGCGCGGGCGGCTTCGCGTGGGCTGCTGAAATCGATAGTCGACATGGAAATCCCCTTAAACCTGGCTGATGAATTTGTTGGTGAGATAGTGTTCGATGCCTTCGATGCCGCCTTCGGAACCGTGGCCGCTTTCCTTCATGCCGCCGAACGGCAGTTCGGTGGCGACGATGCGGTACTGGTTGATGCCGATCATTCCGGCTTCCAGGCCATCGGCGACGTCGATCGCGGTGCGCGCATTGGAAGTGAACGCGTAGGCCGAGAGGCCGTAGGGCAGGCGGTTGGCTTCTTGCAGGCCGTCGCTTAACTCATCGAAAGGCATCAGTATCGCGATGGGGCCAAAGGGTTCTTCGTGCATGATTCGCGCACTCATCGGCACATCGGCCAATACGGTGGGCTGAAAGAAGAAGCCTGCGCCCGGCAACGCTTCGCCACCGGCCAGCACCCGCGCGCCTTTCTCGACGGCGTCGGCGATCAGTTGCTCCATCTTCGCCAGTTGCCGTGGGTTGGCCAGAGGGCCGACCTGGGTTTGCGGATCCATGCCATCGCCGATTTTCAACGCTTGGGTGGCCGCGACGAAGTGCTCGACAAAGTCGGCGTAGGCCTCACGTTGGATCAGGAAACGAGTCGAGGAAATGCACACCTGGCCGGTGCCGCGAAAGCGATTGGCGACGCCTTCCACAGCAGCCTTTTCGATGTCGGCGTCGGCAAACACCAGCACCGGGCCGTGGCCGCCCAGTTCCAGAGTGATCGGCTTGACGCCTTCGGCAGCGCGGGCCGAGAGCAGCCGACCGATCGGCACCGAACCGGTGAAGGTCACTTTGCGAATGATCGGTGAGGCAATCAAATGGCTGGACACTTGATCCGGCACGCCGAACACCACTTGCAGCACGCCTTTAGGCAGGCCGGCATCGTCCAGCGCTCGGGCCAGTGCCAGCGCGGTGGAAGGGCTTTCCTCGCCGGGCTTGAGCACCACACTGCAACCGGCGGCCAGCGCTGCCGAGAGCTTGCGCGCCGGGGTGATGGCCGGGAAATTCCACGGTGTGAACGCTGCGACGGGGCCGATGGCTTGGCGTTTGACCAGTTGCAGTACACCCGGACGATTGGCCGGGACGACACGGCCGTCGATGCGTCGTGCGCTTTCGGCGAACCACTCGAAATATTCCGCCGCACGGGTCACTTCATCGAGGCTTTCGCGCAGTGGCTTGCCTTCTTCCAGCGTCATTTGCCCAGCGATGTGCGGGGCGCGTTCGAGGATCAGGTCGGCGGCGCGCTTGAGGATTTTTGCGCGCTGGTCCGGCACGGTCTGGCGCCATTGGTCGAAGCTCAGTCGGGCCACTTCGAGGGCGTGATCCAGGTCTTCGGCGGTGGCCAGTGGCACCTGGCCGAGTTCCTCGCCGGTTGCAGGGTTGACCACGGCGGCGGTCGCGCGGTCCTGGGCGGTGAGCCATTGACCACCGATGAAGAGATAGAGCGGATCGTAAGGAGTGTTCATGGATGTCGCCTTCATGGTTGAGGATTCATTCGGCGCCTTGTACGCAGCGGTTCAGGCGTCCCGTGGAATCCAGTCTATGGAAGGCGTGCCGTTTGATTTAGCCGGCCACGAGGGAATCATTGTTGTCCCAGAAGGTAATATCGAGCCCAGGAGCGAGCGTGTAGCATCCGACGTTATCCGCAGTGAGTGGCAGGTCTACAGGACGATCAGGATGGACAAACTTTCAAACATGTCGGTGTACATCAAGGTAGTCGAGATGGGCAGTTTCACTGCCGTGGCCAACCATCTCGACTCCACCGTCGGTAACGTATCGCGTGCGGTCTCGGCGTTGGAAAACGTGCTCGACACCCGCCTGTTGCAACGCTCGACCCGGCGTCTCTCGGTGACCGACGCGGGCCGGCGGTTTTATGAACGCTGCGTGAAGATTCTCGCTGACCTGGAAAGCGCCGAAGCCGAGGCGAGCAATGCCGCCTTGCAACCACGAGGGACGTTACGCGTGCACTGCGTGCCCGGACTGGCGAGGCAACTGGTGACCGGCGCGGTGCTGGAATATCGCCAGGCGTTTCCCGAAGTGACCGTCGATTTGATGCTCTCCCAACGCATGCCCAATCTGCTTGAGGATCAGTTGGACGTGTCCATTCTGATCGCGCGAACGCTGCCGGATTCGGCGTATGTCAGCCAGAAGATCGGCGTCAGTCACTGCGTACTGGTGGCCTCTCCGCAATACCTGGCGCGGCATGGCGCACCCGAAACGCCGGAGCAGCTTTGCGATCATCAATGCCTGCTGCTCGGTACCGTGGATTACGTGCGCGATGAATGGCAGCTCAAAAGCAAGGCGGGCGACGCGACGTTCATCCCGAGCGGGCCGAGTTTCAGCGTGAACGATATGGACGCAATGGCCGTGGCCATTCGCGAAGGGGCGGGGATTGGTCTGTTGGCAGGCTTCACGGCGATCGACGATTTGCGTACCGGCAGGCTGGTGCGGGTGCTGCCCGATTACCACACCTACGAGCGCAATGTTTACGCGGTCTACACGTCTCGCCAGTTTGTCGATGCGAAGATCACGCGATTCATCGATACCTTGAAAACCCGGGTCGGCGCGCAGTTGGCGAGCACTGCTCAGGCGCTTATCGATTGAAGCGGTAAAGCATTTGCGTCTCAGCGAGCCAACTCTGAGACGCAATAGGTGTGCGAGGTATTGGCCGGATCAGCCGTTGCTGCAACCGCTGCCCATGACCTCGTATTGCAGGATGTGCTGTTTGCCTTGGGAGTCCTGATAAGTCATGTGCACCGGCACTACGGCGCAGACATCCGGCACGGGATCTTCCGAGATGATTTTGGCGACGTCGAGGTGACTGGCGTAGGTGTATTGCTCGACGGGTGGCGTGGTAGTCGATTCCTGAGCCATGACCACCGAGCTGAAGCCGAAGAGTGCGAGGACGAGCATTGAGACTTTCATGGAGGATGTTCCTTTGCTGAAGTTGAGTGTGTTGCTGGAACGAACTCTATGCGGCGGCTGGCGGGGGAAACAGGCGCGGATTGGGTAAAGACTGTTTACGGTTTGAACCACAATCGGCATGTGGTGAACGATCGCGCAGGGTTCAGCGCAAACAAAAAAGGCGCCGGTGAGGGCGCCTTTTGTTTGTCTCGTTTTTTACCGCTCGCCATGCAATCGGCAGCTACAAAAGCGCCGGGCTGATTTCGGCGGATTTCGCTGAGTAGCTTGCCACTCGTGCCGAAATCCACTGCCTGCTGTAAGCCAGCACATGGTCAGCAGTGGCGGTGGGGAAGTGGATGAAGCCATGCGGACATTCCGGCAGCACGTACATCTCCACCGGCGCCGCGTGTTGCCAGCGCTCAGCGATGAGGCGCGTGTCATCCAGCAGCGGATCGAGGTCGCCGGCAAACAGCAGCGCTGGCGGCAGTCCGCTGAAATCGCCGTACAGCGGCGACAGCGGTGGCTGGCGTCGTTGTTCGTCGCTGATGTCCGGCGTGAGCAGGCGCAACGCTTCGACCATGCCGGGGCCGTCGAGCACCAGAGTTTCGGCGGGCGCGGTGCGCACGCTGGGCGTGCCGGTCAGGTCGTAGACGCCGTAATACAGCAGCGCGCCGCAGATCCGTTGCAGCAGTTGCGGCGAAGATTTGAGCGCGAGGAGGGTGGCGGCCGCCAGATGCCCGCCGGCCGATTCACCGACGACGACTACGGGCAGCCCGGCAAATTCGCCATCGTTCAAGATGCCGCGAGTGGCGCGCAGACAGTCGTCCAGCAAGCCCTCGATTGGCGTCGACACGGCCAGCCGATAATCAACCGACACCACCGCCACGTCGCAGGCGTTGACGATGGCGATGTTGAAGTTGTCGTTCATCTGCGCATTGCCGATCACCCAGCCGCCACCATGGAAATCCAGCACCACGCCTTTGGCTTTGCCCTTGGGGCGGATGATGCGCACGGGCACCGTGTCGATGATCTTGCGTTCGGCGCTCAGCCCATGCTGGCGCAGCTTGCCAGCGCCGCCGAGCTGACCCGCCCGCAGCAACGCCTGAATCAGCCGTGGGGTGAGGCGATTGCGGATCTTGAAACGCGGCAGCCAGGCGAGCTTTTTGTTGAACGCGCGAACCTGCGCCAGATCGCGCTCGCCTTGCGGCCATGGGAAGTCGCTCACAGGCGATTCTTCATCAGAATCGAGGCGTTCAGCGCCGCCGCGACGCATAGCCACGCCAGATACGGGAACAGAATCAATCCGGTGACCACGTCCAGTTGCAGGGCGAGCACGACCATCACCGCGACCACCACCCACAGCACCGCCAGAATCACCAGCGCCGCCAGCACCTGATGCGCGCCGAAGAACACCGGCGTCCACAGCGTGTTCAGGGCGATCTGTGCGGCCCACAAAGCCAGCACCGTTTGGCTGCCGGGGATCAGACTCAAGCGATAACCGGCCCAAGCCAGCAGCAGGTAGATGATCGTCCACGCTACGGGAAAGGCCCAGTTGGGCGGGGTGAAAGAGGGTTTGGTCAGCGATTCGTACCACGGGCCGGGTTTGAACATCACGCCAGTGGTTGCCGCCGCCGCGCAGGCCAGAAGGAAGATGAAAAAGGTCATTGCCAGTCCTTAGCTGTGATCAGCTGTAATGGAGAGTTAAGAAGAGGACGCTTCGCTGCGCAAAAAGTTTGTTTGCAAACGCAAAATGGCAGTCGGGTTGAACTAAAAGCTGACCGTCACGTCAGGATAAACACTGCCTTTTCCCACCGACGCGGACGACATCATGTACACCTATCACATCGAATACCGTTTCAACGGCGAGCCTCGTACTTATCTGCTCGAGCTCAAGGAAGCGCAACTGGCCGAGCACGACGCGGCGATGCATCTGCTGGAACTGCATCTGGGCGATGCCGAAAACAGCCTGGTCATGCCCACGGCGGATTCGACGCCAGAGCAGATTTTCGAGCAGGCCGAGCGGGTAGGGATTACACATATCCGGGTGGTCAGCCGGACTAACTAACGCTCGGATGCGGCGCAGGCGTTGGCAGAATGTGCTCTGAATTCAGGCCATGCGCCGCAATACCAGCACCATCCCCGCGCCCACGAGGCCCATGCAGGCGATCAGCACGGGAAAAGACATCCACCATGGAACGCCGGACGTCATCATGCTGAACTCCGACATGCCACCGATGCCGGCGATCAGGTTCAAGGGAAGGAATACGACGTTGATCAGCGTCAGCTTGCGCAGGGCCCGGTTCATGCTGTTGTTGGCAAGATTGCCGTGGGATTCGATGAGGTTGGCGAACACCTTGGCGTGAATTCTGGCCTGCTGAAAGCTTTGTTCGTTTTCCACGATCAGATCGTTCAGCGCAGCCAGTTGACCGTCGCTAAAGCCCTGACGCTGACCGTGGTTGCGCAGCAGCGTCAGCACCGCTCCGTTACTTTGAATCGCATTGACGTAGTACACGAGGCTTTCGCTCAGGTTGTACATCTGCGCCAATTGCTGATTGTCCATCGCCCGGGTGAACTGCTGCTGAATCTCCCGCGCGATCTGTTTGACCACGCGCAAATGCCCGAGATAGTGATGAACGCTTTCAGCGAGTAATGCCATCAGCACGTCCAGCGGCCCGGTCATTTGCGCATCGTGCTCCAGCCCCGAAAGCAGCGAGTTGCTCGCGCAGATGACCACCAAGCGTTTTTCGCTCAGCACCACTCCGAAGGACGAAACGTTGAATGCGCGCCCGTCGAAGCTTTCCGGGCGCTTCCAGATCATAAACAGGTGATCAGGCTTGACCTCGATGCGGGCCACTTCGTCAGGGTCCAGCGACGACTCTATCGCTTGTGCGCCAATGCCCAGGCGTCTGTGCAAATCCAGTTGCTCGGCTGCGTCCGGGGCGACACACAGCCAGACAGTCGCCTGTTCTCCAGATGTCCTGTGCAGGGCGCCGCAATCAATGCCATAGCCTTCAATCATTGCTCACCACGCTTGGCCACGGTGTTTGAGCTCGAGCCTTTGCGTGAACGCTTGCAGCACGCGCCGATAAAGTTCGTCGCCCAGCACCGCGTCTTCGATACCCGCATCGAGGTTGGGGTTGTCGTTCACTTCGATGACCAGGACCCGATCGCCCGCCTGCTTGAGGTCGACGCCGTAGAGGCCGTCGCCGATCAGCCGGGCAGTCTGTACGGCGAGCTGCACGACTGCGGGCGGGGCTTGTTCGACGGGCACCGCCTCGCACATCCCGTTGATCTCGCCGGGCAGCGCCTTGTGGTTGTAAATCTGCCAATGCCCCTTGGACATGAAGTATCTGCAGGCATACAGCGCCTCGCCATTGAGCACGCCGACGCGCCAATCGTATTCGGTGTAGCAGTACTCCTGCGCGAGCAGCAGCACCGAGTGTTCGAATAACTCCTGTGCGGCTGTGGCCAGCGCTTGTGCATCGGCGACCTTGATCACACCACGTGAAAAGCAGCCATCGGGGATTTTCAGTACCAACGGGAAACCGAGGCGACGCCCTGCGTTTTCGAGTTCCTGCGGACGATCCTTGTAGAGGATTTCCGTTGCCGGCATGCCCAGCCCGCGACGCTTCAGCAAATCTGCCAGATAAACCTTGTTGGTGCAGCGCAGGATCGACGACGGATCGTCAATCACCACAAGGCCTTCGCTTTCAGCCTTCTTGGCGAATCGATAGGTGTGATCATCCACTCGCGTTGTTTCGCGGATGAACAGCGCGTCGAATTCAGCAAGACGCGCGTAGTCTTTTTTCTCGATCAGTTCGACATCGATACCCAGCTGTTCGCCTGCCGCGATGAAACGCTGCAATGCCTCGGGGTTAGAAGGCGGCAGGGCTTCGTCAGGATCATGCAGGATGGCCAGGTCGTAGCGGGCCACACGTTTGGAAGCGGGCTGACGCCACGTTCTGCGATTGAACGCATCCAGTGCGTCAGCGAAGACATGCTGCTGTTCGTCGCGAAGCTTGTGCAGTGCACCGGCCTTGATGCCTGCGATCTGCCAGCTCTCACCGCGGCGGAATTCCACCAGCAGGATAGGGCAAGGGAACGCTTCGAACAGTTGACGGCCGATCTCTTGCAGCGGCTCGATCGAGGCCTTGCCGAAGTACAGCGACAGCGTGAAGGCTTCCGTTTCGCCGTATGGATGGTTGGCCAGCGCCCGCTCCAGGGTGCGTTGCAGATCATTCAGCCCGACCCCGTAAAGCGCTTTGCGCGCCAGCTCGCTGACGGTGCGCACCGAGGGGAAAACCTTGTGCCCACGTGCCTCGGCGAGCAATGAGCAGTAATAGCCCTGACCGAGGTATTTGTAGTTGCGGCAGAGGTTGATCACCTGGGTGCGATGAGGAAAATCATCGCTGTGTTCAAGGTAATCCTGAGCCAGCATCAGGCTCTCGCTGGGCAGGTAATCAGCCCAGTCATCCTTGCGTTCGACCAGTATGAGCAATCGACTTCCCGAGGGTTTGGGACTGGGAGGTTCCTCGCTGAGGGAGATTGTCGAATGCTCGGTTTTGTCTAATACTTCGTTCACGTTGGCTTGCACCGCTGACATGAGTAATGAATCCCTGTTGAAGAAGACGCCGCTTCAATAAATCACGGGCCTTTCGGTCTGTCCCGGTTCGTTACTCAAACTTTACGGTGCGGTCATGTCTTTTGATTTTCGCTTTGCATCCACTGACGATATCGACGATCTGGTCGAATTGGAGCGGGTGTGTTTTACCCTCGACCGGTTGAATCAGCGCAACTTCAGCTGGATGCTCAGTAGAGCCAATGCCGCGTTGATTGTCGTTACCTCAGGCGCAATCCTTTGCGGTTACGCACTGGTGCTTTTTCACCGTGGCACCTCACTTGGACGCCTGTATTCGATTGGCGTCAGCCCAGCGTGGCGCGGACATGAGCTTGGCCAGCGTCTGCTGGATCAGGCCCAGGCCTGTGCATTGGCGCGCAACTGCGCATGGCTGCGTCTGGAGGTGCGCGCTGACAACAGCGCTGCCATTCGCCTCTACGAAGCCAACGGCTATCAGCGCTTTGCCAGCGTCGAGGACTACTACGAGGACCACTGCGAGGCGTTGCGCTACGAGAAACGCATCCTGCGCGAAACACCTGCCCCCGCACGTCAAGTCCCGTATTACCAGCAAACCACCGAGTTCACCTGCGGCGCCGCGTGCTTGCTGATGGCGATGTCTGCCATCGATCCGACCCGTGCCATGACCCGAGCGGAGGAAATCCAGCTGTGGCGCGAGGCAACCACCATTTTCATGACGGCGGGGCACGGTGGCTGCAGTCCTCAGGGCCTGGCATTGGCGGCCTGGCGGCGCGGTTTCGATGTGCGCCTGGAAGTCAGTCACGCGGGCTCGCTTTTTCTTCACGGCGTACGCAGCACGGAGAAGAAGTCGATCATGAAACTGGTCGAGGACGGCTTTGCCCAAGACCTGGCGGCCACGCAAGTCGAGCAGGTGCTGGGTGATTATCTGCAGATCGGCGCTGCGTTGGCGGCCGGATACAAACCGCTGGTGCTGATCAGCAGCTATCGATTCACCCGCTTGAAAGCGCCGCATTGGGTCATCATCACCGGGTGTGACGAGGACTTCGTCTACCTGCACGATCCTGATGTCGATCACAGCAAACTCAAGCGCGGCATGGACTGCCAGCACTTGCCGGTCAGTCACCAGGAATTTCTGCGCATGACGGTGTTTGGCATCCAGCGGGTTCGCGCTGCCGTGATGCTGCGCTCCCGTTGAGGAACGGTGGCTAGGCGCCGAGCACTTCCTCGCCGATACAGTAGCGATCCCTGCCTTTCTGCTTCGCGGCATAAAGCAGTTTGTCAGCCGACTCGATAAGGGTGGCGGGGCTCACTTCTTGTTCGGCCGGTTTGCCAACCGCAATACCTGCACTGGCGGTGACGTGACCCAGCGGATGAGCTTTGTGCTCCATCCGCAAGGAGCGAATGGCCTCAAGAATTTCCTGCGCCACAAGCGCCGCCCCGCGAATATCGGTGTTGGGCAGCAACACGGAAAACTCCTCGCCGCCATAGCGCACGGCGAGATCACCCGGCCGTTTTACTGCTTGCGCAATCGCTTGGCCGACGGCGCTCAGGCAATCGTCCCCCGCCGCGTGCCCGTAGCTGTCGTTGTAGAGCTTGAAGTGATCGACATCGATCATGATCAGTGAGATCGACGAACCCTGGCGTCTGGCCAGGCGAATTTCGTCAACCAAGGCAGTGTCCAGTCGCCGACGGTTGGCCAGCCCGGTCAGGCTGTCGGTCAAAGCCATGTCTTTCATGGCCTGGTGTGCCTTGCGCAGATCCTTTTCCATCACCATCCGTTGACGCAGTTGCCTCAAGACGATCAATCCGAAGACCGTGAACGCGGTAATCACCGACATCAACACGAAACCGGTTTTGATCAGGTCCCAGCGCCACGGCGCAATGATCGATTCGCGGGAAAGGCCGGTTTCGACCACCAGCGGATAGGTGCTCAAAGCTCTGTAACCATACAGACGCTGGGTGCCGTCGACGACCGCTCGGACCTCGGCGATCCCTTGACTGGAAAAGGGCAGGTAGTTCTTGAACACCTCACTGTCGGCGAGGCTCTGACCGATTACCGAAGCGATGAAAGGACGACGCACGAGAATAGTGCCGTTGCGCAGCGCCAGCACTAGCGCACCCTTGTCGTCGATCTTGAA
This sequence comes from Pseudomonas sp. RG1, assembly GCF_025910115.1. Taxonomy (NCBI): domain Bacteria; kingdom Pseudomonadati; phylum Pseudomonadota; class Gammaproteobacteria; order Pseudomonadales; family Pseudomonadaceae; genus Pseudomonas; species Pseudomonas sp. RG1. Next base: position 205,686 of record NZ_JAPCIK010000019.1, read on the forward strand.
ATCGCCGTAATAGTCGACGAAATAACTGACCTTGATCGTCCCCAGCAGCACGCCGGCGAAGGAGCCGTCCGGGTTATTCAAGCGGCGGGAAATCGGGATAATCAGGTCGTCTGTGGATTTGCTCTTGACGACATCACCGATACGCACGTTTCGATCAGTGTTGGCGCGGTGATATTGGAAGTAGTCGCGATCGGCATTGTTCGCCGGGTCCGGGATCATTTCCTTGTCGGTGACAATCCATTTGCCGTCCGGGCCGTAGATAAACAGTCCATGCAACTGCGGCATTAATTTGGCTTGCTGGACCAGTAAGTTGTGGATGCGCGGTACGTCGATGTTTTGCAGGCCATCACCTTCGACGCGCTCGCCCAGGGCGGCGGTCAGCACATCGACCTGGCGGATGGCGTCTTCGGCGTGTTGCGCGGTTGCCCGCGCGAGGTTGGTGACCGAATCACGCGCCGACGAGAAGGCTGCATGATAGTCACGCCAGGTTCGCCATCCCTCCACGCCGAGAAACGCCAGAATGACCGTCAGCATGAAGATGACTGTCAGGCGGAAAGCGGCGATCTCGCTGGCAGCTTTGATGGGAGCGGTTTGTGCGGCGTCATGCCCCCGGCTTTTGGGCATCTTACGACCGAGCATTTGAGGGTCCTTATGCTTGTCATCTCTCATCTCTTGAAAGATGACCATCCTTTTCCACCTGGAATTCAATTTACTGCCTTGGCTGGGCGGTTGCGATTGGATCGTTCAAAGCCGTGCCGGGTCAACATCTGTAATTGAAGCGCGCCTTGAGGTGAGACTTGTGAGTGAAATCATCACCGCCGGTGACTTGAACATCGACCTGCACAATGCCAACGAAACTGGCCTCTTCAAATGGTTGCTGGCGAGTTTTCTGATGGGCAAAAGGATTCAGGGCGCCATCGCCGCCAAGGCGTATCAGGTCATAGTAGAGCAACATCACAAAGACACTCCGCAAAAGCTCGCGCAGTGCACACACCGTCAACTGGTGTCGATGCTGGGGCAGGCGCGTTACGTGCGCTACGACGAAAGCACGGCGTCGCGACTGCTCGCGTTGGCCAACAAGCTCAACAGCGAGTACGCCGGCAAGGTCACTAATATCGTGGCGGCGAGCGCGGATCGTAAGGCGCTGGAGAAGCGCCTGTCCGAGTTCGAGGGGATAGGGCCGAAGACCGTCGAGATCTTCATGAGGGAAGCGGCTGCGGTGCTGTTTTGAATGGCCGATAGCGAACCAAGGCTCACATCGTAAAGAAGGTTGCCGCCAGTTCGTTCATCAGGATCAGCGTTCCGCCGGCGAATATCGCACAGCCCAGCAGAAACTGGAGCCCCGGGGCGCCACCCAGGCTTGAGGGGAAACTCAGGTTTTTATACGTTCTCATGTCGCGCTCCTGTTACCGATGAAAACTTTCCGCCCCGTCGATGGAACGGTTGCGCTGCGCCAATACGCGCTTGGCAACCACCGGCATCGTGGGCAAGGCGTCTTCGACGGCTGGATGTGCGTCGGCTGGCGGGACGGCAGTCTCCTCAGCGAAATTATTCGGCAGCAGGGTGCCCAGGCCAAATACATTCACCGCCATGCTGACTTTCAATCCCCGACAGGCCTGTTTGCAGTCCAGCTCAAAACCGGCGTATGCGTGCTCCATCAAACGTTGAAAATGTTCAGAGGTCAGCGCCAGGACTTTGCTGTTTTTCATGTTGATCACCTTGAGCAAGTGGCGACCCCGATCCGGGGCCGCCGAACGGGGTTCAGACATCTTTGCCTTGCACGTAACCGGAGCCCAGATCAGCACCGGTCACCGGCTCGCTGAGTGGATCGGACGCCGTGCGGATCTTCATGGCTTCCAGGACCTCTGCGTCGTCAGCAGGGAGGCTGACAGTCGCCAGACCGTCACCGCCGTCAACTGCCGGCTCTGGAGTTTCCACGTACTCCCACGCACCGCCCTCGTTCCACGGACCACGAACGTTGGGCTCGCCAGACATATTGAAGTACTTGTTGGTGAACTCCGGCATGCCCGGCAGTTTGCCCTGCGGGAAGTTCGGCTGGATCGAATGCAGGGCTTTTTCGAAGGACTGTTGATGGGCGATTTCCCGCGTCATCAAAAAGCCCAGCGCCTCTTTGACGCCCGGATCATCGGTGATGTTGATCAAGCGTTCGTAGAGAATTTTCGCCCGCGCTTCGGCTGCGATGTTGGAGCGGAAGTCGGCGGTCGGCTCGGTGATCGAGTCAACGTAGGCCGCCGTCCACGGTACGCCAGCGGAATTGACCAGAGGAGCGCCTGCGCCATAGAGCAGGCTGGTGATGTGCGAGTCATTGCCGGCGCCATTCAACGCGCGATACAGCTCCCCTTCCTCCTGAACGCCCTCGGCGAGTTGACCTTTGGCGCCTTTGTTGAGCATGACGATGATCGAGCCGACCACCTCAAGGTGGCTCAACTCTTCGGTGGCAATGTCTAGCAGAAGGTCTTTGCGCCCCGGATCTTCCTCGGCCAAGGCTTGAGTGAAATAGCGCGCTGCTGCGGCCAGTTCGCCATTGGCGCCCCCGAATTGTTCCAACAGCAGATTGGCCAGCCCCGGGTTGGGCTCGGCCACGCGAACGGTGTACTGAAGTCGCTTGTTATGTATGAACATTCAAATTTTCCTCAGGCCAGGCTATCGCGCCTTGCCCATGTGGGCGTTGGCGCATGCATAGTTTGTGAGGAGGGCGCGCAGCAGAAATTTCGTTTTTTGCCGAGTGGCAGGACGGGCGGCAGAGGGCGGAAAGTTCCGTAAACAGGACGGTTGGCTGGGGTCAGGGTTTGCTTGTGATAGCTGAAATCAAAAGCCCCTCACCCCAGCCCTCTCCCGGAGGGAGAGGGAGCCGACCGGGTCGTTCTGTGAAGATAAAGACACCCGAACTGAAGCGTTAGGCGATCTTCAACGCCCTCAGCACCACCAGCGTCTGCTCGGCAAACACCTGCGCCTGTGCGGTCAGCGCGGCGATGTTGGCTTCAGCGGTGAGCAGCGGCTGGCCATTGTCGACCAGCACTTCACCTTGTTCGCTGATCACCCCCCACGCCAGTTGCGCCCATTCGGCCGGCTGCTGTTTGCCCTGTTTGATCGAGATCAGGAACAGCTGCTGGAAGCGGCTGACCGTCACGCCACCACCGGTGACCGGGCTGGCCAGGGTCTGGATGTTGGCGCCGTACAGCGAGCGTTTGCACAGTTGCAGATTGAGCGCGGCGCAGCGACCGCTGACCTGCGCCTCGGCGGCCTCGCTTTGGCACGGAGCGACCGCGCCCATACCGATCAGCACGGCCAGGGCTTGTTCGAGGTCGTCGTAAGCCATTGCAGTCTCGGAGAGCAATTGGCGCATGGATTTGGCCGCATAGTTCTGCGCCGCCAAGGCATCGAGCACCGGGCCGTAGATTTCCGCTTGCAGGGTCGCTTCGCCGGCAGGACCGGTGACCGAGCCCGCCACGGTTTCCCAGGGTTGCAGCAACGCGAAGCGGCTGTGCAGCATTCTCGCCCGGCGTTCGGCAGCGGACAGGCGCGTCGCGCCACGCACGTACAGATCGCGGCGGAAGTGCTGGTTGACGAAGTAGTCCCGCGCTTGCTCTCGCATGATCGGGTGTTCGATGGTTTCGAGAAAGTCCATGCCTTCGGCGCTCAGGTTGAGCGGGTCGATTGAGTCCAGCGGCACTGCCGTGGTGGCGTAGTCGAGTTTGGCCGGGGCCAGCGCGTCGACCATGTCGGCGAAGTACATGCAGTTCCAGTCGCGGTTGAAATATTCGTGGGCGACGTAGTGACGATCCTGGCCCTTGATGCTCTGCAGCCGCGCGCCCAGGCTTGGTGCCGCAGCGGCATACTTCGGATTGGCCGCGAGCAACGCTTCGGAAAACTCCAGTGCGGCGTCGATGCGCTCATCGGAGCGCGCCGAGGCGTTGGCGAAACGGTCATGCAGGCTGAACAGATTGCGCAGCGGCGCCGACGGCGACCAGCCGGGGAAGCAGTTGTAGCTGACGTAGAGCATGCCGCCCGGTTTAAGGTGACGGCGGGCGAATTCGACGATCAGCTTCTGGTTGTCGCGGCTGACCCAGGTCCAGATGCCATGCAGGCTGATGCTGTCGAACTGCGGCAGGTCATTGCGCGCCAGCAGTTGTTCGAAGCTGTCGTCATACAGACGCGCGCCATTGTTGGCGGCAGTCGCGAGGTCGATGGCATGGGCCGCCATACCCGGGTGAAAGTCCGTACCGACAAACGAACCCGGGTTGGCGGTGGCGTGGATGTTGATCGACACGCCCTGACCGAAGCCCAGTTCGCAGTGCACGCCGTCGTTGCTTTCCAGCGTGGCGAACCCGCGCAACAACAGGCAGTAACGCAGGAACACCGGATTGATCTCCCGGCTATAGCTGTAGGTGTAGCCTTCGTCGGTGAAATAACCTTCGTTCCAGGCGTTGCTCATGGGTACAGCCTCTTGTTCTTGAAAGTGATGGCAGTCTTATAAGGCGTTGGCATTGCGCGCGACAAATTGAAAAAACGGATACTTCCCCAAACCCTGTGGGAGCGAGCCTGCTCGAGAAAGCTTTTTTTCAGTTTGAATATAATCGGCTGACACGCCGCTTTCATGAGCAGGCTCGCTGCCACAGGGATCTTCAACACATTCAAACAGGATTGATGGACCGATCACGCACCCCACGGCCCATTCGCGCAGGCATTTTGTCGCCTGCCGAAACTGTCATATTCCTTCCCACTCGCCTGCCCATAGTGACCAGCCCAACGCTGATTTCATGAGGCTGCACTGTGTTCCAACGTCTTCTGTGTTCGCTGTCCGTTCTGAGCCTGTCCATCGCCGCTGCCCACGCGGCCGAGCCTGTCACCCTCGACACGCCGCGCTTGTCCGGCATCGACAACTTTCGCGACATCGCCGGCATCACCACCGCGTACTCCACCGCCCACGACGGCGTTATGCGCAGCGGCGTGTTCTACCGCTCCAACGCATTGACGCCGTCGGCGGCGGATCTGGCGACGCTCAATGGTCTCGGCATCAAAGCCATTTACGACTTGCGCACGCCCAGCGAAATTGCCGCCACGCCTGACACGATGATCACGGGCGCGGCCTATCGCAATATCGACATCATCGGTAGCACCACCTCGGGTGCGGACATCACCAATATCTCGTTCCACAGCGCCGCCGAGGCCGTGGCGATGATGGAGGACACCAACCGCGCTTTCGTCAGCGATGCCGGCATGCGTGGGCAGTTCGGCCAGTTGTTCAATGAGCTGGCCAGTGTCGACGCCGCGCAGCTGTTCCACTGCACCGCCGGCAAGGACCGTACCGGCTGGACCGCCGCCGTGTTGCAGAGCATCGCCGGCGTTGATGAGGCGACGATCATGGCCAATTATCTGGCGACCAACGACTACACCGCCGCCCGCGTCGCCGCTACCTTGAAAGCCTTGCCGCCGAGCATGGCCGCTGTCTACGAGCCGCTGCTCGGCGTGCAGGCCAGTTACTTGCAGGCCGGTCTCGACCAAGTCGCCGCCGAGTACGGCAGCATGGACAACTACCTCAAGCAGGGCCTCGGTCTGTCCCAGGAAACCATTTACGTACTGCGCGGCAAACTGGTCGAGTACAACAGCTTGCCGGGGCAGGCCGGGCTGGTCGGCAACGCCGCCGCTGGTGCCGAATTGTTGCGGCAGTTGCAGAACTCCGAGCTGTCCGGCACCTATAGCGCCTACAACTACTACCTGCAATCGGCGATCGACGCCGGCAGCCTGGGCGGTGTCGAATCTCAAGTCGGTGGACAGGTCCACGCTGATGCGGCCAGCTATCTCTTGCGGCAGAACGCGATGATCGAACAAGCCGCCGCACCGTTCGCCAGCGGCAGCGATTTGAAGGTCGGCCAATACCGCCTCTGGAGCACCGCGCTCGCCAGCTACGTCGGCACGGACGGCTCGGCCCACGCCGAGAGCAGCAACGAACACAGCCAAGGCCTGATGCTCGGCATCACCCAGCGCTTCAACGAACAACTCAGCGCACGCGGCGGCTTTGGCTACAGCAAGGGCAGCGTGGGCGGCGCGGGAGGCGAGGCCGATACTGACTTCACCTTCCTCAACCTCGGTGCGCGTTACGGCCTCACCAGCCTTGAGCGCGGCATGTTTGTCGATGCCAACGCCAGCGCCGGTTACGTCGACTACGACAGCAAACGCGAGCTCGGCGGTGGTCTCGGCACTGCCAAGGGCGACACTCACGGCAATCTCACTGGCGCGACCGTGGCGTTGGGTTATCGCCTGCCGCTCAGCAGCGTGATTGTCGAACCGAGCCTGGGCTTTCGCGTCAGTCATCTCGACTTGCAAGGTTTCAAAGAGAAGGGCAGTGAGCTGGCGCTCGACGTCGATGGCATCAAGCAGACCCGCCGTAGCGCAGTAGCCAATCTCGACGTGTCATTCGCACCAGTGGCCATGGGTGCGTGGCAGTTGGTCCCGGGTGTTCGCGTGGGCTATGAACGTGCGCTCGGCAATCAGCAAGTCGACAGCGAAGGCCACCTGCTGGGGCTGGATATCGAGCAGCGCGCGGCGTTCGACAATCGCGACCAGTTCAGCGGCGGCGTTAATCTGATGGCCAACCTCGGCGCCCTGAGTGTAGGCGCTGAGGTCGGCGCCAACGGTGGCGGTGACAGCCATGGTTTCAATGGCGGACTCAAGGCCAGTTACGCGTTTTGAACTCAGCGAGCCCGGCAAATTGCCGGGCTCATGCGCTCAAGCATGTTGCGCACGCGAAGGTTGCTGTGTGCGTGCCGGCTGCGCGGTGGGGTCGGGCAGGGAGGCGACATGCACGGTGCGCGCCGGGAAGGCGAACGTAGCGTCCAGCTCGGCCACCGCTTCCATGATTGCCAGATTGATGCGTTGCTGCACGTCCATGTAGACGTTGTAGCTGGCGTCCAGAACGATGTACACCGTTTCGAATTCCAGCGCACTCTCACCAAAACTGCGGAAATGGCAACGGTCGAAGCGCGCCTGTTTTTCGTTCTTGATGATGCTTTCAACGCGTTGAGTGATCTGGCGGATCTGTTCGCTGGTGCACTCGTATGTCAGACGAAACTCGAACACCACTCGACGTTCCTGCAAGCGTTTGTAGTTCTGAATGGTGCTGCCGATCATGTCGGCGTTGGCCATGACAATCTGCTCACCGCCGAGACTGCGGATGCGCGTGGTCTTCAGGCCGACGTGCTCGACCGTACCGGCCAGCGTGCCGACGACGATGAAATCGCCCACCTCAAACGGCTTGTCGACGGCAATCGACAGCGAGGCGAACACGTCGCCGAGAATGTTCTGCACCGCCAGCGCCACCGCGATACCGCCGACACCGAGGCTGGCCACGAATGCAGTGATGTTGACGCCCAGGTTCGACAGCATCGCCAGCAGAATCACCGCCCACAGCAATACCTTGACGCCCCACAGGCTCAGGGTCGCCAATGCGCTCGCCTGAAAAGTGCCGGTCGCGTTATGCCGCGAGAAATACCGATGCAACCCCAGCGCCAGCGCGCGGTTGGTCCACAGGCCGACCTGCAACGCCGCCACCACGAACCATAAACTGCTGACCCGCCCGAGCCAGCGCTCGGGCAAATCCAGCAAGCCGATGCCGACCAGAATCGACGCCAACAGCAGCAACGTGGTGCTGGTCGCCGCCAGCACTTCGCTGGCCATGTAAGTCAGATGCCCATTGCCGGCGCTGGCCCGCGCCTGCACCTTGCGGAAGACGAAACGGATCGCCGTGGTGGTCAGCAGATAACTGAGCGTCGCGGCGAGAAATGCCAGCACCCAGTTCGCCAGTGAAATTCCTAAAATCGTGTGAGCCGTGAAAAAGCCGATGAAATCCTCGGTCATGGAAACCCCCTTGCGAAGCCTGCACCGACGCGCGCAGAAACGCACCGTCGGGTCGCAGCCAGGTAAACGCCGCTTGAATCGGTGGTGCCGTCAAACGACCTGTCTGGGTTAGTCGCCCTGAGATTCCTGCTGTTCAATCAAATGCAGGTTTCGCCGGACCGAATGGTCAACGCCTGGCCTTCAACTCCGCTGGGCTTACGCCGTAAGCACTCTGAAAATACTGACAAAAGCGCCCGACATTACTGAAGCCAAAACGCAACGCCACCTCCGTCACAGAGCTTGCATGCCCGCGCACCAACGCCTCATAGGCGCGCTGCAAACGCACCTGCCGCTGATAAGCGACGATCGACATCCCGACAAAACGCCGAAAACCTTCCTGCAACGCGCGCTGGCTGACATGGCTCAACCGCGCCAGATCCACGCCACTGACCAACTGTTGCGGATGCGCCTGAATAAACTCCATCGCCACCTTCACATGTCGCGGCGCCACACACGGCGCAGGCCCCCGTAATGCCTGGGTGAAGTTGTGCGGCCACGCCTCCAGCACCGCATCGATCAACATCTCGCGCAACCGTGACGGCATCAGCGTGCCGCTGTTGATCAAGGCATCGAACTCAGTGCCCGTGGCCAGATCGATCAACGCCTTGAGGCCCTGAAATGCCGGGGTATTCAGATCCACGCTTGGCTCGAACACGATCTTCTGCACGACCGGTTTCTCCAGCAGCGCCGACAACCGCTCGGTGAGTTGTTGACGGTTGATTGAAATCCCGTGGTGCGCGTGATCATCAACAAAGCGCATCGAACGGATATCCGCCTTGTCGATTGCCAGACCGATGTGCGCCATGCCAATGGATTCAGTGACGTGATTGAAAACGATCTTGCCGGCGGTGGGGATGACGAAGGTGATTTCGTTCTGCGGATCGGGGAGGGCGACGCTGAAATCGCCGTGGTAATGCATACGCCGAAAACTCACCCCGTCGTGCCGCCCGTAGACCCCGCCGATGATGATGTTGGAAGGTGGCGGCGGAGTATCGGCGTAGCGGTTGCCGAAGAGCCTGGAGAACAGGGCGCCGAAGTCGGAAGAGGTGAGGTTGTCGGAGCGCAGGATGATCTTTTGGCGGGGTGGGGAGGTGGCGGTGATGGGCGGCATTTTGGAATGCGGGCTCTTGGGGCGATGGCAGAGACTGGTAGAGCCTAGGGAACAGGCGTGACGGTTCAGTGACAGGACTGGAACCATGGACTGCTTTCAGGCAAAAGCAACAGCCAATACTTGCACTTGTATATTCTCGGCAGACGGATCACCACGACCGAACAGACTCGGGAACGTACGCATTCATGGATAGGAAAAAAGGCCAACCAGACAGCACTGACTGGGTCATCCGCAGTGTTCAACCAGGAGGAATCGAGCGTATTGAAGCGTGGTTCGGCAGCCACGGCTACGATCCTCATCGACATGACACCTACTCCATCGGCCGCACGTTGGCGGGCGTCCAGAGCTTTCACTATGTAGGCTCGTTGCGCCACGGTATCCCCGGCAATACGCTCGTGCTTCATCCAGACGAACTTCACGATGGCATGGCCGGGACTGATGCAGGCTTTCGTTATCGGATGGCTTACATTGATCCGGCAATGATTCAAAACATCCTGGGTGGCGAGCCCTTGCCTTTTATCACGGGGGGGCTTTCAAACGACCCACGGCTGTTCCATGCCAGTGAAACATTTGTGCAAGCGGTGGATCATCCGCTGGAAGCATTGGAGCAACAGGACGCGCTGTATGACTTGGCAATGGCGTTGCGTGCCGTCGCGGGCAAGCCGCGCGGGCGCAAGCGCCTGGATTACCGCGCAGCCGAGCGTGCCAGAGCGTTCATCCTGGAACACTTGGATTCATGCATCACGCTGGAGATGCTCGAATGTGCCAGCGGGCGCGAACGCTGGAGCCTGTCACGCGACTTCAGAACGCTTTACGGTACGAGTCCTTACCGATTTGTCACCCTGCGCCGCCTGGACCGGTTCCGCTCATTGGTGGTTGAAGGTTTCACCCTGGTCGATGCAGCGCTCGTCGCGGGGTTTCACGATCAAAGTCATATGACGCGACATTTCACCCGCTGTTACGGCATCTCGCCCATGCGCTGGCTGGAACGATTGCGCGCCGCACGCTGAGTTGCAGGATCGTACAAGAGACCCTATTCCTTGCTCTATAGGCTGGCGACTTCAACCACAGAGGATTCGTCATGGCAGAGCTCCGTCATCAATATTCATCAGTTCCTGTAAACCTGGCACATAAGGCTTCGCTGATCGAACAACAATGGAGTCCCAGGGTTGTGGCAGAGATGAATGACTACCAGTTCAAGGTTGTGCGAATCGAAGGCGAATTCATCTGGCACTCGCATCCTGAGACCGATGAAGCATTTCTTGTTTTGGAAGGCACCTTGCGCATTGATCTGCTGGAAGGCTGCGTCTATGTGAATCCAGGTGAACTCTATGTGGTACCCCGCGGCGTGGAACATCGCACGGCTGCCCAAGGTGAAGCCAAGCTGATGATGATCGAGCCGCGAGGCATCTTGAACACGGGGCATGAAGATGGCGAAAGAACGGCTTTGAACGACGTCTGGATATAATCCAACGCACATCCTGTGCAATGTCTGCGCAGAGTTGCAATTGCTGACCTGACCAGCAGCTATGAGTTAAAAGCGGGTTCTGACTTCTCATGCAAAGATTGTTATGAGAAAGGACCATGGACTTGATTATCGATTTGATAGGTCATCGGATTGGCGTGTTCGTGTTGGACTTAATGAATGACGGCCGTTTCAAGGTAGAGAGTGGTTTAGCATGGGGTTGGGCAGTTGTCGTCGGCGGACTGATTCTGTTATCTCCATTCGCAGCATTCTGGGGTTAAATCTGCAAGTACGAATTAGCCCCGTTATGCAGCTCATCAAATCACAGCGCAGGCGATTGACTGTTCTGTTTCCAAGCCCTGGGAGTCACACCTTCGGTTTGCACAAATGTTCGACTGAAGTGAGACTGATCAAAGAAACCACATTCTAGTGCGATCTCTGCAACCAACAATCTTGACGTCTGAAGCAGCTGCTTGCCCCGTAGAATCCTTTGCTCTCGCATCCATTCTTTGGGTGAGACGAGAGTGCTTTTTTTGAACTGACGAGTGAAATGGCTGCGCGACAGCGCACACGCCTGTGCGATAGCTGCCACGGAGATATGTGCGTCCAGGTTATCGAGCATCAGCTGCTTGGCGCGCTGGATCTGCCAGGGTTTCAATTGTCCGGTTTGTTTAGCCGGATCCTTTTGTGAGGACGCGCATGTTTCCTTGTTCATCCTGATTCCTTTTTCCCATTAGCCGGTTGATCAGCTCAATCCAGCGGTCAGTCGATGGGAAAAATCTAACGGAAGGCGCGACGGGATGGGGGCGCAATTTTGCGCTACTGGAGGCGCAAAAATGCACATTCCCAGTCGCGTTCCCGATGCTAGCCTTTGCCTCCCGACAACTCGAATCGACATCATTCGATTCGTCATCTGCAAGGAGAAAGCAATGGCTGCCTCACAACCGCACGGCAAAAACACCGCTTACTGGGGAGTCTCATGGGAGGAGGGCTACGGCTATCCCCAGGCCAGAAAAGTCGGAAACGAGATCTATATCTCGGGTCAGTTCAACCACGATGAGGAGGGTAATCTCGTTGCTCCCGCGCCCCTGAATAGCGAGGGTAAACCTAGCGATTTCTCGTCGATAGGAGAGCAAATGCGCGCCTCCTACGACAATATCGCCAAGCTGCTCGCGCTCTATGGAGCAACCCTTGATGATGTCGTCGAAGAAACGCTGTACGTATTGGATATGGACGCGGCATTCGCCGTCGTAGGTGATGTGCGCAAAGCCGCATATCGCACTGAGCGGCCACAGTGCGCGAGCAATATCATCGGTGTATCCAGGTTGGCTCAACGTTCACAGCTGATTGAAATTGTCTGCAAAGCTGTCATCGGATCTCGCGCCGACTAAGAGACGCTCCCGGTTTCGCCCTGCGCAACCGGGAGATCCAATTGCCCTTCGATCAAAGGCTTTTGATGCGCTACGGCTGCTGCACAAAAAGTCATGAATGCTTTGACTCTCCATGACTTTCGAATGTCCTGATGCGTAAGCAGCCAGAGCTCGTCCTGTAGTTCGCGCACAACTGGCCCTACGCGTGTTAACCCAGGCGTAATGTCTCCCAGCATGCACGGAAGAAAGCCGTAACCAAGTCCTGCCGCAATGGCGACGCTCGCGGCCGCGACGGAGTCCGTACGATAAGAAACACAGTCGGCGCCGATTCTGTCTTCGACGTAGCTTTTGGCCTTCAGTCCACATAATCCTGCGGAATACGACACCCATCGCTGGCCTTCTGCGAAGGGGGTAGTAGTCGCGTGTTTTATGCTGCCATAAGGCGCCCATGCGATCGAAGCGAGCTTGCGCCCGACGAGACTTTCGGCAGGTTTTTTGGTCGCTCTTACCGCTACGTCAGATTCATCGCGGGCGAGACTTAACGTCTCGTTGCCGACCAGCACCTCGATGGCAATTCCTTCATTAAGCGCCTTGAAGTCGGCGATGATCGGTGTGAGGAAATACAAAAGCAGGGAGTCGCTGGTAGTGATCCGAAGCTTTCCCTGTGGCCCTTGACCTGCCCGAGAAACCCGACGTGTAACGCTGACGATATCAAGCTCGACGCGTTCGGCGAGCGCCCTTAACTCGATGCCTTCTGGCGTGAGCATGTACCCAGAGCGACGGTGGTCAAATAGGGCGACCCCAAGTGTCTTTTCCACTTGAGCCACGCGACGCGATACGGTGGATACATTGATCCCCAACCGTTTCGCTGTCGTGGCTCTATTACCGCATTCGCTTAGCGTTTTGATGATTCGCAAGTCGTCCCAAGAAAGCTGACTTACAGCATCGCTTAAATTCTGGGTGACGCCGGTTGGTACGGGCGGAGTGGTTGAAGCTTTTTTTGATGACGGTTTCACGCCAAGCATCCCAAACTTAGATTGCTCATCATACGAAATGGCTGGAGGTGAACCAAGAAATCGCGTGCACAAGCAGACTTTGCCCAAGCATTCTGATTGAACAAGGTGTCAGTCGGTGGGGTGGCGAAGGTCGGATTTTTGCTATTGGCCGATTTCGGCCCAAAGCGGTCATCCTTTGTGCAAGAGGTGTTTGGGATCTGGGCCAGGAAAAATCGATGTTATGAAAGCGGGCATAACGAACGCGCCTATGAAGATGGATGCCATTGGCCGAAGACGTACTCTCGCCAAAATTGGTTTCACTCATAAGCAAACTGATCAATCAATCCCAAGCGAGGAACACGCGTATCGGGCCGCAACAAAGCGCCAGGAGCAATCACAGCGTTTGCGCCAATCTTGCAGCCATCACCCACCAGCGCTCCAAACTTGCTGACGCCTGTTTCGATCACCTGATCTTCATGGCGGATCCTGATATCAGCCCCGTCCAGTTCGTTACGGTAGTTGGCGATGATCGCGCCGGCTTCAATATTTACCGCTTCGCCAATCAATGAGTCGCCGACGAAGTTGAAGTGGGCAAGCTTGCTGCCATCGAGCATGAAGGTACTTTTCAGCTCACAGCAGGGGCCAACGATGCAGTTTCTGCCCAGGTAAACGCCTCCACGGAGGTAAGCGCCCGCTGCTACGAAACAGCCCGCGCCGATGATGATTGCGCCTTTGAGAACGGCGCCTTGCTCAACGATGGCGGTTTCATGAATCGCACAATTGCTGTGGCGCCGGTATCCCGGGCCGAGCGTTTCAAGTAATTCCAGAATCCGGCTCTCGCAATCCTGAACCACCGCCCAAGGGGCAGCGGAGTCCACGCCCAGTAATGGCCATTGAGCGATGTAATCTTCGATTTTTGGCGATTTCATAAGAATCTTCCGAACAAGTGAGAGTGGGGCGTGGGTGGACTGTCGACGACTTGAACGACTCGCTATGCCTGCCAGTCGTACCTGTACAAGCATTTTCAAGGTACGGCGCAATGGATAAGACAATCACCGTGGATCTACTGGCAACCACTGATCTTGGATCAATCAACGAGATATGGCTCGGCGGGACTCATACCCAGTTATGCCTATGGCGTGCTGAACAAGTCTTCACCCACGAAATGCTCAGCGAGGGAACCCATGATCAGAATGTCCGACGCCTGTGCTTGCAGTTGGTTGACCCTGACGATCGAGACGCGGTGGCACGTGTTGAGGCGGTAGCGCGCGAACGACTCGAAGAAATGGGCAAGCAGGGCGAGTTTTACCCGGCCGAGGCGGCGGACACTCGTCAATAGTTACTGCGCATCTGATGAAAAGCGCTGCTGCTAAAGCAGCGCCTCAAGCGGGCTCCTCAACCCTGCGCACATCCCCCAACGAATCACGCTGCATCGATTGCAAGTTCTTTTCGATGGTTTCGCACAGCGCTTCCATTTGAATCTGGTGTTCGCTGTGGCGAAACGGGCTTTGCAGATCGGTGCCGATGCGCTCGATGGCCAGCAGCATGAACCCGACCACAGTCGACGCCAGCGGCGTGAACCAGCCGAGGGATTCGACCAGTCCTATCGGTACGATCAGGCAGAACAGCGAAATGAACAGCCGTGGAAAATACACGTAAGGGTAGGGCAGCGGGGTATTGGCGATCCGCTCCATGCCGCCTTGGCTGTTGGACAAGTCCACCAGCGTCGACTCAAGCCGCGCCAGACGAATACTGTCCAGATGCCCGGCCTTGTATTCGCGAGCGAGCAAAGTCGCCGAGCCGGTGAGGATATCGTTGGCAAAGTTATTGGTTGTGCCACTGCGGGCGAATTCTTCGGCGGGAATAAACGCCCGCACCTCGTCGGGACACGGCTGACCTTGCAGGTGCGCGGCGAGGCAATTCACGTAGGCGACGTGGCGGCGCAACAGCGTGGATTTGACCGGGTTAACCTCGCCACCGGCGTCGTCCAGCAGCGTCAGCACCTGCCGGGCGAAGCTGCGGGAATTGTTGATCATCGACCCCCACAGCGTCCGCGCTTCCCACCAGCGGTTGTAAGCGCTGCTGTTGCGAAAACTGATCAACACGATCAACGCCGAACCGAGCAAGGTCAGCGGCATCAACGGCAGGTTCAGCTTGGCGTTGAGAAACAGCATGAAGTCGACGGTGACGGCGATGTCCCAGAGCAGCAACCAGAACAAAGACCAGCCCACGTAACCCAGGGTCTTGATGATCAGACGGTATTTTTTGACGATGGCAGCTTTCAAACGGAAACCTCGCGACGAGCTATTTGCTTAAACGCTTAAGCTCGGACGATGCCTGGCACCGGCAGTTCCCTGGTGGGGCGGTCAGCCGTCAGTCAGTCTGCAAAGTCTGGCCCTGTGCAGGGCGAATGCTTTCAAGAAATATCCTCGTCTCTCGATTCGACCGCAGATGAACCACCCGGCAAGCCGATGGCGCCGTTGACACGAATTGGCGCATTTTGGCTCGCGAGGTTTTTCTCGTCCGCCACATGAACTTCAGAAACTCCGGCAGGTTCGCCAGCTGTTCGGGGCAGTTTTCCGGCAAGTCGGGCCGAGACTGACCGTGGTTGAGCAGCGTTCTACGCAAGACGCGCAAGAATCGAAGCGGTGGCGAACGATCGATCCAGATCAGCAAATCTGCACGGGCGATGCGATTTTCCCAAGTTGTCGAATGGCCACCTTCGAATATCCAGCGCTCGCACGCCTCGACCTCCAGGCAAAGTCGGGTCTTTTCATCCGGGCTTCGCTCGATCCAGCCTGGCTGCCAATGGATCGTGTCGATATGCACGACCGGCAACCCCGTGCGCTCACCCAGCTTGCGCGCCAACGTACTTTTGCCAGACCCAGGCTGACCAACAATCATCACCCGTTGCATCGAAGCTCCTTCTCGCTCTGCAAGCTGATTTTTTGGGCGGGCGATTCTACGGCAATGCCTGTCTCAGTCAATGACCCTTGAACGCTAGGCGGGGTTTTGCCGCGCTCCCGCCACACTGGCTCGGCGGTCCGCCCGTTCGCCGAGTCGCCATCCCAGCAGACCCCACAGCAGTGCACACAATGCGCCGACCAGCGCCGCCATGCCTGCACCTTGGCCGAGGGCGTCCAGCGCGCTTTTCGCCCAGGCACTGATGGCATCGCCGGCGCGGTAGACCACGGTGTCGATGAAGTTCTTTGCCTTGTACTTGCTTTCGGCATCGAGCGGGGCAAACAGCATCTCCCGGCCTGGGCGCACGAAGGCGTACTCACCGATGCGGCGCACGATCATCAGCGCGGCGATCAGGCCAAAGCCGGGGGCGAAGATCAGCCCGATAAACCCCGCGCTCATGACCAGCGGCACCATGGCCAACAGCACGCCGACGCCGAGCCTTTGGGCGAGGCGTCCAGTGATGAACAGCTGACAGAGCAGGGCGCCCGCCTGCACGACAAAGTCGATGATGCCGAACACGCGCACCTGCGCCTCGCGGTCCGGGAAGTGTTCGGCGACGACGCGTGCCTGCTCGAAATAAAGGAAGGTGGAGACTGTCGCCAGCAGCACCACAAAGCCGCAGATGCCGAGCAGATAGGGTGATTTCAAAACGGCCGTCATACCGCTGAACGGATTGCCCGGCAACGGCCTGCGGGGGCTTTCGCTCGGCGCGGCATCGGGGCGTCCTGCGCCACCCTGTTCACGCCAGCGCATCAACTGGCGCTTGAACCACATCGCAGCGGCCAGCAGA
Organism: Pseudomonas sp. RG1; assembly: GCF_025910115.1. NCBI lineage: Bacteria > Pseudomonadati > Pseudomonadota > Gammaproteobacteria > Pseudomonadales > Pseudomonadaceae > Pseudomonas > Pseudomonas sp. RG1. The sequence goes on from NZ_JAPCIK010000019.1 coordinate 222,298, forward strand.
ACAGCGGCCAGCAGCATCAGGCCGGACTCACCCAGCGGACCGATCAGCAAGGCGCTCAGCGCAGGGCCACTCAGGCCGCCGACGCTGGCGCCCGCCGCGATGAACGCGAACAGACGTTTGGCCTGGGCACTGTCGAATACATCGGCCATCAGGCTCCAGGCGACCGATACGACAAACAGGTTGTAGACCGATATCCACACGTAAAACACGCGCGCCAGCCACGGGCTTTCTTCGCCGAGGAACAAGGCGGCGAACAACAGCAGGTTGGTGCAGAAGAATCCGTACACCCAGTCCACGAAATGCAGGCGCGGCACGCGTGCGCTGAGCCAGGCGAACAGCGGAACGGCCGCCAGCATGACCAGGAAGGTCGCGGTGAACAGCCACTGCAAGTTCTCGACGCCGGCAGTGATGCCCATCGATTCGCGGATCGGACGGAGCATGAAATAGCCGGCGAACAGGCAAACGAATAGCAGAAAACCGTTGAGCGCAGGGCGCAGCTCGTGAGCCTCGGCATTGATGATGGCGCCGGCGCGGTGGGCGAGAAGAGACGTATCCATGTTGCGCTCCTGTGGGAGTGGCGGGGCAATGGCACGGGGCCTGCCCGTGCCGGGCGGTCAGCGGTAGGTGACGCCGGTCAGTCGCTCGGAGAGTTGCCACAGTGTGGCCGAATTCGAGCGATCGGCAGCGGCCGGCGGCATCTTGGCGAAGCCCAGCGGCCCGAGCTTTTCGTTATCACCGGTAGGGCCGTAGTAGGCGCCGCCAACCGCCTCCAGCGCCGTCGCTGCATACAGCGTCGGCAGCGCGCCCTGCGCTGCGGAATGATACAGGTCCCGCTCTACAGCCCATTGTTTGCCGAATTCACTGTCCAGGCCAGGCCCCCGGGCGATCAGCTCCGTCACGGCAACGCCGGGGTGCGCGGCGATGCTGCGTATCCCCCAACCGGCGGCATCGCTGCGCTGCTGCAGCTCGATACTCCACTTCAGAACCGCCAGTTTCGATTGGCTGTAGCTGGCGAAAGGGTCGTAACTGCGCTCAGCCTGCAGGTCATCGAAGTTCAGGTTTGCGCGCCCGGCGGCGATGCTCGACAGGCTGACCACCCGAGCATCGTCGCTTTTGCGTAGCAGGGGCATCAGCAGGCCGGTCAAGGCGAAATGCCCCAGGTAATTGGTCGCCAGTTGCATCTCGTAGCCATCGGCGGAAACGCCTCGAACAGGCGGCGACATGATCGCAGCATTGTTGATCAGCACGTCGAGCCTCGGCAGGCGCCCTTGCAGACGGTTGGCGAGGTCGCGCACCGATTGCAGATTGGCAAGGTCCAGCGTTTCGAATTGCACGCGCGCCTCGGGCACGGCTTGCTTGATTTTCGTGATTGCTTCGCGGCCGCGCTCGGCGTTGCGTGCGGCGATGATCACCTCGGCACCGGCGCGCGTCAGGGCCAGCGCGTCTTCATAGCCCATGCCGCTGGTCCCTCCGGTCACCAGCACAATGCGGCCTTTCTGGCTGGGCATATCGTGGGTTGACCAGTCCGGCTTCGGCTCCGTTTGGGGCGCAGCCTGCGCAGCCAGTGTGCCGGCCATCGCGGAAATGGCGAACAGCATTCGGGTGGCCTTGAGGAGGCGTTGGGTCGCGGTATTGCTCGGCGTAGCGGGTGAATGGCTCATCGGGGGATTCTCATTCGCGTGACAGGTTCCCGCTTGGCGGGGCGAGTGAGCAGTATCGGTGTACGAGTGCGCGAGGATAAGTCGGGCATTGGTGGATGGCCCGTACGGTATGGCGTACAGTCAGTCGCTTGCGGAGGGAGCGTCCATGCGTAAACCAAACCTTACCGATGTGTCGATATTTGCTGCGGTGGTCGAGGCGGGGGGATTTCGTGCTGCCGCGCAAAAGCGCGGGCTGTCCGCCTCGTCGTTGAGCGACTGCATGCGTCGGCTGGAAAGCGACCTGGGCGTGCGCCTGCTCAATCGAACCACGCGCAGCGTCACGCCGACGGCAGCCGGCGAGCGATTGCTCGAGCGCCTGCGCCCGGCCTTGCAAGAAATCGACGCCGCTTTCAACGATCTGGACGACGACGCTCAGCGCCCGGTCGGCACGCTCAAGCTCAATGTGCCAGTGCCGGTGGCACGCTTTCTGTTGCCCGACCTGCTGGCGCGTTTTCTGCGCCTTTATCCAGGGGTCAGTGTCGAAGTCGTCATGGACAACACCTTCGTCGATGTCAACGCTGGCGGGTATGACGCCGGCGTGCGCTATGAAGAGAGCCTGGCCAAAGACATGATCGCCGTGCCCATCGGCCCGCGTCGCCAACGCTTCGTTGCAGCCGCCGCCCCGCGCTATCTGGCTGAACGCGGTACGCCCACTCACCCCGAAGAACTGCCGGGCCATGACCTGCTTGGCCATCGCTTCGAGAGTGGCAAAGTCGGCGTATTCGAGTTCCATCGAGACGGCCGTATCGTGCGTATCCCGCCTCAGGGGCAACTGCTGACGTCGTCGCACGATCTGAAAATTCGCTCGGCCATCAACGGGCTGGGCATCATCTATACCTTCGAGGACTTCCTGCGCGAGCCGCTCTCCGATGGTCGACTGGTGCCGATTCTCGAGGACTGGTGGCAGACCTTCGACGGCCCGTTTCTTTACTACCACGGCCGCCGCCACATGCCTTCGCCGCTGAGGGCGTTTGTGGATTTTTTGCGGGGGGAAGGGCGGATTGCGGAGAGTTTAGGCGTCTAACGCTGTTTCGTGAGGCGAATACATGGCCTGGCAGCAGAGCGCCCGTGGCGACTGGCAGCAATCTGCCAGAAGCAGACATTCGGAACAGGCCAGCTACGGGCCACTTTCCGGAGTTTGTTGATGAGGCTGAGGAGCTTCCTTGTCCCATTCTCCATGGTCCCTCTCTAGGAGCCCTTACACACCAGTCGTCGCTTCGACGTAGCTAGGCTGGCTAATTATGGGCAAAATCTCGTCTTAAGTACTGTGTTTTTGTACAGTTTTGTTCGGGCGCATGGATGCTTGAAAAATCGCTCACGGCGTGGACACGTTATGGTTCATTGTTTATGGTGAAGGCAATGTGTCATCAATTTCTTGATGGTTGCTCTTAAAAAGGAACTTTAATAGTGAGAAATCGTGTCAGTGTATTGACTGAAGTCCAGCGAAATGAACTCGTTGTTGAGAACTTTATTTACCATATCCTGAAGTCTGGCGAGGACGAGCCTGAATGTCTGGATGAAGTTCTTCTTTCAAGTGATACCCAGAGAGCATTCTTCAAAAAAATAATATCGGAAACAGGACAGGGTACTCAATACACCTTCGTCGATAAGGAAAACTCCCACTTGGTGACGGCATGTAATGCAATTGTTGAAGAGCCTGATATTCAGTTTGTCGAGCAGTCTAAGGAAATAGCTAGGTTGTTTTTGGGACAGCATTCAGCGGGGCAAACAGCTGATGGAGTCCTTATCGTAGCAAGAGTGACAATTATTTCTGGAACCTCAAGGCAGTCTCTGGTTGCTTTAATTAAACTGGATTATAGCACCGTGCTGCGTCAACAAAGAGATGCGGTGCAGAATACGAGAGTTAGGTTGGAAGAAATTATAGAGGCTCTTTCTGAGCAGGCTGCTGCTGTTCAAAAGAAGGCTCTGATTCAGCTTGGAGATGATTTTGCTTGGGACGTACTGGCAGTAGAGCGGAAAAAAACAGGTGCGGTACTGGATACGGAGGACGCCATTACTGATTATTTCAAGCGTTTCCTTGGTGTCCGTCTAAGAGTGAACGATTCAACCTTGACTAAACAAATGGTAGTGGCATGCCATCGATGGGCAAGAGCATATGACGGGGACTTGGGCGGTAGAACTCCTTCAGACGTAAGGCATTCAGTAATCGGTTTGCTTGACGCCTTCGCAGACGGTGAGCTTGCCTATAGTGAGATTAAAGATCGTGTCTGCATTCATACTGATCCAGCACAAGTTACTCGTATGAAAAGCAGCTTTGATTCGCATATGGATGAGCTTGGGCTTGGTGGAGTGTCGTTCTCACCCAAGCCGGGTTCTATTCCTAATAAGGATAGGAAAGGTGAGTGGATTACTGATGCAGGCGTGAAAGTGATTTGGCAAGGAGAACGAAATCCAAACATTCTGGATAAGACAAAGCAGGCTGATGGTTCATACATTATTACCATTAGAGCTACTACCGTGGAAGAACGGGAGTAGTTATGGCTGTTGATCTGGGGGTGGTATCTGGACTCATAGTCCGATTACAGCGCGAAGCTGATATCTCTTATAGTGAGAATTCGTTCGGAGCTAACTACTCTGGTCTTCTTAGTGTGACTTCTCGCGAGGTTTTAAGCGAGTTGTCTAAGTTGATTTGTGAGCATGCTATACCGAGCATACGCTTACAGGTCGATGGGCAAGATGAGGCTTGGGATGAGGTGGATTTTTCTGATCCGCGTATGCTGGATTGGGTTGTATCTATAACTGATAAGGCTGCTTTGCTTCGAGATTCCTTAGCGATTAACGTTGATATAGATGGTTTGTTGTTTTTTGATAAAGTCTATTTCTTAGAAACTTGGCTTCCGAAAGTTTCTGGTTTGCTAGGCGGTGATCTACACCAGAGTCTTAAGTCTGAAAGGCCACTTAAAATATTTTTATGTGGTTTCGAAGATGCATTTGGCGGACCTAGAATTGCAATAGTTCCGACAAATAAATATGACCAAGCTTTGCCCGTCGAGTGGATGATGTCAACGAAGCTTCCAAATCTGGAGAGGCTTCTTAAGTCAGTTCATTTTGTTACCGGAAACGCCGTTATGGTGTCCCCTGAGCGTTTTTTATTTAATTGGGGGCGTATTGATAATGCTATTGCAGCCTACTTCAACAAGGCTTGTGTTGTTTATGCCATGATCTCATTGGTTCAAGAGTTTTATGATTGGGATAAGGTTGTCTTGAAGGGGCGTAGAAAGCTCGAGCTTAGTGTCTGTGATAACGTATTGCAGGAGTTTTCGAAGCGGGATACTGATGCGGTTATTGCATGTGTTGAGTGGTGCTATGCAGAGAGCGATGAAGAAACTAGAACCTTACTTGTTGTTGATAGGCTGACTCTTGATTTAAAGGATGATCAGGCGTTAACTGGCGCGGTTCGCCTTGTATTTGCTGCGTTTGCAGAGGCAAGGTCTAGGTATAAATATGTAGTTTTGGATAGGAAAAAAGATTACACGAAAGAACTGTCTGATATACAAAAGGACTTGTCTGGCGTGGTGGATAAATATGTTGCTGCAAGTCATCAATTTACTGGGAGCTTGCTTACGGATGTGTTGGCTCTAGCATTTGTGCTCACTGCTGGAGTCGTGTCGCGTAGATTTATTGCTGAAGACGCGCTGAAGAGCCCGGAAGCAGTAGTTCTGTTCAAGTCGTTTTCAATTTATTTAGCTGTGGCTGTTATTTTGAGATTCTGGGGGGCGATTTCTGTCAGTCTAATCTCTACAAAATTATTTACAGATTGGAAGGATATCGTTAGATCGCATATGTCGGCGGAAGAGCTTCAGAAAATCGTTGATAATTCTTTGTTTTCGGTAAAATTGAATTTTTGGATTACCTGTGTTGTTGTATTTGTTATTTATGTAGTTATGGCGATATCCTGTTGGAATGTTGAGCTGACATTGAATTTGTTTGGGGTGCTTGGCCGATAGTCGAAAACGTATTTGTAGATCTCATGTTTCTCCGACGTCTACAAGAAGTCTCTGAAATTAATACTTTCAGACTTTATTGTTTGCTAGTTGTACCTGGGAAGTGTGCGCGGGTTTCACCTGCAGCGTTTTGGATCTGAGAATTTGTGATGGGCGATTTTTTGCTCATTGGTGTCTCCTTAACATTATCCCTACTTGCCACTCACCGAGAAGGTACTTATGGCTCAAAAAACTCACGACCTTCATGATTTTATGCGCCAGATAAGCGTTGAGATGTCGGCAGAGTATGATCGCATCCAGAAGCGAGCTACCGAAGATCCAGGTACTGCGGGAGATCAGGGTGAGGAAAACTGGGCAGAGCTTCTTAGAGACTGGCTTCCGCGGAGCTACGAAGTGGTCACAAAAGGCCGAATCATAAGCCAAGAGGGTGAGACAAGCCCTCAGATTGATGTACTTGTATTAAAAAGCTCATATCCGAAAAAGATGCTTAACAAAAAACTTTATTTAGCCGCTGGAGTAGCGGCAGCATTTGAGTGCAAGACAACTCTCAAGTCGTCTCACATTACTGACGCTATAAATACATGCGTTAAAATCAAAAGCTTCTATCGAAGTCGTACCGGTACGCCATATAAAGAGCTACATTCCCCTATAATTTATGGGTTATTAGCGCACTCCCACTCTTGGAAAAAAGAAAATTCGACCCCGTTAGAGAACATACAGAAGAATCTATATGATTCGGATGCTGTGTCTGTACACCATCCGAGGCAAAAACTAGACATATTATGCGTCGCTGATCTCGCAACGTGGACGTCGTCAGCAATGACATTCATTGGCCCTCACCAGATTCCTGACTGGGCATCAATGATCCAGAGTTACGGCGTACATGGCTCTGCTACAAGCGCATATGTAGGCCATGCATATTCACATGAACAGCAGGTCGAACAATTCACCCCTATAGGGGTAATTATCTCATATCTGTCCCAAAAGCTGGCCTGGGAAGATCCCGCATTTCGCGATCTGGCTGACTATTACCGATTAACTAACATAGCTGGGTCTGGAAGGGGGCAAATGAGGAAGTGGCCGGCTTCCATATATTCTGATGAGATTCGTTCTCGCGTCGAGAGTGGTATGCTATCGAACGGTAAACCATGGGACGAATGGAGTATATACTTTGCATAAGATGGCTAACACCTAATTCAAAGCGTTAATGAATCGCCCCGACCTCTTTAGATGCATTCAAGTTTCATAGAAGCGCTGCTAACCTGCGTAATAGTCCGCTTCTGGCCAATTTCTGCCCTCCGTGGGGGCCAGAAATCGGCCAAAAGCGGTCACTGAACGGTTAAGGGCTTAGTCGATTTTCTTGGCTCTCGTACATATTCCCAATAACAGCTCATGACGGACAGTCGCATGCTATGGAATCCAATAAGCTAGACTGGTCGGATGAGTTCAATTGTGATGGAGGTTTAAATGGCGGATTCTGATACTCAAGTACAACTGCTCGATAATGTTGTAGGCAGCCTGAAAGATATAAATCCTTGGATCACCACTGCAATTATATGCTTGTTGATTGTATGGGCTATTGCGCGCGCTCGATCCGCGCATTTTCTCTACGACAGGGTTTGGAGGATGGTCGGTGGTGGGGGAATACAAAATCCCACACTAAAGGCATACTGGGATGATGTCCGCGATGTTGAGGGTTTCAGATTTCGAACAGGAATAAACTTTCCTTCAATGGAGGTTTTGCTGGCTACAGCGAAGTGGACAAAAGATCATAATATTAATATCAAAGATTTGTCTTTTGCACGAGGTTGGATTCGCGATTTGCCATGGGTTTTTGGAGCGCCACCAATCAGGATGATAAGGAGCGTAGTTATAGCTCTATTGATTCCATTTGGCGTACTAGCAACCGGGACCGCTTACATGCTGGGAAGTGAAAGCGTACTTCTGACTATAAAAGAATCGAAAGTGATTTTCTGGACTGACGGTTTGACGGCGACAAATTTTTTCTTTGAAACGCATGTTTCTGATTTTTCTGTAACTCAAAGCAACTGTTCAACAACCCCTCTTGAAGGGTTGACCCAAGAAGATGTAAAGGTCATTTGCGAAACATTGTCCCCAGACAACTTCAAAGAAATCAAAAAATCGTTGACTGAACAGCGGATTATTGCTGGATATTTTTTAGCGGTCTTGACGTACATTTCATTCATTCTCCTACGATCTCTTGCTCAGGCACAGATGGCGATAAAACTCCGTAAATATCCCATACCGAATTTTGGAGCAAGCGAGCCACAAGATGGATTGATATCTAGCATCCAGCCCGTACCGAGTGAGCCATCTACTTTCCAAAGGGAATCGACAGCCGCTTCTGACTAACTGATAGGTGGTATCCAACCGGCGCAGGCCTCCAATCTAATCGTCCGCTTTTGGCCGAAAGCGGACATTCGACGGCATACCCACCTGCTGAAGATCTTGCAGCTCTCGCGAGCAGATCCTCCAGTCGATCCTGGCGGGCTTATCTATTCAACATCGCCCGCTTTAACCGGAATTCGTCTGATAACGTCGTCATAAGGCACCAGGTCGAGAAAGGCAGTGACCTCAACTGCCTGCAGATTTCGCATGCGCATGATCCATACGTAGCTGTTGCGATAAGGCGCGCCGTCGGCTGCGGTGGCGGTGCCGTCCCAGTGCACGACGACGTCATCGCCCTCAGCCCAGATATCCGTCACCGTCGGGCGAACGGGCGAGGCGAGCCGTTTTGCGAAGGGTTGGACTGCGCGTTTCAGGAAGTCGTCTCGGCCCCGATAAGTACCTGCCGAAGGGCTCGTCCCCTTGATTGTCCAGATCACATCGGGAGCCAGGACATCTGTGAAGAACGTCCGGCCGCCCTGAGCCCACTGGTTGAACGCTTGCGCAATGAATTGGCGGTTGCGTTCCGTAGTCGGTTCGCTGGCCACGGCGGGCGCCGGCCCTGCAATGAGTGTGGTGAAGACTAATGCTAGCGCTGTAGAGAGGCGGTGAACAAACGTCATTTCCTGTGCTCCTTAATCTGTCCCGAGTTGGATGGGCCGTTGTTGTTATCTGTAAGCCGCTAGTTGCGTTCCCTCACGCCGTTGCTCTATATGGGGCTTTGGCAAAGAATCGGCGCGGGTTTGGCCGGCAGTACCTCTGGGCTTCATCTGAAGTGTGACTTATGAGCGGAGGAGGGCTGTTGCAGGATCGTCCTGATTTCTTGCTTGATCATCCGATACCAGTTGTTAAACCGCCGCATGCCCTCGTTATGGAGTTGCGTTTGAATTCCCTTTCAAAGCTTGTCGATATCGTTGGTCGTCACGTCCGGGATGACGGCATTCACAGCACCGCGATTCCGGGTGTCAGCCTGATTCGTTCGGCTTCGCCCACGATGCCTATGCCGGTGGTGTACGAGCCAACACTCTGCCTTGTCGCTCAGGGACGTAAACAAGCGATGCTGGGTACTACCGTCTATGTTTACGATCCGGCCAAGTACCTGATTGCATCGGTAGACCTTCCGGTGATGGGCTCGGTCATCGAGGCGAGTCAGGCTGTTCCCTATCTGTGCCTGGCGCTGGATCTCGATACCACTGTGTTGAGTGAACTTGCGTTGCGCCATCCGCTAAGAGAAGAGAGCGTCAGTGCACCGCCGGCAGGCATTACGCTCAACGATACGACTCCAGAACTGCTGGATGCTGCGGTTCGGCTGGCCGGGCTGCTCGACAGGCCACGGGATATCGAAGCGCTCGCTCCGCTGGTGATTCGCGAAATGCTTTATCGCCTTCTCACCGAGAATGGCAACAGCATCATCAGGCAGATGGCACAAGCAGACAGCCGCTTGAACCAGATCGCCAAGGCTATTGCCTGGCTGCGCAGCCACTACAACGAAGCGTGTCGGATAGATGAACTCGTCGAAATCGCCGGCATGAGTCGTTCCTCGTTTCATACGCATTTCAAGGCGATCACCTCGATGAGCCCGCTGGAATTTCGCAACCAGTTGCGGCTACAGGAAGCACGTCGGCTGATGGTCACCGAAGCGGTCGATGCCGCAGAGGCGGGATATGCAGTCGGTTACGAAAGTCCCTCGCAGTTCAGTCGGGACTACGCCCGCTTGTTCGGTATGCCGCCGGCGAAGGACGCCTGGCGGCAGCGCACGGACATTTGTGGGATTTGAATCCAGCACTTTTCTTCGCGCAGAAAAAACGAGGCCGCATTTGCGGCCTCGTTTTCCATATGTTCCGGACTACTGTTTGACGCTCAGGTAATCGCCGGTCGTATTCAGCGAGATGGTCACGTCCTTGTTGCTGCGGTTACGCCAGAACCAGCCATGGGTGCCGTCGAATAACGCGGTGAATTCGCCTTTATTGCTTTTGACCTGCTTGCCCTTGTTATAGCTGTGGAAGTAACCCTTTTCACCGTTATAGGGCTCGCCGTGCGTGTCGTAGTTCACAAGGCCACCGACCGCCGTCCATTCGTAGCTGACAGTCTTGCCCTTCAGCATTTCCAGTTTGATTTCCGTACCTTCGCCAGGTTTGAGCGTTACGCTCATCTGATTGGTTTTCAGCGCCGTGGCGGGCGCGGTTACTGGCTTGGTAACAGGCTTCTCAATGGGTTGGACTTGTGCAACTTGCTGCGCTGGAGCTGGAGCAGAAGTTGGAGTCGGAGCTGGAGCTGGAGCGGTTGCTTGAGGCGTAGCGGCTTCCGCCAACGCTTCTTGAGCAAGGATGAGTTTCAGCTCGCCCATCTGGGTCAGCCCCAGTGTTCTACCTACACCTGTCGGATCAATGGCGTATTCAGACGGCATGACAACGGTCACCAAAAGGCCGGTAGCAACCAGTATCGCGATGACGGTCGAGCGCAGCAGTCTGCGGGTGCTGGGCAGTTCATTAACAGTTGGAAGCGGAGTATTGAACATGGTCAGAATTCCTTAGGCGGAGACAAACAGGCCGGTGATCTGGTAACCGATCAAGAGGAAACCGGCACTCATCATGGCGACGTTGGCGGTATACGCGTGGCGCCAGAAACTAACGGTGCGCCGCCAATACCCCATCAAAATGAGAATCGCGCTGAGGGCCAGCAATTGGCCGATCTCGACACCAACGTTGAAGGCGATCAGGTTCGGAATCAGGCCGTCTGGTGAGATCTCGTATTCCTGAATCTTGGTCGCCAAACCAAAACCGTGGAGCAGGCCGAAGATCAGCGTGGCCACTTTGGTATTGGGTTGGTAACCGAACCAGCGCTGGAATGCGCCGAGGTTATCGAGGGCTTTGTACACCACCGAAAAGCCGATAATGGCGTCGATGATGTAGGAGCTGATGCTGATCTCGGCCAGCACGCCAAGCAGCAGCGTGACCGAGTGGCCTACGGCGAACAGCGTGACGTAAAGGCCAACATCCTTCAGGCGGTAGAGGAAGAAGATCACCCCGAACAGAAACAGCAGGTGGTCGTAGCCGGTCATCATGTGCTTGGCGCCCATGTAGATGAAGGGCAGCAACATGACACCTGAGCTTTCCTGGATGAAACCTTTGTCGCCTTCCGCAACAGCGTGAGCCATCGCCTCGGGTGTTCCGAGTAAAAGTGCAGCGACAAGTAAAAACAACAGCAGTAGCGGGCGGTGCGAAGGCGCAGTAAATACGCCTGTGCCGCTCATCGAGTGCGAATGCATGGGTCAGTCCTACGTTGCAATGATCGTGGGCCGCATTGCGGCCGTGGTCAGGATGCGAACGAAGGGCGAGGTGGACGCTCGATCAAAAATATCGGCGGCAGAGGAACCGAGTGTCGAAGTGCATCGACCCGGATCGATGGCATCGGCGTTGTCGCCAACATCAACGCGGCTGTGAGTTGCGGCGTTTCGTGCTGATGATCAGGGGTCAATGGCGAGTGATAGTGTTCTGAAAAGCTTGAGTGACTGGATGACAACTCTTCGCCGTGAGCATGATGGACGTCCTGAGCGATCTCCCAGGCTGGCTGCCCCGAAGTGACTGACAACGAATAGATATGCCCGGCCCAGGCCATGAACATGGCGAGAGCAAGCGCGATTACTACCGTCGTTGTCAGTGTTTTGCTGAACATGGCGTTAAAGGTTTCAACTCGTTGACAGGGCGTTCAAGCGATTTGCCTAATCCCCCCTGGGGGGATACGATGCCAGCGTAATTCATCGAGCCCTGAGACTCAACTCATGAGTGAACACGAACACGAACACGGCCACAGCCATCCCCACACCCACCAAAGTCATGAGGCGATCATCAAACGCCTCAAACGGGCGGACGGGCATTTGCGCGGCATCATCACCATGATCGAAGAAGGGCGTCAGTGCGTGGATATCGCCCAGCAGCTTCATGCGGTTGAGAAAGCGATCTGCCAGGCCAAACGAACACTTATTCAGGATCACATCGACCACTGCCTCGAAGATACCGTTTCGGCGCTAGGCAATGGCGAGCGCGCACCGCTGGAAGCCTTCAAACAAATCACCAAGTACCTTTAGGTCTGACATGCCCGATTTCGCTGAACTGTTGCAGCAAGGCGGGGCTCACGCCTGGCTGTATTTCCCGAGCGCGATTCTGCTCGGTGCCTTGCATGGCCTGGAGCCCGGTCATTCGAAAACCATGATGGCGGCCTTCATCGTGGCCATCCGTGGCTCGGTCAAACAGGCTGTTTTGTTGGGGTTGGCCGCAACGCTTTCGCACACCGCCGTGGTGTGGCTGGTCGCCATCGGCGGCATGTACCTGGGCAAAGGTCTGGACGCTGAAACCACTGAGCCGTATTTCCAGCTTGCTTCCTCTGCACTGATCATCGCGATTGCCCTGTGGATGCTGTGGCGTACCTGGCGCGGTGAGCAGATGTTCAAGTTCGAGCAAAGCGATGATCACCATCACGGCGAACACGACCATGGTCATCATGATGAAACGCACCGAATAGATACCGGCCATGGTCGTATTGAACTGTCGATCTTCGAGGAAGGCATGCCACCGCACTGGCGCCTGAAGACCTTGAGCGGACACGCCTGGGCAGCCTCGGATGTTCGCCTGACCACGACGCGTCCGGACGGCAGCAGCCAATCGTTCGCGTTCGTCGAGCGTGAAGGCTTTCTGCAGTCGACGGTGGATATTCCGGAACCGCACGAGTTCGGCGCTCGCTTGAGCCTTGGACACGCCGGGCATTCGCATGATTACGACCTGACATTCCAGGAGCATGGTCACGGGCATGCGCATTCCGAATTGGAAGGCCTGGAGCTGTCGATTGATGGCTATCAGGATGCGCACGAACGTGCTCATGCCAACGACATCCGTAAACGCTTCACCAACCGCGAAGTGACCACGGGTCAGATCGTCATGTTCGGGCTGACTGGCGGCCTGATTCCCTGTCCGGCTGCCATCACTGTCCTGTTGCTGTGCCTGCAAGTCAAAGAGGTCGCGCTCGGCGGCATGCTCGTCCTGTGTTTCAGCATCGGCCTGGCGCTGACTCTGGTCACTGTCGGTGCCGCTGCGGCCATCGGTGCCAGACAGGCTTCCAATCGCTGGCCGTGGCTGGGAACCGTGGCGCGCCGCGCTCCTTACCTGTCCAGCGTGCTGATCATTGGCGTTGGCCTGTATGTCGGCTTTCATGGCTGGATTGGCCTGAGCGCATAAGGCCCATTACGCACAGCGGTGGCACTGATTCAAAGGGTTGCCATCGCAACCATAAGACCAACGACTACCACTGCCACTGATGAGCAAAAAAGCCCAGCGCAAGGCTGGGCTATCGAGGCGCGAGCGATGAGAGCGAGGCATTAGCGAACGCCTGCATCCGCAGGATTACTCGACCGGCACGACGTTATCCAACGCCTGATTAACCGCCAGCTCGCCGAGCATCACTACCTGCGCGATACCTTGCAGTGTCTTGCGCGCAGATCCTTCAACCATCCCGATCACATCACTCAGCATTACCGAGGCAGAGCCTAGCGATTCGCTGGCGTTGACCAGCAGTTCTTCGGTGGCGATTTTCGGGTTGGCGAGGAACATGCTGCTGGTCTGGTAGGGCGTGGTTTTGAGGGTGTCGGTGGGTTTGAGGTAGTGGTCGAGGGCGCGGTCGGCGGCTTCGTGGAGTTTTTTTGAGTCGAGGGATTCGTAGGGGGAGGTTGCGTCTGACTGTGGCGGGTTGGGCGTTACTTTGAACATAGATGAAACTCCAGGGTGAAAAGTGGAGCCATCACTTTCGCTACCAAACGAGGGTGGTGGCCAAACGCAGGTTGGTAGACCGGTCACCTGGAAACCCGGCGCGTCCTGAGACGCCCTACGCATGGCCACCATAAACAGCGGACGAAGCCGTCCGTGCAAATGACTTGCGATGCGACAGGTAAGCCGGGCTACCAAACCCGATCACTGTTTTTCAGTGACCGGCCAACGATAGAACCCCGGCCCGAGGCGCACAAGCCGGCGGATTCTGGCGTAGTCGTAGGCAATGGCGCAAGGCGTTGTAGCTTGCTGGAATAGTCTGGATGTCGGTTTTAAACGAGGTGTTTAGGGAATTGGTTTTGGCTGAGGTTTTGTGTTGATCGGGCTGGCTTCTTCGCGAGCAGGCTCGCTCCCACAGGTGTCGAGTTGGCAATGTTTATAGCGTCGTGCCGACAAGCCCCATCACACATTTTGAACTTTGCTTTCGGCGCCATTTCCATTGTTTGAGGTGACAACCCTCCAGCTCCTCCACACCTGAACCAAGGAATGACCGTGACGGCTCCCACTCATAAACCTGCTCTGCGCCGGGCAATCACTTTCCCGATGCTGTTTCTGTTTATTCTCGGCGATGTACTCGGCGCGGGTGTTTACGCACTCGCCGGAACGATCGCGGGGGAGGTGGGCGGCGCGATTTGGGTGCCGCTGCTGATCGCATTGTTCTTCGCCATGTTGACGGCAGGTTCCTACGCGGAGTTGGTGACCAAATATCCCCACGCCGGCGCGGCTTCGGTGTTCGCGGAAAAGGCCTTCAAGTCGCCGCTCATTTCCTTCCTGGTCGGTTTCTGCATGCTGGCGGCTGCGGTCACCAGCGCTGCGGGTTTGTCGCTGGCGTTTGCCGGTGATTACCTCAACGCCTTTGTCGACGTATCGCCGCAGATTGCAGCGCTGGTGTTTCTCCTGGCGATCGGCCTGCTCAACGCGCGGGGGATCAAGGAGTCGCTTGGGGCGAATCTGGTGATGACCGTGATTGAACTGTCCGGGTTAATTCTGGTGATCGTGGCTGCGGTCTGGTATTTCCGCACAGGCGATGCGGATCTGGGGCGGACGCTCACGTTCAAACCGGGCGTCAGTCCCATGCTGGCGGTGCTGGGGGCGGCGTTGTTGGCTTTCTATTCCTTCGTAGGCTTCGAAACTTCGGCCAATCTGGCCGAGGAAATCAAAGACGTGCGCAAGGTCTACCCGCGCGCCTTGTTCGCCGCTTTGCTCACCGCTGGGGTGGTTTACATGGCAGTGGGCGTGGCGGCTTCTTCGGTGTTGCCTACCGAGAAGTTGGTGGCCACGTCGGCGCCTTTGCTCGAAGTTGTCCGCGCATCGACCCTCGACATCCCACCGGCGCTGTTCTCTTTTATCGCGCTGATCGCTGTGGCCAACGGTGCGCTGTTAACCATGATCATGGCCAGCCGACTGACCTATGGCATGGCGAATCTGGGGCTGTTGCCGGGTGTTTTGGGTGCGGTGCTGCCTGAACGAAAAACTCCGTGGGCTGCCATTGTCGCAACGACCTTGGTCGCTATTGCCCTGACACTTACAGGGACGCTGGCAACGCTGGCAGAGACGGTGGTCTTGCTGTTGCTGTTCGTTTTTCTAAGTACCAATGTGGCGGTGCTGGTACTTCGGCGGGACAGGGTAGAGGAGGATCACTTTCGCGTGCCGACCTTCGTTCCGGTGCTTGCGATCGTTTCGTGTCTGGTGCTGCTCAGTCAGCAGGGGTGGGAAACGTGGTTGCGCGCGGGGGCGTTGATCATTGTCGGGATGTTGCTGCACGGCTTTTCTCGTATCAATTTTTCCGCGATCAGTAAGGCCGGGTAGTGCAGCAGCTTGGGGAATTGGTGTTGTTTGGGCGGGCGTATTCGCGAGCAGGCTCGCTCCCACAGTGGATGGGTGGTGGTTTTCAGAATAAGTCACACGTTGTCAGTCGGCGGGCGGGTGAGTAAGCTGCCGACATGAATCAGTCCTCAGTTTCCCCATCCTTCCCCGGCCCGCGTGGTCCCGTCGATCACGACATTCGTGATCAGATTGTCGCGGCGGCCAACGAGCATTTCAGCCAGTACGGCTACGCCAAGACCACGGTGTCCGATCTGGCCAAGGCCATCGGTTTCTCCAAGGCGTACATCTACAAATTCTTCGATTCCAAACAGGCGATTGGCGAAGCGATCTGCGCGAACTGTCTGGGGCAGATCGTTGCGGCGGTCGAGCAGGCGATCGACGAAGAAAACCTGACCCCTACCGAGCGTTTCCGTCGTTTGGTGAAAACCGTGATCGCTACGGGCGTGAACCTGTTCTTCAACGATCGCAAACTCTATGACATTGCCGCGTTTGCAGCGGGTGAGAACTGGCCAAGTGCGCAGCGTTACGATGCGCAGATCAAGCGCTTTATCACCGACATTGTCCGCGATGGTCGCGAGGCCGGTGAGTTCGAGCGCAGGACGCCGCTGGACGAGACGGTCGAATCGATTCACCTGGCGCTGCGGCCCTTCGTCAATCCACTGATGCTGCAACACAATCTGGATTTCATCGAAGTGGCGCCCACGCTGACTTCGAACCTCATCCTGCGCAGCTTGATGCCTTGACCCTCTGCTGATCCGAATACTCGGATCAGTCGCCCCAACCCCATCCTGTTCCTGACGCAACGACATTTCCGCTGTTCTGATCGTGACTCTTGGCTGGTATGGTCACTGGGGCAACATGGCCGCCGCAGTTTGGTTATTTCAGTGCTGCGTACCAGGGTTCGTACAGCGCGAAATACAAGAACAGCGCCAGCGGGCTCGGTACTTCTGTCAGCTATCGCTTCTGATTCAGCGCTGAACATCGGGCCGGTGACTCTGTGACTGTTGACGATATTGGTCACAAGACTGAGAATATGATGATCATCCTATTTTCAGTGAAGGAATTCCATGCGCCGGCTCCGACCTTTTCCCCTCGCGGTATGTTTGTTGCCCTTGGTCCTGACGGCGTGCGGGGATTCCTCCAGCGCAAAAGATCCACGTACCTTGGCGCCGATTGTCAGATCGGCAACGGTGCAACCGGCAGAAAATGGGTCTCGATCATTCACCGGCGTCGTCGCTGCGCGCACCCAGGGCGATCTGGGCTTTCGCGTTTCGGGCAAGGTGCTCGAGCGTCTGGTTGATACCGGGCAGACGGTCAAGCGCGGCCAGCCACTGATGCGCCTCGACCCGATCGACCTCGGCCTGCAGGCGCGAGCCCAGCAAGAAGCGGTGAGCGCCGCTCGCGCCCGAGCCATACAGACTGCCGGTGACGAAGCGCGCAATCGCAAACTCGTCGCCGCCGGCGCTATTTCGGCATCGGCCTACGATCAGTTCAAAGCCGCAGCCGACACCGCCAGGGCGCAGCTCAATGCCGCTGTGGCGCAAGCGGACGTAGCGCGCAACGCCTCGGGCTACGCGGTTTTGCTGGCGGACGCTGATGGCGTGGTGGTGGAAACCCTCGCCGAACCCGGGCAAGTCGTCAGCCCGGGACAACCGGTGGTGCGACTGGCGCGGGCCGGTCAGCGGGAGGCCATCGTCCATCTGCCCGAGACCTTGCGCCCCGCGCCGGGCTCAACCGCTCAGGCAAAACTGTATGGCGATACGTCGGCTGCCGTGAGCGCAAAACTGCGTCTGCTTTCCGATTCGGCCGACAGTACCACTCGTACGTTTGAGGCGCGCTATGTGCTCGAAGGCAAACTGGCCAATGCCCCGATCGGTTCGACAGTCACCCTTGATATCGCCCAAGGTTCTGTACCAAAACAGGTGCTTAAGGTGCCCGTCGCCGCGATCTACGACCCGGGCAAAGGCCCCGGCGTGTGGGTCATCGCCGGCACTCCGGCGAAAGTGAGCTGGCGCCCGGTCGAGGTGCTGGGCTTGAGCGATGATTCGGCCCGTGTCGCTGGCCGGCTCAACGTCGGTGAGCCGATTGTCGCGCTGGGCGCGCATCTGCTGCGCGATGGCGAAGAAGTGCGCTTGCTTGCCCGCGACGATGGCCAGATTGCCGGGGGTCGTCCATGAGCGAGGGCCGGTTCAACCTTTCTGCTATCGCCGTGCGCCAACGTGCGATCACGGTGTTTCTGATTTTTCTGATCGCCGTTGCCGGCGTCCTTTCGTTCTTCAAATTGGGCCGGGCGGAAGATCCGCCGTTCACGGTCAAGCAGCTAACAGTGATTACCGCGTGGCCGGGGGCGACCGCGCAAGAGATGCAGGATCAGGTCGCCGAACCCCTCGAAAAACGCTTGCAGGAACTGAAGTGGTACGACCGCTCGGAAACCTACACGCGACCGGGACTGGCATTCACCATGGTTTCGTTGCTCGACAGCACACCGCCGTCGCAAGTGCAGGATGAGTTCTACCAGGCACGGAAAAAGCTCGACGACGAAGCAATCAGGCTGCCGGCGGGTGTCATCGGGCCGATGGTCAACGACGAGTTCTCCGACGTGACCTTCGCGCTGTTCGCCTTGAAAGCCAAGGGCGAGCCGCAGCGCTTGTTGGTGCGCGACGCGGAAACTTTACGCCAGCGCCTGTTGCATGTGCCGGGGGTGAAGAAGGTCAACATCATCGGCGAGCAGGCCGAGCGGATATTCGTCTCGTTTTCCCATGATCGCTTGGCGACGCTGGGCTTGTCGCCACAGGACATC
The DNA here is from genome assembly GCF_025910115.1 of Pseudomonas sp. RG1. NCBI lineage: Bacteria > Pseudomonadati > Pseudomonadota > Gammaproteobacteria > Pseudomonadales > Pseudomonadaceae > Pseudomonas > Pseudomonas sp. RG1. The sequence goes on from NZ_JAPCIK010000019.1 coordinate 240,812, forward strand.
TTCGCCGCGCTGAACAATCAAAACGTGCTGACCCCCGCCGGATCGGTCGAAACCAAAGGGCCAGAGGTGTTTTTGCGCGTCGATGGCGCGTTCGACACGTTGCAAAAAATCCGGGACACGCCGGTGGTGGCGCAGGGGCGGACACTCAAACTGTCTGACGTGGCCACGGTCGAGCGCGGCTACGAAGACCCGGCAACTTTCCTGGTGCGCAGCAACGGCGAAGAAGCGTTATTGCTCGGCGTGATCATGCGCGAGGGCTGGAACGGTCTCGATCTGGGCAAGGCGCTGGATGCCGAGACAGTCAGGATCAACGGGGAAATGCCGTTGGGCATGACGCTGTCGAAAGTCACCGATCAGGCGGTGAATATCGACTCGGCGGTCGGCGAGTTCATGGTCAAGTTCTTTGTCGCGCTGCTGGTGGTCATGCTGGTGTGCTTTCTCAGCATGGGCTGGCGCGTCGGCGTGGTCGTCGCAGCGGCGGTGCCGTTGACCCTGGCGATCGTGTTTGTGGTGATGGCGGCGACCGGCAAGAACTTTGACCGGATCACCCTCGGCTCGCTGATTCTGGCGCTCGGGCTGCTGGTCGATGACGCGATCATCGCCATTGAAATGATGGTGGTGAAGATGGAGGAGGGCTACGACCGCATCAAGGCCTCCGCTTATGCCTGGAGCCACACGGCAGCGCCAATGCTGGCCGGTACGCTGGTGACGGCGATTGGCTTTCTGCCCAACGGATTCGCGCAATCAACGGCGGGCGAATACACCAGCAATATGTTCTGGATTGTCGGCATCGCGCTCATTGCGTCGTGGGTCGTCGCCGTGGCTTTCACGCCGTACCTGGGCGTGAAGCTGTTGCCGGACATCAAGAAAGTCGAAGGCGGGCACGCGGCAATCTACGACACGCCGCGCTATAACCGTTTCCGGCGTGTTCTGGCGTGGGTGATCACGCGCAAATGGCTGGTGGCCGGTGCGGTGGTCGCGCTGTTTGCCGTTGCGATTCCAGGCATGGGGCTGGTGAAGAAGCAGTTCTTTCCGACCTCTGACCGCCCCGAAGTGATGATCGAAGTGCAGATGCCCTACGGCACGTCCATCGAGCAGACCAGTGCCGCGGCGGCCAAGGTCGAAGCCTGGCTGCATCAGCAGGAAGAGGCCAAAATCGTCACCGCCTATATCGGTCAGGGTGCACCACGGTTTTTCCTGGCGATGGCGCCGGAGTTGCCGGACCCATCGTTCGCCAAAATCGTTGTGCTGACCGACAGCCAAAACGCCCGTGAAACTCTGAAGTTGCGTTTGCGCGAAGCGGTCGCCGAAGGGCTTGCTCCAGAGGCGCGGGTTCGGGCGACGCAAATTGTCTTCGGCCCGTATTCGCCATTTCCGGTGGCCTATCGGGTGATGGGGCCTGATCCGGCGAAATTGCGCGACATCGCCGAGCAGGTCAGGGCGGTGATGCAGAACAGCCCGATGATGAGAACCGTCAACACTGACTGGGGGCCGCTGACGCCGACGTTGCATTTCAACCTGGATCAGGACCGCTTGCAGGCGGTGGGGCTTACGTCCAGCGCAGTCGCCCAGCAGTTGCAGTTTCTGCTCAGCGGGGTGCCGATCACGGCGGTGCGCGAGGACATCCGTTCCGTGCAGGTCGTTGGCCGTGCGGCGGGCAATATCCGCCTGGACCCGGCACAGATCGAAGGCTTCACCCTGGTCGGTGCGGCGGGGCAGCGCATCCCGCTGTCGCAGATCGGCCAGGTCGAAGTGCGCATGGAAGACCCGATCCTGCGCCGCCGCGATCGCACGCCGACCATCACCGTCCGTGGCGACATCGCCGAAGGTTTGCAGCCACCTGACGTTTCCGGCGCAATCATCCAGCAGTTGCAGCCGATCATCGAAAACCTGCCTTCCGGCTACCGGATTGAACAGGCGGGCGCCATCGAAGAATCCGGCAAGGCCGGCAAAGCGATTCTGCCGTTGCTGCCGATCATGATCGCCATGACGCTGCTCATCATCATCGTCCAGGTACGCTCGATCTCAGCGATGATCATGGTCTTCCTCACCTCGCCGTTAGGCTTGATCGGTGTGGTGCCGACGCTGCTGATATTCAACCAGCCATTCGGCATCAATGCGCTGGTCGGGCTGATTGCGCTGTCCGGGATTCTAATGCGCAACACGCTGATTCTGATCGGGCAGATCCATCACAACGAGCAGGAAGGGTTGGCGCCGTTCCATGCCGTGGTTGAAGCGACAGTGCAACGGGCGCGGCCAGTGTTGTTGACCGCGCTGGCGGCGATTCTCGCGTTCATTCCGCTGACCCACTCGGTGTTCTGGGGCACGCTGGCGTACACGCTGATCGGCGGCACGTTTGTTGGCACCATCATCACGCTGGTGTTTCTGCCGGCGATGTATGCGATCTGGTTCAGGATTCGGCCTGAGCGCTGACATCGAGCACGATTTTTCCCCGGGTGTGTCCGGCCCAGCTTTGTTTAACCGCGTCGACAACTCCTGTCAGCGGTACCACTTGAGCCTCAAGGCTGAGCTTGCCGGATGTGAACAGCGCGGCAATCTCGGCCAATTGGCTGCCATCGGAGCGGGTGGCGAAATTTTTGCCACTCACACCGTGCTCGCTTGCCTTCTGTGCAGAGGGTGCGCTTACGGGGGAAACCAGAACGCCCCCGCGCTTGATCACACTCCATGAGCGGTTCTGAGTTTCGCCGCCGACCAGATCAATGACCGCATCGAGGTCAGCAACGCTGTCTTCGAATTTAGCCGTGGTGTAGTCAATCACCTCATCGGCGCCAAGTGAACGCAGATAGTCGTGGTTCTTCGCAGAGCTGGTCGCGATCACATAAGCACCGGCAAGGCGGGCGAGCTGGATTGCGAAGCTGCCCACGCCACCTGAGCCGCCGTGAATGAGGACTTTTTGACCTGCCTGAATTCCGGCGTGTTCATGCAAAGCTTGCCAAGCGGTCAGCGCTGCCGCCGGCACGCCGCCGGCTTCTTGCAACGATAGTGTTGTCGGCGTGTGGGCCAGACGATCTGGCGTTGAGAGGGCCTGGGTCGCATATCCGCCGGTAATCCCGATAAACCCGAACACCTTGTCGCCAACGACAAAGTCTCTGACATTCCTGCCCACCGCGGCGACTGTGCCTGAGACTTCCACGCCAGGCGTGTAGGGCAGTGGCAGAGGAATGAATTGCTGCATGGCACCGGAGAGGATTTTCCAATCGATTGGATTGATCCCACTACCGGCAACATTGATTAACACCTGATCGTCATTGGGTTTCAGATCCGCAAGTTCTTTGAGCTCCAGCGCTTCTGCCTGGCCGTACTGCGCGACTTGGATCGCTTTCATGATTCTCTCCGTTGTGATGGTCAAGGCTCGTCGGAAGAAATGGACGCGCCGGCGATTCGATTAGTGGCCACGTGCGTCGAGGCTGAAACGCCCTGCGCCGAAAGAAACGATCTGCAAGAGCCCACCGGCCATGGCGATATTCTTGAAGAAGTGAATGAACTGATTCTGGTCCGCCAGGGCGTTATGGAAAATCAGTGCGGTCAGTACGCTGAAAATCGCCAACAGCGCTGCGGTGGTACGTGTGCGATAACCGGCGATCAACGCTACGCCGCCGAGAACCTCGACAGCAATCGCTACGCCCAACGCCAGTGCGGGAAAAGGCAACCCGACAGAGCCGATGTAGCCAATCATCATGGCCGGTGCCGCGATTTTCGACAGGCCCGAAAGAATGAAGATCGCGCTCAGAAGAATCCGCCCGATCAAGGAAACGCTGCTGTTGAGGTTGGAAGACGTTGAAGCAGTGACGCTGGAAATTGTGGCTGCGTGGGACATGACGTGGATTCCGCTGATTTCAGCGCTTCACCATGAAGCGCCGTTGTGGAGCAGATGATGTCACCGCGCAGCTTTGCGCAATAGCCGACAAGTTTCGATGATCAGGTTCGAAAAAATAGAAATGCAGCAGATATCGAACGGGACCTTCCTCTGTGGTTAGCGACGTGTGTTGGTGAGCAGAATCAGGCAAATGTCGCGGACTAATCGGATAACAGCGGCGGGGCGGATTCGGTACGTTGGTCTCGAACGCGGTTCAGCCGAATCCTGAACCGCCGCTATCAAGAGGAGTACTGCAATGAACGAGACTAAGGTTTGGTTGGTTACAGGCTGTTCCACCGGGTTCGGTCGCCACATCGCCACGGCGCTGCTGAATGAGGGTGAGCGTGTGGTGGTCACGGCGCGCAACACACAGCAGATCGAGGATCTGGCCGCCCTCGGCGACGCTTTGATTCTGCCTTTGGACGTGACCGATCCGGCGCAGGCGATGCAGGTCGTACAGGCGGCCGAGCATCGCTTCGGGCGCGTGGACGTGCTGATCAATAACGCCGGCGTTGGCTATTTCTCATCGGTAGAAGACAGCGACGATGAAGCTGTTCGGCGGATGTTCGAGGTCAACTACTTCGGCACGGCCCATATGATTCGCGCGGTACTGCCAGGCATGCGCAAGCGGCGCACCGGCATGATCGTCAACCTCACATCGGTAGGCGGTCTGGTCGGGTTCGAAGCGGTCGGCCATTACTGCGCGACGAAGTTCGCCGTGGAGGGTCTGTCGGAAAGTCTGCGCGCCGAAGTTGCGCCACTGGGTATCGGCGTGATGACCGTTCAGCCCAGCGCCTTCAGAACCCAATGGGCGGGGTCTTCGGGCGCCGCGCAAACGGTGGCCGAGGATTACCAGGCAACCGCCGGCGCTGCGATGCGCGCATACCAGCAATCTGTTGGCAATCAAGCTGGCGACCCAGCCAGGGCGGCAGCGGCAATCTACGCCGCAGTTACCTGCGCAGCGCCGCCGGCGCGCCTGCTGTTGGGCAATGAAGCCTATGAGGCAGCGCAGGCGAAGCTTGCCGCCATGGGCCGCGAGTTCAGCGCATGGGAGTCTACCGCCCGTGGCACGGACTTCCCGACGGCCTGACAGGCGAAGCCCGCACTGATGGCATGGACGCTGTCTATTGCCTAGTTCGCTTAGTCCTCTGCCTAGACGTTTCTGCGAGCGCCTGGAGCATTGGGCAAAACCTGCGCAGGAATTGCATACCGGCACCGCGCCGCGACTTTTTACTCTTGCTTCAAGTCCTGCTGAACGGCAGGAAACTCTGATCTGAAAACAGGAGTTCTAAAATGTCCGATGTCGAAATTCGCGTAGCCCCTGATGCGCAAGAACACGCCACGGCAAATTCAGCCGGCGATCAGGGCAAGTACGTTGGCATGTGGGTGACAGCCGACGGTCATATTCGCCATGAGTTGCTGCCAGGAGGGCGATATGACGAGGCTCGCGGTCGGCAAAAAAGCGCTTATCAAGGGCGCTACTGGCTGGAAGGCGACCACATCGAGTATGTGGACGATACTGGCTTTACCGCAGACGGAGAGTTTCGAGATAACGTGCTGTACCACGCGGGCATGGTGTTATATCCCGAGCGCTGACGCATAAGCCGGAATGAACATTCCGGCTTTTTTATTGGTGTCGTATTACAGATTCTGTGGGCGGAATTGATCGCGCAAATCCAGGGTTTCGCCCGCCACCATAAATTTCCCCTGCCCGCGGTAATGCAGGGTTTTGGGGTTTTTCACCGACGTAGCCACATGCGCCTTGACCACTTCCCACACGAACAGACCGTACTCGCCGATAAGATTGGAGTCGAACAGCTTGCACTCGAAATTGGCGTAGCACTCTTTGATCAACGGGGCCTTTACCCGTTCTGCGGGGGCGGCTGTAAGGTCAAATTGGGCAAACTTGTCGATGGCGCCACCGCTGCTGTTGCCGACGGCAACAACCTGGTCCACCAATTCGACGGTGGGCACGTTGATGACGCACTGCTGGCTGTTGTGGATCAGCTCGTAGCTGTGGTTTGCACTCCAGATGTAGCAGCCAAACAGGGCGGGGGAGAACTGCATCATCATGTGCCAACCCATGGTCATTATGTTGGTTTCACCTTGCCAGGCGGAGGTCACCAGGACGATGGGGCCGGTTTCCAGATGCTGGCGAACCTCGCTCAAAGGGAAGTCGGATTTTCGAAATGCGGTCATGGCGCCTCCGGGGATCAAAAGAGGATAAACAGTTGTTGTCAGTCGCTTTCGACAATTCAACTTTCCTGCTTTTTGACATGCACCTCTCCGGCAGCCTTGCTCAGGCTGTCGGATTTTTGCTCTTTTTCCTGGATTGATTACGTCGGCAAGAGCTGTTCGCCGAACCGCTTGATCAGCCACTGCCCAGCCGGACCGGGCGGCGAGTCGGTTCGATAAATCGCATCGAAGGCATAGGTGCCGCCTTTACAGTCGGGCATATCAAGCTCGACCAGGCGTCCTTCGTCCAGGTCAGACTGAACCATGGGCACCGGCATATTCCCCCATCCGATGCCCTCTTTGAGAAGCATGTGTTTGGCGCCCAGATCCGCCAGTCGCCAAGTGCGAGTGCTCACGACGGCAAAGTCCTTGTCACCCGTAAGCGTTGAACGATCCGATAGCACCAATTGAACAAACTCTCTGGCAGCGCCAGGGGATTTGGAACACTCGGTTGCAAGCGGATGTGCAGGCGCGGCGACCGGTATCAATTGAACACTGCCCACGCCGATGCGCTCGATGCCGTCCAAGCCAATGTCCAGCGGACCGCTGATGCCGACTCCAGCTTTCTTCTCCATCACCAGTTGGGTCACTGCCCCCAAGGCTTCCATGTGCAAGTGCAGAGTGACTGTGGGAAATTCTTCCCTAAAGGTCCTCAACGCATCGACTACTCGCTCGGCAGGGAGCATTACATCGAGCGCGAGGTGAACTTCTGCTTCAAGCCCATGCAGCAAACCGGAGACTTTTGCGCGCAGCCCATTTACGCCGTTGGTAATAGTGCGTGCTTCAGCCAGGACGGTTCGACCTGCCTCCGTCAGTTGCGGTTTGCGCGTGGTTTTGCGGTCAAACAGTGAAACCCCGAGCTGCATCTCCAGATTGGAAATGGAGTAACTCACCACCGATGTCGCGCGATGCAGTTTTCTGGCCGCAGCGGCAAAACTGCCCACTTCTACAACCGTCAGAAATACTTTCAGTTGATCAAGCGTTGGTGTTCCTGGATCGGAGATCATTTCTACTGTCTCGAACGTTTGGGGAGTACTTGTCCTGATTTTGCAGACAGCAGCATATACGCAAGATTGAGCACTTGATCGGCTCTAACAATCAATTGACCGGTTTGTTTCTTCGGCAAGCCATTCGCTGCGCGTGATCTCCCACACCTCCACAGGCATCGGCCCCGACACAAACTGGCCGTCCCGCGTTTCAGCCATCCGCATGCCTTCATCTTCGGAAATCTTGCGCGAGGCGTGGTTGGCGGCGGCCTTGGGCACCTGCATCAATGGGCGCATCAACGTATCGAACCAGAAGGCATTGATCACCTTGCAGGCCTCGCGCATGTAGCCGTTGCCCTGAAACTGAGGGGCGAGCCAGAAGCCTCGATGGTTACCCGGTTGATCAAACAGGCTGATACTGCCGATGCAGCTCTCGGGCTGAACGCGGGTGCGGATCATCCAGTGCCATTCCTTTGCGGCAGCCATCGCGGGCAGCGCGACATCGCGGACGTAAACAAGCGCGCCGTCGTCCGGATACGGCCACGGAACGCGGCTGTCGAGATAGCGCACGACCTCCCATTGCGGAAACAATCGTTGCACCGCCGCTGCATCAGTCAGTTGCAGCGGGGTGAGGATCAGGCGGTGGGTGTAAAGCGTGGGGATGCGATCCATGGCAATCAATCCTTGCGAGCAGTGGCGGGCAGCACCGGTACTCTCTCAAACGAGCAGTTCAAGTGTCGAGCGACCTGTGCGCGGTCTCACTCAAGTAGTTCGATCAACTCCCCACCGTCCTCTTTCAACCGCTGCAAAAACACCTGTGCCTCCAGCAATTGATAGGGAAAATACAGCCCCGGTCTTACCGGCGCTTGCCCATCCAGCCCAACCAGTCGCTCCAGCAGCATGGCCACGCTGAGCCCGGTCAACGCTGCTGCGCCTGATCGGTGAACCACGGCGTGGCGTGTGCGCAATGGCTGGCCATCGTGATCCGTGCCTTCGAGTTCAATGAGTATTTCCGTCGACATCGGCTGACCCTGACGTCGGGTCGAGCTGACGCCGCTGGCGAGGTTGAACTCGACGTTCGGGGCGCCGGTGGCGGCGGCCAGGCCGGTGACGTCGATCGAGGAAAAGCCGGCGCCCTGCATGATTGTGCCGTCGACGGCGCGGAAGCTGACCTTGGCGTCGTCGCCTTCACGCCAGATGAACTCGCCGCCTCTGCGGGTCAGTGCGGCGGGCAGCATCTTGTTCAGGTGTTCGAAATCGACGGCCACGGTCGGGCCGCCGCCGTCCTGTTCGTCGACCAGTGCATGAATGCGGATGTCATTTACGCGGGCGAACGCCTTGGTGAGGTGCAGCGTTGCCACGGTCGTGGCACCGACCATCCATTCATAGCCGAGGACAATGGGCGACGCGTCGGGCGAGTGGATGAAACTGGCGATCTGCGGGGCGATTTCGAACACGCCGGAAGAGATGCTCAGGTGCGGCACCTTGCGCTTTTGCGCAAAGCGCAGCCCGGCGAGGGCGTGGTCCATGTAGAACAGGACGATGGCGCTGATCGGGCGATCACCCAGCCCCAGATCTTCTGCGCGAGCATCGATGACCACACCCTGGGCATTGCCGATTTGCTCGGCGGTTTGCTCAGCCTTGGCGAGGTCGCGTCCGCCGATCAGCAAGGGGACGTCGGGATGCGCCGCGCGCAATGCGCGGGCTGTCTGGTGGCCGATGGCGCCGGAGCCGCCCATGAACAGAATGGGATGAAGTGGCATGAATCCTCCTCATTTTTCCTGGATTGAAACGTGCTTGGGCTAGACACCCTAGCACGCACTTTCCAGTTCGCCGGTGCGCTTGGTCTGCGCACCGACGAACGACCACTTGAGGAATCAGCCCAGATGATGGCGCTCTGCAAGGCGATAAACATCGGTGTCGAGGCCTTCGAAACGGGCTTTCAACTGCAACGCCAGATACAGCGAATAGTGCCGTGACTGATGCAGGTTGCCACCGTGGAACCAGAGGTTTTGCTGCTGGGTCGGCTTCCACATGTTGCGCAGTTCACCTTCATACGGGCCGGGGTCGTTGGTGGTGCCGGAACCCAGGCCCCAGCAGCGTCCGACCTTGTCGGCGACTTGCTGAGAAATCAGCTTCGCGGCCCAGCCGTTCATCGAGCCATAACCCGTCGCATAAACGATGAGATCGGCCGGCAAGCGGCTGCCATCGGTGAGCACCACCGCATCCGCTTCGATGCGTTCGACACCGAGGCCCGGCGCGCTCTTGAGCTTGATCGTGCCGTTGGCGATCAGTTCCGAGGCGCCGACGTCGATGTAGTAACCCGAGCCACGGCGTACGTATTTCATGAACAAACCCGATTCATCGTCGCCGAAATCGAGCATGAAACCCGCCCGGCTCAGGCGTTCATAGAAGTCCTTGTCGCGCTCCTTGATTGCGTCGAAGATCGGCCGATGAAACTGTGGCATGACCTTGTACGGAATCGAGGCGAACAGCAGGTCGGCCTTATCCGTGGTCAGCCCCGACTCCAGCGCCTCTTCGGAATAAAGCCCGCCGAAAACCAGTTCCATCAGGCTGTCCGAACGCACGATGTGTGTGCTCGAACGTTGCACCATGGTCACCTCGGCGCCGTTTTCCACCAGATCGGCGCAGATGTCGTGGGCTGAATTGTTCGCGCCGATGACCACTGCGCGCTTGCCTTTCCACGCATCGCCGCCGGGGTGACGGCTCGAGTGATGTTGCTGACCCTGGAAGTCTTCGGCGCCGGGATACATCGGCACATTCGGTACGCCAGACATGCCGGTGGCGAGGATCAGTTGCGTCGGTTGCAGGGTGACGGGATCGCCGTTGCGCAGGACCTCCACGGTCCAGCGGCCAGTCTCTTCGTCAAACGTAGCGCCGAGGCATTCAGTGCGCGGCCAGTAGTTGAGTTCCATGACCTTGGTGTACATCTCTAGCCAGTCGCCGATCTGGTCTTTCGGGGTGAACACCGGCCAGTGGTCGGGGAAGGGCAGGTAGGGCATGTGGTCGTACCAGACCGGGTCGTGCAGGCACAGCGACTTGTAGCGGCCGCGCCATTGATCGCCGGGGCGTTCGGCTTTGTCGATGATCAGCGTCGGTACGCCCATGCGTTTGAGCCTTGCGCCGAGGCCGAGCCCGCCCTGACCGCCGCCGACGATCAGGCAGTACGGTTGCGTGGTAATGCCCAGCGCCGCTTCTTCATCGCGGCGGCGCTCCAGCCAGTTGCGCTTGTCAGCGTGGGCATGGCCGTGGCTCGCGCCCATCGGCCGGCGGCGGCCGCTGGGTTCTTCGAAACCCTTGAGCTCGCGCATGGTGGTCAACAAAGTCCAGCACAGACCGTCCTTCAGGCGCACGTAGCCTTTGCCACGTGCGGTGTCGGTTTCCAGGCTCATCCAGCCTTCAAGCACGCCATCGGTGAGCGTGGCTTCACCTTCGAGTTGCCAGCGTTCGGGCCGGGTCTGCTCAAGGCGTGTTTCGAGCATGTCGCGAATCGCCGGTTTGCCTTCCAGGGTGACGAGGTTCCAGCTGAACAGCAGCAAGTCACGCCAGTGGCATTCTTCGGCAAACAACTCCAGCGTGCCGTCCACATCTCGTTGCGCCAGACGTTCGCCGAGGCGTTCGACCCAGGCCGCAAGTTGCGCTGTTGGCGATTGCAAAGGGGTTTCAATAGCGATGTTCATGGGGCCACTCCCGATCTTGTTGTTTTGGTAAGCCATGGCATCAGAGCAAGGCTTGGGCCATCTCATTGAAAGGCGCGGGCCAGAGCGTTTGATGCAAAGGCCGACAAGGCTTGGCGCAGGCGAAATGTCACAAATTCGAGAATCGCGGATGACACTGTGTCACTCGGCGCGAAATTCCCCCGCAACGAGCTTTTCATCTAAGCTGCGGACACACCCGTGTCTTCACCGAAGCGGAGAACAACAACAATGAAACCGGCCTCGATCAACGCCCACGCGCGCCAGGTACTGCAAGCCGTGCAGGGCTCTGTTGCCAGCCACAGCGCGGCGGCAGACCTGGCGATCACCCGTTCGTGGCGGCGCTGCCTGGATCAATACCAGCTCGATCCGGCCAGCCGCCGCGCGCCGGATGTGCTTGAACAGGCACGTTTGCGCGAACACCGTGCGCCGTTGGAACACATCATCTCCGTTGCGCATTGGCAGATGAACAGCCTGCATCAGCAACTGGGACGTGACGGCCATGTCGTGCTGCTCACCGATGCGCGCGGCGTGGCGATCGACAGCGTGTTCAACGAAGCCGAACGCGGCGAGTTCCAGCGCTCCGGGCTGTGGCTCGGCTCGGTCTGGAGCGAGGAGCACGAGGGCACCAACGGTGTCGGCACCTGCCTGGTCGAGCGCCAGCACGTGACCATTCGCCGCGACGAGCATTTCCGTGGCCAGCACGTCGGCCTGACCTGTTCGGCCAGCCCGATATTCGACGCCAGCGGTGAGTTGCTCGCCGTGCTCAACCTGTCCTCCGTGCGCGAGGAAAGCAGCCTTGAGCAACGCTTCAAGGCCATGGCCCTGACCAATCTGTCGGCCAGGTTGATCGAGAGCTGTTTTTTCCTCGGCCACGATCCGCAACGCTATTTGCTCCGGTTTCATCCCGACGCCGGGTTTGTCGGGCTGCTGGGTGAAGGCCTGCTCAGCTTCGACGAGAGTGCGCGGATCTGTTCGGTGAATGCGGCGGCGCTGGATCTGTTGGGCCTGAGCCGCGAGCAGATGGTCGGGCAGTCGTTGACCATGTTGCTGGAAACGCCGATGGAGCAGTTGCTCGATCAGGCCAGTGCTCAGGCGCACGTCTGCTGGCCGATGCGCCTGGCCGACGGGCGCTTGTTCTACGGCCAGTTGCGCGAACCGATCCGCTCCGCGCCGTTGACCCTTGCGCCTGTCCCGCCAATCAAGGATGAGCGCGTGTGCCTGGAAGACCCGCGCCTGCAACGCGGATTCGCCCGCGCACTCCGTGTACTGGAGCGTGACGTGCCGGTGTTTCTGCAAGGTGAAACCGGCACCGGCAAGGAGGCCTTTGCGGCAGCGCTGCATCGCGCCAGCTCCCGCGCCGGCCAGCCGTTTGTCGCGATCAACTGCGCGGCGATCCCCGAGACGCTGATTGAAAGCGAGCTGTTCGGCTATCGCGGCGGCAGCTTCACCGGCGCGCGCAAGGACGGCATGGTCGGCAAGCTTGAGCAGGCCCATGGCGGCATTCTGTTTCTCGACGAAATCGGCGACATGCCCCTCGCGCTACAGACCCGTCTGCTGCGCGTGCTCGAAGAGCGCCAGGTTGTGCCGCTGGGCAGCGCAACGCCGCGACCGCTTGATGTACGCCTGATCAGCGCCAGCCACCAGAATCTGCCAGCCTGCGTGGCCGACGGACGCCTGCGCGAGGACCTGTTCTATCGCATTGGCGGTTTCGCCGTGGAACTGCCGCCGCTGCGCGAGCGTTCCGACAAGGGCCGTCTGCTTGACCTGCTGCTGCGCGAAGAAGCGGCGGGCGCCACTGTGCGGCTGCAAGCGGGAGTTCGAGAGCGCTTGCTGGCGCAGCCTTGGCCGGGCAACGTCCGGCAACTGCGCACCTGTTTGCGGACGTTGGTGGCGTTGGCAGTGGAAGGCCGGGTCACGCTGGAGGACGTGCACGAGTTACTGCCCGCAAGTGACGACCAACCTGTTGACGATCCACTGGGCGTATCCGAACGGCAAACTCTGCTCAGCATGATCGAAGCTGAACACTGGCATGTCGCGCGAGTTGCCCGTCGTCTGGGGATTAGCCGCAATACCCTGTACCGCAAGCTTCGTCAGCATGGGATCACTCGACCTGGTTGAAGACAATCGCGATCATTTGCGTTCATTCGCTGTTGATTGCGCGTATTGCCTGGAAATTGCTTGGATCCAATAATTAACTCACTATATCGCATGCCGACAAGCGGTAGGCTTAGCCTATTGCTCAAAGTGATGGCGCAATGACATATTGCAGCACCTTTCCTCACTTCAAGATGTACCGAAAATGCGCCCCCTCAAGTCACTTGTTGCAGCGTCGTTGCTGCTCAGCGGGTGCAATGGAATGCCAGTCGCTTTTGTTCAGGATCCTGTTTTAGACCAAGCCTTTATCGTCCACTCCGGCGCGCCTTTGCCTTACGTGCTGATGGGTTCGGCTGTGCAATGGAATGAAGACTTCGCCGTGACGGTGAAGCACATTCCTTACTTGTCGGGCACGGTTTTCCAGGGGCAGGCAGACGTGCAGTTCTTCCGCCACAAGGCCAATAGCGTGCCGGCGTGGCGCGGCTACAAGCCGGGCGAGGAGCTGACTTCGGTGGGCTTCAATTCGCTGTACATGTCGGTCAAGGGCACCGGCCAGGCGCTGCCGGCCATGGTTCGCCTCGACGTCAAAGAGGGCAACGTGCTTTATGGCACCCATAATGGCGCACTGGCCAAGGGCATGTCCGGCGGGCCGGTGTTTTCCGCCGATGGCAAAGTGGTTGGCATCAACGTGGCGTTCCTCACCCGTGACGATGTCAGCCGCCTCAAACGTAAAGACCTGCTCGATCAACCGCGCGTAAGCATCTTTTTGCCGTACGCGGAGATCAATCGCGAGTGGTCGCGCTATCAGGCCAGCATCACCCCGACAGCGCCACCAGCGACCAAACTGGCCAGCCGCTGATCAGCGTTCGCGCAACGCTTCGCGGGCGCGGTTGAGTGGTTTGATCAGGTAGTCGAGCACGGTTTTTTCGCCGGTACGGATGTCCACCGTGGCGATCATCCCGGGCACGATGGCGAAGCGTTTGCCGGCCTTGTTGCGCAGCTCATCCGAAGCGGTGCGGATGAACACGCGGTAGTAGAAGATCTCCGGCTTGGCTTCGTCCTGAATCGTGTCCGGCGAGATCGTCACCACTTCGCCGTCGAGGCTGCCGTAGATCGAATAGTCATAGGCGGTGATTTTCACTTTCGCCGCCTGGCCCGGGTGAATGAAGGCGATGTCGCGCGGCGAGATGCGCGTCTCGATCAGCAGTTGTTCATCGAGCGGCACGATCTGCATGACCTGGCCGTTAGGCGCAATGACGCCGCCAATCGTGCTGACCTCGATGTCCTTGACGATGCCGCGCACCGGCGAGCGCAGGGTCAGGCGCGATAGTGAATCGGTGCGACCACGGATCACCGCTTCGAGCATCTGCGCTTCGGCGTTGGCCTTGGCCAGGTCTTCGCGGGCGCGGACCATGTAATCGGATCGGGCTTCGGTGGCCTTCAATTCCAGCTCCGAGCGTTGACGGGTCAGGCGCAGCACTTCAACCCGGCTCGAGGCGCCGATCTTCGCCAGGTTTTCAGTGATCGCCAGTTCGCTGCGCACCAGTTTCAGCGAGCTCTGAATACCGTCGAGGGTTTCCGCCAGCCCTTTGCGCCGGGTCTGGTAGAGCTCGGTTTCGGCGCGGATCAGATCGGGAAACTCCTGCAGCGATGCGTCGAAGGTCAGCGGCTTTTCGCTGACTTCGGCCTGCAAGCGGTTGACGCTGGCCAGCGCCGCGCGGTACTTGGCCGCGCTTTCGCCGACGTTGGACTGGTTCTTCACCGGGTCCAATTGCGCAAGGATCTGCCCGCGCTCGACCAAAGCACCTTCGCTGACATTGAGCTGCTCAAGAATGCCGCCCTCCATCGACTGAATCACCTGCTCGCGCGAGCTCGGCACCACTTTGCCGGTGCCGGTCGAGACTTCGACGATTTCAAACCACGCGGCCCAGGCAATGAAGCAGGCGAGCATCAGCGCGCAACCCCAGATCACCTTTGCGCCACCGGCAAGAGCGCGCTCATCGCGGCCGTCGAGGTAGGACATCGGGTCCGGCACGTCGGTCATCATCGGCTTCATACCGCCACTCCTTTACCCGGTGCGCGCAGCCGCGCCAATGCCGCGTCGCGGTGGTCGTCGATGACGATACGCCCATTGTCGAGAACGATGATCCGCTCGACCAGTTGCAACACACTGACCCGGTGCGTGGCGACCACCAGCGTTCGGCCCTGGGTCCAGGTCGCGAGTTTTTCCAGCAGCAAACGCTCGGTGACGTCATCGAGCGCGGCCGTCGGTTCGTCGAGCAACAGCACTTGTGGCTGACGGATCAACAAGCGCGACAGCAACAAGCTCTGACGCTGACCGCCCGACAGGCCCAAGCCACCTTCAAGCACTAAATGATCCATGCCTTTGGGCAGCTGACGGACGAAATCCAGCGCGCCAGTGACAGTCAGCGCGGCGATGATTTCCTGATCGCTGGCCTGCCCGGCGCCGAGGGTGATGTTGTCGCGCAAGGTGCCGTGAAACAGTCGCGCCTGTTGCGACAGCAGGCCGACGTCGCGGCGCAGATCGGCCGGATCCAGATGTGCCAGGGCGATGCCGTCCAGGGTGGTTTCACCGCTGCTCAGATCCACCGCGCCGCCCAGCGCTTGCAGCAGCGTCGACTTGCCAGCACCGTTGCGGCCGAGCAGGGCGATGCGCTCGCCGGGCCGAATGCTCAGGTCGATGTTGTGGAGCGCCGGGGTCGCTTCCTCGCTGTAGCGAAAACTGGCCTGACGCATGCGGTAATCGCCGCGAATCGCCGGCAGGTGCACGCGCTGACTGCCTTCGGGATGATCCACCGGCATCTGCATGATCCGGTTCAAGCCTTCGAGCGCGACCTTGGCCTGCTGCCATCGGGTGAGCACGTGGGTCAGTTGCGCCATCGGCCCCATCATCCGCGACGACAGAATCGACGCCGCGACCAGACTGCCGGTGGTGAGGTCGCCGGCAATCACCATCGGCGCGCCGAATACGATGACCACTGCGAACACTCCGCCTTGCACGTTCTGCGTCCACGCCACCAGGCTGTTGGTCAAGGTGCGCAGGCGCAGGCTGCTGTCCGCCGAGGCGGCGTTGTACTGGTTCCACTGTTGCTGGAATCGCTGCTCGGCCTGCAATGCCTTGATGTCGTCGAGGCCCTGAATACTCTCTACCAGCATGGCGTTGCGCAGCGCCGCTTCACGCATCGACGCATTGGCCAGTCGCGCCAGACGCGGTTGCGCGATGATCCCGGGCAGCAACATGAACACCAGCGCCACCAGTGGAATCAGCACCAGTGGCCCGCCGATCAAATAGAACACCAGCAGGAACAGCAGGAAAAACGGCATGTCCGCCAGTGCCGTGGCGGTGCTGGAGGTGATCAGGTCGCGGATCTGCTCCAGCTCGCGCAACTGCGAAATGAACGAACCGGTGGATTTCGGCCGGGCGGAATTGCGCAGGCGCAAAGCGTGGCCGAAGACCAGATCGGAGACGCGCAAGTCGGCGCGTTTGCCCAGCACATCGGTGATGCGCAGACGCAGAATGCGCATGACGAAATCGAACAGCAGCGCCAGCATCACCCCGCCGAACAACACGTACAGGGTCGGCAGCGACTCGGCCGGAATCACCCGGTCGTACACCTGCATGGAAAACAGCACCCCGGCCATGCCCAGCAGATTCGCGACCAGTGAGGCGATCATCACTTGGCTGTAAGGCCGCAGATCGGTGAGGACGATGCGCCGGAACCAGTGCTCGTCGTAGGGCTTGATGTAATCGTTGGTGCGCACGTCCGCCACCGGTTGCGTCGGACGCAGAATCACCGTGCGCAGCGCCTGCTCGGCGAGCGCGCCAGCCTCCATGCGGCTCTGCAAACCCTGGTCGCCACTGAAGCAGATGCCCAGCTCGCCGGTTTCGCCGATGCTTTCGAGCACGCCGACCTGACCGTCGCGCAGTTGCACCACCAGCGGCGTGCGCCAGCGACTCAGGCTCTTGTTATCGAATACCGCGAATTTCACGCTCAAACCGGCCTGACGCGCCATGTGCCGAACCACTTCTTCGACGCGGCCTTCGCTGTGCACCGAGGCCAGACGCACGCTTTCCGGCGAGACGTCGAGGCGATAGTGACGGGCGACCTTCAGCACCGCTTCCAGCCACGGTGAATAATCGTCGCGAGCTTCGGCAGCAGCGGGTTCGGGAACAGTGATGCTGGCATCGGTCATGGCAGGATCTCGACATTCTGGATGGCGCTGTGGTCGATGCCGAAGACCCGGCGAATCGCACCGCTGTTGTAGAAGCAGTCGATCTGCAGGCGTTGCAGATCAGCCTGGGTGTTGACCAGATCGAAGCGCGACTGATGGATTTCCTGCTCGGCGTTAAGCAGGTCGAGCAGCGGTCGCGTGCCCAGTTCCAGGTACTGGCGGCCATACAACATGCGCGCCTCGGTGATGCTGGTCTGGCGAAATTCCAGCGAGCGCAGCCGCCGGTTCAGACCCGAGGTTTGCGCCTGGGCTTCGGCCAGACCCTGGCGCGCTTGCAGACGGGCGAAGTCTTCGGCCGAATCCGCTGCGGTCAGCGCATGCCCGGCGGCGCGGCTGCGCGCACTGATCGCGCCGCCCTGATAGATCGGCACTTCGAGGTTGAGAAAGATCCCCGCCTGGGTGCGATCAGCGCGCGAGTTCTGATCGTCGTAGTGGTCGTCCAGGTATTGGTTGACCGACGGTTGCAGCGACAGGGTCGGGTAGGCCTCGGCTTTGGCCTGGGCCAGCTCGGCCTGGGCCTGGGTGCGTTGCGCGGCGGCTTGGAGAACGGCGGGCAGGGTGTCGGAAATCTTCGACGCGTCACAGGCCTGAGTCAGTGTCGGCGCGGCGGCGGCGCTGACCGCCGGCGGCGTGCGCCGTCCGAGCAGACTGGTCAGGGTCGCTTGCCAGCGTGCGTATTGCGCCTTGAATTCCTGCAACGTCGCCGTCGCGCCTTCGGCCCGGGACTGCGCCTGAACCATATCGGAGCGGGTGCTGGCGCCCATGTCGCTGCGTTGCTTGGCCAGGTCGACGATGCCACCGATGCCCTGAATCTGCTCGCGGGCAACCTCGAGCAGACGCTGATAACGCTGCACCTCGATGTAGGCCCTGGCGGTGTCGCGGGCGATGTCGTCAATCGCCAGCAGAATCCCCGCCTGACTGCGCGCCACCCGGGCGCGGGCGGCGTCGACCGAGCTGGAAACCTTGCCGAAGTCATACAGCATCTGCTTGAGGGAAATGTTCACCGATTGGCTGCCGGCATCGCTGCCGTAACCGCTGGTGTAGCCACCCTTGATGCCGCCGGTGACCTGCGGGTAATAGCCGGATTCGGCGACGTTGACCCCTTCGCCTTGCTGGAACAGGGTGCCGATGGCTTCGCCGATGCGTGGGTGCCAGTCCACGGCCAGCCTGACCGCTTGTTCTAGCCCCAACGCGTCCGCATCGGCGGACGCTTTCAGAGCAGGGGCAGGGCGCTGACGGCTTTCATTGCCTGCCGGTTGTTGCAGTTGCGACGGGCTGATGCTGCGCAAGCTGCTGTCAAGGTTGTCGTCGGCGCGAATGCCGACGGTGAAAGCGGGGTAGAGGCCGATGGTCAACAGGACCACCGGCCATTTCTGGCGAAAAACTGACTCCACAGACTTCCCTTACTGTTGAGAGACCAACGTTCGATGTCTTGTTTCAAACCACTTGAATGCCGTTCTGTACCCACAAGTGGTGGCTCGGATCCTCCTGTGCCGTGTATTGAACATAGTCGATGCCGTCGGCCTGTTGCGTGCCATCGGCGACCCAGCCATCGGTCATGTGCACGCTGTCCCTGTCGTCACCCTTGATCAGCAGGGTGTTGTTGTCCGAGGACGTGATCGCCAGCAGATCGCTGAGATTCAATGTCAGCGCGACCGCACTGGAATGGTTGAGATCGAGGATCTCGACGTTGTGGATCTTGCTCTGCAGATCGCCGAGGTTGATCGACACGTCGCCACCGGCCCAGAGCAGGGTGTCGGTGCCGCTGCCGCCGTCCACAGAGGTGAACTGCTGGTCGGCGATGATCAGCGTGTCGTCGCCACCGCCACCTTGCAGGGTCACGGCGCCACCGTGCGAGCCGTCGAGGGTGTCGTTGCCCTCGGTGCCCTGGATCAAGTCACTGCCAGTGGCATGGGCCAGACCGAGGTCATCGCTGGCCAGTGCCGAGAACGCGGTGCTGGCGAATGCGCCGGCATTGTTCAGGTCGATGGTCAGCGTCGCGGTATCCACGGTGCCGTTGGGGTGGGTGAGTTGGTAAGTGAAGGTGTCTTCCTGGCCGATCACCGCATCGGTCAGCCCGGCCTTGAGCGTGTAGGTGTAGTTGCCGTTGGCCTGAACCACCAATGTGCCGTAGTTGCCGACCAGCGACACGCCGTTGTAACCCGGCGCCACGTAACTGCCGGCGACCAGTACGCTGAGCAAGGTGTACACCGAGCCCAGCACATCGGCGCCGCCGCCTGCGGTGTCGGTGAGCAGGTTGCCTGACACGGGCGTGTAGCTGCCGACCACGAACTGGTTGTTGTAGGTCGCGACGTTGATCAGGCTGGTGTTGACGCTGGTCAGCAGGCCGAGGCCGCCCACTGCCACCCGCACCTGATAACTGCCGGCGGTCTGGTCGTCGAACTTGATCCCGTAGTTGCCGCCGCCGAGATTGAGCAGGGCATTGCCGCCGTAACTCTTGACCAGCACGTACTGGTTGGTCGCCGTGTTGAGCTTGTACAGGCCCACCGTCATCGAACCGAGCAGCGCCAGCAGGTTGCTCGAATTGACCACCACGGTCAGGTCACTGACGGTATCGGCCGCGACCACGGTGTTGTAGTTACCACTGCCGCCGCCCAGCAGCACATTGAACGTGCCGAGGGCGGAGTTGGTGGTGACTTCGCGGTTGATCAGGGTGACGTCGGTCGAGGCGATGTCCGCTGTGGCATCCACCACCAGTGCCGGGCTGCCAAGGTTGGCGTCATTCCACACTTCGCTGGCTTGCGGGCTGTCGATGCGCACGTACAGATTGGCGGTGTCACTCAAGCCGTTCGGGTGCACCAGTTGGTAGTTGAACACGTCGACTTTGCCGACGCTGCCGACACTGCCGTTCGGTTTGTAGCTGTAGTTGCCGTTGGCGTCGATGGTCAGCGTGCCGTACAACCCTTGCACCGTGGTGCCGGCACCGGCGCTGACCCAGGCGCCATTCTTGAATATCTGCAACTGCGCGCCGTTGTCCGGGCCGGTCTGATCGACCGTGCCATCGACGCCGACGTTGGTGATGACGTTGCCGGTCACCGCTGGCCCGGCAATGCCGTTGAACTGGGTCAGGCTGCTGACATCCAGTTGCAGCTGGGTATTGACCGTGGTCAGCACGCCTATACCGGTGCTTGAAACCGTCAGTCGATAATCGCCTGACAGCAGGTTACCGATGTCGACCCGCACGCCTTGGCCGGCGAGCGCGATCAGGTCGAGCAGGCCGCCGCTGCCATTGACATCCAGAGTGACCCAGTTGCCGCTGGCATCCTTGACTTGCAGGGTGTAGACCACGCCATCGATCAGCGAAATCAGGCTGCTGGTGGTCAGCGTCAGGGTCGGATCAAGACGCGTGCCGCCGGCGACGGTGAAGGTGAAGGTTTTCGAGAATCCGGCCAGCAGCGTGGTGAACGAGTCGTTGAAGGTCTGCGAGGCGGTGACCGGGGCCAGCGTGACGGTGCCGACGGCGAGGTTATCGCTGGCGATCACTGGCGCGTTGACGTCGACGTCCGGCGCAATGACGTTGGCGGCCACCGAAACGTTGCCGCGTGCGTCGCTGAGGTTGACGGTGAGGTTTTCACCGTTGATCTGCGCACTGCTCAGGGTGACGGTAAACACGCCGAGGTTGTTAACCGTAGCGGTGCCCAGAACGCTGCCGCTGGCCGACTTGATGGTCACGGTTGCGCCGGCTTCACCGGTACCGGTGACAGTGAGGCCATCGGCACCGACCAGCAGCGCGGTGGCCGCCGCTGGAGGCGTCAGGTCTGGCGCCGTCGCGGTCGCCGCAGCCGATACGTTGCCACTCGGATCGGCCTGGGTGACGCTGAGTGCCTGGCTGTTGATCTGCGCCGAGGCCAGTGCCACGGAGAAACTGCCGTTAGCGGCGACGGTGGCGGTGCCGAGCACCACGCCGCCGACGCCTCGCACGCTGATGGTCGAACCGGGCACGCCGACGCCAGTGAGCACGGTGCCGCTGCCATTGACGCTGACGCCGGTCGGCGCGCCGGGCGCGGTAATGTCCGGCGCTGTCAGGCTGGCGTTGGGCGACAGATTGCCGGCCGGGTCGACCAGACGCACGGTCAACAGCTGCCCGTCGAGTTGCGCGGTGTTCAGGTTGAAGCTGAACGTGCCGCCACTGCCTACGGTGGCGGTGCCAATCAGCGCGCCGCCCGGGCCGTAGACGTTGACCGTCGCACCGGCTTCGCCCGTACCGCTCAAAGTCAGACCGTTGGCAGCGAGCGTCAGACCGCTGGCTGCAATCGGCGCCTGCACGTCAGGGGCCGTCAGATTGAAGACCTGCGACAGATTGCCCGTCGGGTCGGCCTGTTGGACGTTGAGCTGTTGGCCGTTCAGTTGCGCGCTGGACAGTTGCACGGTGAAGGTGCCGCCAGCATTGACCACGGCGGTGCCCAGCACGGTACCGGCTGCGTTGGTCACGGTGACGGTCGCGCCGGCCTCACCCGTGCCGCTGACGGCCAGGCCAGTACCGTTCAAGCTGACATTGCTCAGCGGCGCCGGCGCTGTGGTATCGGCGACGCTGAGGTTGGTAACCGGCGAAACGTTGCCCGCCGCATCACTCTGCGTGACGCTCAGCTGCTGGCCGTTGAGTTGCGCCGATGACAAGGTCACCGAGAACGAGCCATTGCCCGCCACCGTCGCCGTGCCCAGCACCGTCCCACCCGCAGCGCGAACAGTGACGGTGGCGCCAGCTTCACCGAGCCCGCCGAGGACCAGACCGGCACCGCTAAGGACCAGCGCCGTCGGAGCGGCCGGGGGAGTGATATCGGGCGCCGTTACGTTAAGCCCGGATGAGGTGTTATTGGACGCATCGGTCTGTGTCGCATTGAGCACCTGACCGTTGACCTGCGGGGTATTGAGCTGCGCGCTGAAGGTGCCATTGGCGCCAACCGTCGCATTGCCCAGCACCACGCCGCCCGCGCCGGTGATGGTCACCGATGCGCCGACTTCGCCGCGACCGGTGACCAAAGTACCGTTGGCGTTGACCGCCAGATCGCTGAGTGGCGCCGGTGCCGAGGTGTCACCTGCGGTGATTTCAGTCGGCAGCGAGGCACCCCCCAGCGCAGTGTTGGCGGTGACTTCGAGGCTTTGGCCGTTGATTTGCGCAGGCGTCAGCACCACGCTGAACGTGCCATCCCCGCCGGTGACGCCGGTGCCGATCAGGCTGTTATCCGGCGCGTAGACATTGATGGTGGTGCCGATCGCCGCCGTGCCGGTCAGCGTCACGCCGTCGGCTGTCAGCACAAGATTGTCCGGCGCAGCCGGCGCTGGCACTGCCGGAACAGTCAGGTCGGCGTCTGCGGACACATTAGTCGCGACGTCTGTTTGATTCACTGTCAGCACTTGCCCGGTGGTGATGCCCGGGGCCAGATCGATCAGGAATGTGCCGTTGGCCGCCACCGTGCCGCTGCCGACAACATTGCCCAGCGCATCGGTCACCTCGACACTCGCGCCGGCTTCGCCACGACCGGCGAGCTGGCTCAGATCGCCGCTGATGGTCAGACCGGTGACGGCATCCGGAGCCGTGGTATCTGCCGCCGGGTAGAGCAGCTCTGGCGATGCGTTTTGCGCCTCGTCCGTCGCGATCACCGACAACAACTGACCATTGGCCTGAGCCGGATTCAGCGTGACTGTGTAGGTGCCGTCGCTCAATGCCACCGCTGTGCCGAGCACGGTGCCGGTGGCGGACAGCACAGTCACGGTGCTACCGGCTTCGGCGGTCCCGGCGAGCAAGGTGCCGGCGCCGGTCAGCGATGTCACCGTTGGTGCGATAGGTGCAGTGCTGTCCGGCGCGTCCACCAGTACGGGCTCGGACTGGTTGTTTTGCGCGTCGGCTTGCACTACCGAGAGCGCGCGGCCATCGAGTTGCGCAGCCGACAACGTGACGCTGAAACTGCCATCTGCCGCCACCGTCGCTGTGCCGAGCACCACCGCGCCGTCAAGCACGGTGACGGTTGCGCCGGGCTCGCCGGTACCGGTCACGGTCAAGCCGTCCTGGCTGACGTTGAGGTCGGCCACTTCCAGTGGATCAGTGCTGTCGCCCGCTTGCAGAGGTGCTGTGGGTGAAATGTTTGAAGCCGGATCAGTCTGATTGACGCTCAACAGCTCGCCATTCACCTGCGGCGGATTGAGGGTCACGCTGAACGAGCCATTGCCGGTCACGGTTGCCGAGCCCAGTACCGTGCCAGTCGCGCTGAGCACGCGCACCGTGGCGCCGGCTTCACCGGTACCGGTCAGTGTCAGGCCATCAGGCGTGAGAACGAGGCCGGTGGGCGCAGCGGGCAGGGTGATGTCCGGCGCAGTGACGGGCACGATTGGCGAAGGATTACCTGCGGCATCGCGCTGGATCACCGACAAAGCTTCACCGTTGAGCAGAGGCTGGTCCAGGTTGACGCTGAAACTGCCATCGGCCGCGACGGTGCCGGTGCCAACGATGGTGCCCAGCGCATTGGTGACGACTACCTGCGAGCCCGCCGCACCGGAGCCGGTGATCAGGCTGCCGCTGGCGTCGATCTCGACATCGGTCAGTGCTGCAGGAGGCGTGCTGTCAGGTGCCGTCAGGGTGCCGGCAGGCGAGGCATTGCCGGCCGCATCCGCCAACACCACGAACAGCGCTTGGCCATTGGTTTGCACCGGAGCCACGGTGATCTGGAAACGGCCATCGCTGCCCACGGTGCCGGTGCCCAGCTCGGTACCGTCTGCGGATGTCACGCGGACAATGGCGCCGACTTCGCCGGTCCCGGTGAGGGTGTCGCCATCGGCATTCAGTTGCAGATCGGCCGGCGTCGCTGGCGGCGTCAGATCCGGTGCGGTGATCGACACCGGCGCGCTGACGTTGCCGGGTGGATCGGCCTGCTGCACGCTGAGGATCTGTTCGTTGATCTGCGGCGGATTGAGGGTGACGCTGAAGGTGCCGTCGCCGAGTACCACGCTGGTGCCGAGCAAGGTGCCATTGGCATCGCGCACGGTCACGGTCGCGCCGGGTTCGCCAGTACCGATGACCAGCGCGCCGGACGAGTTGATGTCGACGTTGTCCAGTGGATCAGGCGGGGTGAAGTCCGGTGTGGTCAGGTTCACTGTCGGCGAGTCGTTGCCCGCTGCGTCGGCCTGGACCACGGTGATCACTTCGGCGTTGGTCAACGCCGGGTTCAGTGGCAGGGTGAAGGTACCGGTCGCGCTGACCACGGCGGTGCCAAGCACGTTGCCGTCGCTGTCGATGACGCGCACCTGCGCGCCCGGTTCGCCGCGCCCGGTCAGGCTTGCGCCGTCGCCGCCGATGCTCAGTTGCGAAACGGCCGCTGGCGGTGTGCTGTCGACCGAAGTGAACGGCGTGGCTGCCGAGGTGTTGCCCGCCGCATCCGTCAGCGACACGGTCAGCGCCTGGCCATTGGCTTGCGGCGTGGTCAGGGTGATCGCAAACGTGCCGTCGATGCTCACGGTGCCGGTCCCGACCAGCGCTCCGGCGGCGTTGTACACGTTGACCGTGGTGCCGGCCTCACCGGTACCCGACAGCAAGGTGCCGTCAGCGCTCGCCACCAGCGCCGCCGGCGCATTGGGCGCGAGCAGGTCCGGGGCGATCAGGTTGACGCTGTTGGATTCGTTGGCGGCGGCGTCGGCCTGGCTCAGGCTCAAAGTCTGGCCAGAGGTCTGTGCCGGGCTGAGGGTGACGCTGAAGGTGCCGTTGGCCGCCACCACCGCGCTGCCGAGAACCGTTCCACCGGTGCCGAGCACGGTCACGGTGGCGCCGGCTTCACCGCGCCCGGTCAGGGCCGTGCCGTTCGGTGCCAGACTCAGTTCGCTGAGCGGCGTTGGCGCGGCGATGTCGGCAGCGGTGTAGTCGGTCGGTGACGAATTGATACCGGTGCTCGAGATTGCCACGGCAGACAGCTGTTCGCCGTTGAGTTGCGCGGCGTTGAGGGTGACGCTGAAAGTGCCATTGGCCGACACCAGCGCGCTGCCGAGCAACACGCCCGAGGCATTGCGAATGCTCACGGTGCTGCCGGCGGTGGCCGAGCCGGTCAGGGTCAGACCGTCGGCGCTGAGGGCCAGATTGGTCGGTGCACTTTCCGCCAGATTGCCCGGCGCAGTCACCGGCGCCGCCGGTCCGGTGTTGCCGGCAGCATCGATCTGCACCACGGAAAGATTCGATCCAGCCACCGCAGCCGGGGACAACGTGACGCTGAAATTGCCATTGCTGGCAACGGTCGCAGTACCCAGCAAAACACCGCCGGCATCGCGAACTTCCACGCTGGCGCCGACCTCGCCGATGCCGGTCAGGGTGGCACCATTGGCGCTCACCGCCAGATCGCTCGCCACCAACGGCGCCGTGCTATCGACCGCATTGACGATTGCCGGGGCTGACGGATTGCCTGCCGCATCGGTGGCCGTCACGTTCAGCGACTGGCCGTTGGTTTGCGGGCTGTTGAGAGTAATCTGGAAAGTGCCGTTTGCGGCCGCCGTGGTGGTACCGAGAAGATTGCCCTGGCTGTCGCGTACGGTCACCGTACTGCCGGCCTCGGCGTTACCGGCCAGTTGCACGCCGGCAGCATTGAGCGTCAATGCGCTCGGAATCGCCGGCGCGGTCAAATCCGCGGCGATGACTTCAACCGCCGTCGAAACGTTGCCCGGCGGATCTTCCTGAGTGACGGTCAGCACTTCGGCATTCAGTTGTGCTGCGTTGAGGGTGACAGTGAACGCACCGCCACTGCCGACCTGCGCGGTGCCAAGCAACGTGCCGTCGGCGCTGCGCACGGACACCGTTGCGCCCGGTTCGCCATGACCAGTGACGGTGACGCCGTCAGCATTCACCGCGACTTGGGTCAGTGCAGCTGGTGGGCTGATGTCGGGCGCATTGACGCTGGTCGACGGCGAGACATTGCCGGCAGGGTCGGTCTGGTTGATCGCCAACGCCTCGCCGTTGGTCGGCGCTGGCGCCAGGGTCACACTGAACGCGCCGTCCGCGCCAACTACGGCGCTGCCGAGCACGGTGCCGTTGGCGGTGGTGACATTGACTGTTGCGCCAGCCTCACCTGTGCCGCTGAGGGTGCTGCCATCGGCGCTGATCAGTGGATTCTGCACAGCGGCCGGCGGGGTGCCGTCGACGGTGATCACGCCAGTGGACGTCGAAGTGTTGCCGTTGGCGTCGGTCAGAGTGACCTGCAGGGTTTCGCCGGTGTTCTGCGCGTTGGGCAGGGTGACCTGGAAGTTGCCGCTCTGATCGACCACGCCGGTGGCCAGAACATTGCCGGCGGCATCGCGCACGGTCACGGTGCTGCCGGCTTCGCCCTGGCCTTTGACCACGGTGCCGACGTCATTGATCGTAACGCCAGTCGCTGCGGCTGGCGGTTGCAGATCGCTGGCAATGATGCCGGCAGGTTGCGACAGGTTGCCAGCGGCGTCGCTCTGGATCGCGGTAAGCGCCTGGCCATTGAGCTGCGCCGGCGTCAGCGTCAGGCTGAACGTGCCGTTGCTGGCGACCAGCGCAGTACCGAGCACGGTACCTGTGGCGTCGGTGACAGTGACCGTCGCCCCGGCCTCACCGCGTCCAGTGAGTGTCGTGCCGTTGGTATTCAGCGCCAGATTGCTCACCGCGTCCGGCGCTGTGCCATCGATCGCCGTCACCGTGCCCGGAATCGACACGTCACCGTCGGGACTGGTGGCCGTCACTTGGAGAACTTGCGCATTGATCTGTTTGCTACTGAGCAACAGGGTGAAGCGGCCGAAGCTGTTGATCAGACCTGAGCCGAGCACCGTGCCGCTGCTGCTGGTCACCGTCACGGTGCAACCGGGCGTTCCGGCGCCCGTCAGGGTGAAACCATCGGCACTCAAGGCCAGATCGGTCGGGGTCGCGACCTGGCTACCGTCCAGTCCTGCCAGCGGCACGACGGGCGAATCATTACCGCCGCCATCCGTGCTGATGACTTCCAGATTGCCGCCAGGCTCGGCCGGTGGGCTGAGGGTCACGACAAAGCGGCCATCCGCATCGGCCGTCGCGGTGCCCAGCACAGCGCCACCGCCGGCAATACTGACGGTGACCGTGGTGCCCGGTTCGGCAAGGCCAGAGACCTGCGTGCCGGCCGGGTTGAGCGCGAGATCGCTGACCGCTGCCGGCGGGGTGCTGTCCGGCGCGGCAACGGTGCCTGGCAGCGAACTGTTGGCGCCGTCCGACACCACGACTTGCAAGGCTTCGCCATTGGTCTGAGCCGTGTCGAGGTTGACCGTGAAGGCGCCCGTGCCGTCAGCGGTCGCGGTGCCGATGACGTTGCCGTCGGCATCCAGCACCTGCACCGTGTTATTGGGTTGCGTGGTACCGGTGACGGTGGCACCCGCCGGATCGATGAGCAGACCGCTCGGTGCAGGTGGGGCGGTGATGTCCGGTGCGGTGACCGGCGTGGCCGGCGAGGGCAGGGCGCTCGCATCGGTCTGGATCACACTCAGCACCTGACCGTCGAGCTGAGCCGGACTCAGATTGACGCTGAAACTGCCGTCGCTGGCGACCACCGTAGAGCCGAGCACCGTGCCGTCGGGCGCGCTGACGGTTACGGTGCTGCCCGCTTGCCCGGTGCCGGTCAAGGTCACGCCGTTACTGGCGAGCACGACATTGTCCGGCGCCAGCGGCGCGGTGGTGTCCGTCGCCGTCAATGGTGTGCTGGGGGAAACGTTCACGCCATCCGATTGGCTGACTTGCAGTTGCTGGCCTTCGATCTGCGGGCTGTTCAGCGGCACTGTAAAGGCGCCGCTGCCGTCGACGATCGCGGTACCCAACACATTGCCGGCCGAATCCTTGACCGACACCGTGGCACCGGGCTCGCCGGTGCCACTCAGTTCAGTGCCACCTGCATTCAGCGTCAGATCCGAAGGAGCCGTTGGGGCCTGAATATCCGGCGCTTCAACTGGAACTGCCGGCGAGCCCGACGGCGAGCCATCGGTCTGCACGACGCTGAGGTTCTGGCCATTGGTTTGTGGCGAGGACAACGTGACTTCGAACCGGCCGTTGCTGCCGACGACAGCTGTTCCCAGCACGGTCCCATTGGTGTCAGTGACAGTAACGGTGGCGCCGATCTGACCCGCGCCGGAGACCACGGCGCCATTGGCGGAAATGCTTACATCGGTCACGGCAACCGGCGTGGTCAGATCGGGTGCGATCACGTTGACCGGCGCCGAAGGATTGCCGTCCGCGTCGGTCTGGATCACTTGCAGCTGTTGCGCATCGGTCTGTGGTGTGGAAAGTGGAACGGTAAAATTGCCGTCGGCACCCACCGTGCCGGTGCCGATGATATTGCCGGCCGGATCGCGCACGATGACCGAGGCGCCGATTTCGCCTTTGCCGGTCAGCGTCTGTCCCTGGCCATCGAGTGTCAGGTTGGACACCGCCGCCGGGCCTTGGGTGTCAGGCGTTACATAGGTCAATGGGGCGGAGGTGTTGCCAGTGGCGTCGCTGGCACTGATCTGCAACGTTTCACCATTGTTCTGCGGGCTGCTCAATTGCACCGTGAACGTGCCATCCGCAGCGACCACTGCCGAGCCGAGCAGATTGCCGTTGGAGTCGCGCACTGTCACGGTCGAACCGACCTGGCCGCGACCTTTCATCTGCAGGCCATCCACGCTCAGGGCAACGTCGCTCGGCTGGGTCAGTCCGTCGAGATCAATGGCGATAACGGTCGCTGCTGGCGAAGGGTTGCCGGCGGCGTCGGTGACCAGCACGCTCAGCGCCTCACCATCGATTTGCGCGGCGCTCAGTTGCACGGTGAACGAGCCATCGGCTGCGACTAAAGCCGTGCCGAGCAGTGTGCCTTGGGCATTGGTGACGCTGACTGTGCTGCCGGGTTCGCCACGGCCGGTGACCGAGAGGCCATCGCTGCTCACCGTCAGATCCGTAGCAGCGGCGGGGCCGGTGATGTCCGGCGCATTGAAGGTGATGGCCGGCGATTGCGCACCGGCGCTGTTGACTGCCACGACACTGAAGGTTTCACCGTTGGCCTGCGCACGAATCAGCGTCAGCAGGAAAGTACCGTCAGCGGCCACCGCCGCGCGCCCGAGCAATTCGCCGTTGGCGGCACGGACTTCGATCGTGGTGCCGGCCCGGGCGGTGCCGGTCAGCTGGCTGCCGTCGCTGCTCAAACCGAGATTGCCTGGCGTCGTCGGTTCGACGATCTCCGGCGCGCTGACCGTTGCGCCGGTCGAGATATTGCCTGCGGCATCGGTGGCATTCACTGTCAGCGGCTGACCGCCGGTTTGCGCGGGGCTGAGGACGACGCTGAAGGTGCCATCGGCCGCAACCACGGCGCTGCCGAGCAGGCTGCCATCGGCGGCGCGCACCTGGATGGTCGAGCCGACTTCACCGGTGCCGCCGAGTTGCGTGCCGTCGGCGCTCACAGCGAGGTTGCCAGGCGCAGTGGGCGCGGTGGTATCCGGCGCAGTGACCGTACCCGGCGTCGAAACGTTGCCCGCAGGGTCGGTGAGCGTGACGTCGAGCGGCTGGCCATTGTTCTGTGGCGTACCCAGGTCGACCTGGAAACTGCCATCGGCGCCAACGGTACCGGAACCCAAAAGGTTGCCGGCTGCATCGCGTACCTGAACGACACTGCCAGCTTCGCCAAAACCACTCAGCACCCGGCCATCGGCCGACAAGGTTAATCCGGTCGCGGGCGCCGGAGGCGTCGCGTCTCCACCGCCACCACCACCACCGCCGCCGCCCCCACTTCCGCCGGCAGCGGCTGCCGCACCACCCGCGCCCAACAGGCCAAGCCCGGCAATCGCCCATGCCGGCGTCGCCCCATCCACCACACCGACGCCAGCGATCAGCTCGTCCAGCGAATTGATTTCGTCAAAGGTAAAGCCATTGAACGGCTCGGCGCTGTAGCGCGCCTGCCACAGCGTCGCGTCGTCACCCTGAAAGACAATGTCATTGGGCACGCCGTCAGGGCTGGTGACAAAGAAATTGGAGATTTTGATTTGCTCGCCAGACTTCAGATTGACGATCAAATCCTGACCGCTGCGACTGGTCGACGCCAATTGATCGGGCCGAACCGGCATTTGTACAACTGAAGGCTGACTGAGCTGAACATTGCCCCAGTTCTGGGCAGTGAGCTGAGAATTGGCTTTGTCGGCAATGACGATGTTGTCCATTACTACTCCCTGTAAATGGGTGGGGCGGACGTCCACGGATGGTTTTAAAACCATAGATAGGGAGTGTCAGATGGGGCTGCCTGATTTTTGACGAGTGTATGAATGGGCCATTTGCCCACGTTTATCTCTTTGAAAAACTGCTCTAATCAGGTCGTTACCGTTTGTCGGGACGTTGGATCCAAGCGGTTTTTGGGTGCAACAAAATGTGTCGTTTTCGACATTATCCAACGGAACGCTGGAAAAGGTCCGGGCGGAATCGCCGAGGGTGATGGCTAAGCGATATTGAATTTCTCAAAGCGCGGGCCATCCTCCGCAGTTGCCTGTCTGCGAAGGTGTTAATCAAAAAGCGTAGAAGGGGAGGAAGGCTTTGTATAAGAAATCCTGTTGTACCGTTTCAGCTGTTCTTTCTATCCCTCAGCAGTTAATGCGCTAGCTATCGATCGCCGAAGTGATCGGACGATATCCAGCGCAGACTGATCGCTAACGCTGCCGGGGCACTGATCAAACATATGTGGCGCCCCAGGGTAGACATGCAGTTCGACGGCAACCCCGGCGCGCGACAGGCGCAGGGCAAATGCAATGTCCTCTTCCAGAAACAGATCCAGCGCCCCGACGGCCAGAAACGTCGGTGGCAAGTCACGCAGATCGTCTTGCAGGGCCGGCGAAAACCAGCCAATTGGCAGATCATCCAGCGCTTGGTCAGCGCGCAGGCACTCCCAACAGAACTGGTTGGCTTGCGCCGGCCAGCCAATCACTCCGGTCGTGCTGTTCTGCTGAGGCGAGGCCGCGCTGCCCGAACGGTGATCGAGCATCGGATAAACCAGCACCTGACTGGCGATGGAATACTCGCCGCGATCCCGCGCCACAATGGCCAGCGCTGCTGCCAGCCCGGCGCCGGCACTGTGGCCCATGACGATTACTTTGTCGGCGTCGATGTTGAGCGTTTGCCGGTGGGCGAAAACCCAGCCAAGGGCGGTGTAGCAATCTTCTAGGGGAATAGGAAAGGGGTGCTCTGGCGCGAGACGGTAATCGACGGCGACGATGATCGCCTGAAGGTTTTCGGCGAGGTCAGCCAGATAGTCATCGGCCATTTCGGGGCAACCGAGGACGAAACCTCCACCGTGGATGTACAGGATCACCGCAAAATTACCGTCCGCTGCTGCGGCGGCGGGCCGGTAAAGACACAGGCGCAAATTCTCACCGTCGTGGGCCTTGGTCCATAGGTTTTCTCCGAGCGCTTGTTCTCGGGATTTGAATGTCGCGTGAACACGCTCCCTGATCGCGGGCAGCGTTCCCAACGTCCAGGCTTCTGCGCCGGGGGTTAAAAAGCTTTTGAAGTCGGGATCCAGCAGTTCATGTGCTTTCACGTTCGGCCTCCTGGTTGCGAATGAACGAGCGCCTCGGATGGAGGCGCCGCTCACGGTGGAGTTACAGCCAGGCTTTGATCTGCGCGCAAACGGCCGGCGTCGAAATGCCGTAGCGATCATGCAGCGTCGGCAGGGCGCCGGCGTCGAGGAAGGCGTCGGGCAACGCGATCTGTCTGAAGGTGGGCGTCACGCCATTGCGCAACAACAACCCGGCCACCGCCTCACCCAAACCGCCGATGATCGAGCTGTTCTCGGCGGTGACCACCAGACGCCCGGATTTGCGCGCTTCGGCGAGAATGGTTTGCTCATCCAGCGGCTTGATGGTCGGCACGTGCAGCACGGCCACATCAATGCCGTCGGCCTGCAATTGCTTGGCCGCTTCCAGTGAGCGCATGGTCATCAGCCCGGTGGAGATGATCAGTACGTCGTTGCCCGTGCGCAGGGTCTTGGCCTTGCCGATCTCGAATTTATAACCGTACTCGTCCAGCACCAACGGCACATTGCCGCGCAGCAAACGCATGTAGACCGGGCCTTGGTGAGCGGCGATGGCCGGCACGGCCTGTTCGATTTCCAGCGCATCGCACGGGTCGACAATCATCAGATTGGGCATGGCGCGGAAAATAGCCAGATCATCGGTGGCCTGGTGGCTCGGCCCGTAACCCGTGGTGAGACCGGGGAGGCCGCAGACGATTTTGACGTTAAGGTTTTCCTCGGCGATGGCCATGCAGATGAAGTCGTAAGCACGCCGCGATGCGAACACCGCGTAGGTGGTGGCGAACGGCACGAAACCCTCACGCGCCATGCCCGCCGCAGCGCTCATCAGCAACTGTTCGGCCATGCCCATTTGATAGAAACGCTCCGGATGCGCCTTGGCGAAAATGTGCAGGTCGGTGTACTTGGACAGGTCAGCCGAGAGACCGACGATGTCCGCGCGCTGGTCTGCCAGCGCTGCGAGCGCATGGCCGAACGGTGCCGAACGGGTCGCCTGACCCTCGGAAGCAATCGAGGCAATCATCGCCGAGGTGGTCAGGCGCTTTTTCACCGGCGCGCCAGTAGCAGTCGAAGGCGCAGTGTTGGCGGCGTTGCTCATTGGTCTTTTCCTTCTTCAAGGTTGCTCAGTGCCAGGTCCCATTCGTGCTCTTCGACGCGAATGAAGTGGGTCTTTTCCCGGTTCTCCAGAAACGGCACGCCTTTGCCCATTTTCGTGTCGCAGATGATCACGCGCGGTTGCCCGCCGGGGTGATTGCGCGCGGCATCGAATGCAGCGACCAGGGCGTCGAGGTCATTGCCGTCGACGCGCTGGGTGAACCAGCCAAAGGCTTGCCAGCGATCGACGATGGGTTCGAACGAAAGAATCTCGCTGGAGTAACCGTCGGCCTGCTGGTTGTTGACGTCGACGATGGCGATCAGGTTGTCGAGCTGCCAGTGCGACGCCGACATCACCGCTTCCCAGGTCGAGCCTTCATTGAGTTCGCCATCGGACAGCAGGTTGTAAACGAAAGATGACGAGCCTTTGCGCTTGAGGCCCAGGCAGGCACCGACCGCGATACC
Organism: Pseudomonas sp. RG1; assembly: GCF_025910115.1. NCBI lineage: Bacteria > Pseudomonadati > Pseudomonadota > Gammaproteobacteria > Pseudomonadales > Pseudomonadaceae > Pseudomonas > Pseudomonas sp. RG1. Next base: position 274,056 of record NZ_JAPCIK010000019.1, read on the forward strand.
CAGGCCCTGACCCAGCGAGCCGCCGGTGATTTCCATCCCCGGGGTGTACGCGGCCATGCCCGACATCGGCAGGCGGCTGTCATCCGAGCCGTAGGTTTCCAGCTCGTCGAGCGGAATGATCTCGGCTTCGATAAGCGCTGCGTACAGAGCAATGGCGTAGTGGCCGATGGAGAGATAGAAGCGATCGCGCTGCTCCCATTCGGGGTCCGCGGGGCGATGATTCATCGCATGAAAGTAAGACACCGCCAGCAGGTCAGCCGCGCCGAGGGCCTGGCCCACATAGCCCTGGCCCTGAACCTGGCCCATGCGCAGTGCATGGCGGCGAATGTTGTGCGCGCGCTGGGTCAGGCTCAGCGATGCAGCGTGTGCAAGATTAGTCGTCATGATGAAACTCCGTTGACTCAACGATTGACCAAAGCGGCGGGAATACGCAGGACCAGGCTGGCGCCGAGGAACAGCACCCCGGTGATGAGGTACATGCCGATGGCGCTGGAACCGGTCAGGGTGGTGATCCAGCCGATCAGATAGGGCGAGCAGAACCCGGCGAGGTTGGCGAAGCTGTTGACCGCGGCGATGCCGGCGGCCGCAGACACCCCGCCAAGCAGCGTGGTGGGCAGCATCCAGAACAACGAGGTGGCGGAGAGAATGCCGGAGGCGGCCAGGCACAGGCTGAGGATCGACAAGGTCGGGTTGCCGCCCATCATTGCTGCCAGGCTCAAGCCGATCGCACCGGCGATCATCGGCACGATCAGGTGCCAGCGGCGCTCGCGATGTTTGTCGCCACTGCGGCCGACCAGGAGCATGGCGGCGATGGCGCACAGGTAAGGCAGGCTGGTCAGGAACCCGATGTGCAGCGGGTCGGAAACGCCTGCATTACGTACCAGTGTCGGCAGCCAGAAGGTGATCGCATATTGGCCCATGACCACACAGAAGTAGATCGCTGCCAGCAGCCACAAGCGCCGGTCGCGAATGAACTCGCCGACCGAGGCGTGGGTGACCTTCTGCTGGTCGTCTTCGGCCAGCTCGCGAGTGATCAAGGCTTTTTCCTCGTCATTGAGCCAGGTCGCCTGATGCACGCCGTCCTTCAGATAACTCAGCACCAGCAGGCCGACGACGACGGTGGGCACCGCCTCGAGAACGAACATCCATTGCCAGCCGGCCCAGCCGTGCACACCGGCAAAGTGATTCATGATCCAGCCCGACAGCGGGCCACCGACCATGCCTGACAACGGAATGGCGATAAACCACAACACGGTCATGCGCGCCCGCCGATAGGACGGAAACCAGTAGGTGAGGTAGAGCAGCAGGCCCGGCGCCAGACCGGCTTCGGCAATCCCCAGCAGAAAGCGCAGCGCGTAGAACTGCCAAGCGGTTTCGACGAAGGCGAACAGCGCCGAAACGATGCCCCAAGTGATCATGATCCGCGCAATCCACACTCGCGCGCCGACCTTGTGCAGGATGATGTTGCTGGGCACTTCGCAAAGGAAATAGCCGATGAAAAACACCCCGGCGCCCAGTCCGTAGACCGTTTCGCTGAGGGCCAGATCGTTCATCATTTGCAGCTTGGCGAAACCGACGTTGACCCGGTCCAGATAGGCGCATAGGTAGCACAGCATCAGGAACGGCATCAGCCGCCAGGCCGTTTTGCGATAGGCAGAAGAACGCACGGTCGAAACCGCTTCGAGCGACAGGGTAGTCATGATGGTCTGATCTCTTGTTTTTATTGACCGCCAGGCCATCAGGCCCGGCTGCGTCATCGATCCAGAACCGCACGGGCCACGCAGGCCCGCCCAGAGTTACTCAGTGAATCAGCATGCCGCCGTTCACATCGAGGGTGATGCCGGTCAGATAAGCGGACAGGTCGCTGGCCAGAAACAGCGCGGCGTTGGCGACGTCCTGCGCTTGACCCAGGCGCCCCAGCGGAATGCCTTCGATGATGGCGTGGCGGCGTTCATCCTGCATCAGGCCGCCGGTGATGTCGGTGTGAATAAGGCCGGGAGCGATGGAGTTGACGCGGATATTGTCCGGCCCCAATTCCCGCGCCATGGCCTTGCCCAGCCCCAGCACACCAGCCTTGGCCGCGCTGTAATGCGGGCCACCGAAGATGCCGCCGCCGCGCTGGGCCGACACCGACGACATGCAGACGATGCTGCCGGAAGACTGTTGGCGCATCAGCGGAATCACCGCCTGAGACATGAGCAAAGTGCCGCGCAGGCTGACGTCCAGCACCTTGTCGTAGTCCGAAGGGCGAATATCCAGAGTCTTCAGTGGCTGGGTGATGCCGGCGTTGTTGACGAGAATATCGATGCGCCCGAAGTGCTCGATGATGGCGGCGACGGCTTGCTGAACCTGCGCTTCGTCGGCCACGTTGGCCGCCAGGCCCAGATGACCTTCGCCCAGTGCTGCGGCGGCGTCACGTGCTGCGGAGGCATCCAGATCGAGGATGACCACGCGAGCGCCGTGTTGCGCAAATGTGCTGGCGGTAGCGCGGCCAATGCCACGGGCAGATGCGGCACCGGTAATGATTGCGACTTTGCCTTGAAGAAGCATGGAGGATTCCCTCGAATTGTTTTTATTGGGTCGGTCTGCGAAAAACCGATGACTCAGCTTGTCCTCCGGGGCGAGCGTGAGCAATAACGCGGAAGTCACTCAATGCTGAAAAAAATTCAGCACTCGTCAGGCCGTTTCGCAAATGCTTGAATGAAACCTGCCGGTACATCACAAGAAATCACCACGGAGTCACCATGCGCTCTGACACTGAGGCATCGATCATCCTGCCACCGCTGAAAGCAATTCAGGCCTTCGAACAAACCGCGCGCTTCGGCAACGTCGCCAGAGCGGCGGAAGTGCTGGACCTGACACCCTCGGCAGTCAGCCATCAACTGGCGAAACTGGAAGGGATGATCGGCCGGCAATTATTCGTTCGCGCTGCTCGGGGCGTCTCGCTGACGCCGGTCGGCGAGCAGTACCTCAAGGAAGTCTCCGGGATTCTGCACAGCCTCGCCGTTGCCACCGAGCGTGCGGCCAGCGATGTCAGCCTCGATTGCCTGCGCTTGCACTCATCGCCAAGCTTCGGCCTGCTCTGGCTGATGCCGCGCCTGGAAGCGTTTCGCGCCAGTCATCCGGACATTCAGATCAACCTGTCGTGCTCCTATGAATCGCTGCACTTCAGTCGCGACAAGATCGACGTCGATATCCGCCATGGTCTGCCGAACTGGCCAAGCTATGAGGTGCGCACGGTCAGGAACGAGACGTTCGCGGTGCTGACCTCACCGAAACTGCTCGCGCAACGCCCGGTACGCGGCGCGGCGGATCTGCTGGAGTGCGATCTGATTCTGTCGGAAGCCACTCTGCTCAAATGGCCGCAATGGTTTGCCCAGCATGGTCTGGCGCGTCCGGAACGGCCTTACGCATTGAGCTTCGATCGTTCATACATGTCGCTGGAAGCCGCGAGTCATGGCTTGGGTTTCGCACTGGAAAGCACATTGCTGGCGCAAAAGTATCTGGCCGCGGGCACGCTGGTTGAAGTAGCGCCTGAATCTCTGAGTGCTGCGGTGGCTGCGCACCATCTGGTATTCCCCAAAGCGCATTCGAGCTTTCCACGGGTCAGGCGTTTTCTGGCGTGGATGGAGAGCGAATTGGGGCACGAATTCGCGTATTGAGTCGGGCTCAATTCTTTCAAACTCTCTGAACCGGCCAAGGTCAATCCATTACCGGTCACATATTCACGTCAGAGGTGAAGGAATGGATAACTACCACATCAACAAAAACCAGCAGCGCTGGGAACTGGTCAAAGAGGGCGCGCAGCGTGCGTCGAAAACGGCTGCGACCAAAGCCGAGATCACCCAGATCGCCAGCGACTACCTCCAAGACAAAACCGCCTCGCTGAAAATCCATAAAGAAGACGGGACGATTCAGGAAGAACGCACCTTTCCGCGCGCAGCCGACCCGCGAAAAACCAAAGGCTGAGCAGGCTGTTCTTTTCTGTGTTCATCGTTTCTTCAGAAGGGTCTGATTTATGGTCATTGCATGTCTGGGATGGGGCTCACTGATCTGGAAACCGGACGGTTTGCCGCTGGCCAGCGAGTGGTTTGCCGACGGGCCGCAGGTACCGATCGACTTCGTTCGCGTCAGTGACACTGGCGAGTTGACTACAGCCATAAGCGCGAACGCGCCGCCGTGCAAAGTGCTGTGGTCGGTCCTGGACGTGACCGATCTCGATCAGGCCCGTGAGCTCCTGCGTATTCGAGAAGGTGTGCCGGAGGCCAGGGAGGATGGCATCGGCAGTTTCACCGTCGGTACCTCGCCGATGGGCATGCTTGCTGAATGGGCAATTCCTCGGCAACTGGATGCAGTGATCTGGACGGCGCTGCCCGGCAGATTCAAGAACATCGAAGGCCTGGTGCCGAATGTCGACGACGCAGTTTCTTATCTGGCCGGGTTGAGCGGCGCGGCGCACGAACAAGCGCGCGACTATATCGAACAGGTGCCGGCGCAGATCGACACGCCGTATCGCCGTGAAATCATTGCCAGGCTCGGGTGGAAATAATGAGCACCCGCAGCCAGGCGCAAATTGCCGCGATCTTCGATCAGCTGTTGGCACTGCGAGAAAGTGTCGACATTCTCCAGCACGTGGAGAGCGCTAGCGTCGAGTCGCTGCGTGGCCATCAGACCGTGGACGCCCCCGAGTCGTTGGATCTGGTGTTTCAAAAGCTGCAAGAAGACATCGCCAGCATGGAGGAAACGTTGGCGACGATAGCTGAGGCTACCGGTGACGTGCCGAAGTTGTGAGGGTGTCGCGGGGCTGGCATGCAGGGATGATGTGCCTGGTCTGGCGCCTTCGCGAGCAGGCTCGCTCCCCACATTGGACTTGTGAATCGATTGATTTCCGGGATCTGACGCAAAACTCTGTGGGAGCGAGCCTGCTCGCGAAAGCGCTGGATCTGGCACTTATCCTGTTGGATGTGCCGACGTTATCGCGAGCAGGCTCGCTCCTACAACGGGGCTGGATCTCTCTCCACGCGCAACGCATCCACCACCAGTGAAAACGCCGGCGATGGTTGGCGGCGGCTGGGGTAGTAGAGGTGGAAGCCACCGAACGGTTCGCACCAGTCTTCCAGCACTCTGACCAAACGCCCTTCAGCCAGATGCGCACCGAACTCGTCTTCAGGCAGGTAGGCAATCCCCAGCCCGTTCACAGCGGCGTCGGCGATGTGCACGGTGGAGTTGAACACCAGTTGGCCGTCGACCCGCACTTTCAGCTTTTTGCCCTGCCGCTCGAATTCCCAGGCATCGACACCGTCGTAGGTCGGAAATCGAATGTCGATGCAGCGGTGTGCCGCCAGCTCGCGCGGATGTTGCGGGGCGGGGTGCCGGGCAAAGTAGTCGGGCGAGGCGACGACGGCCATGCGCAGCGGCGGGCCGATCGGTACGGCGATCATGTCCTGGGCGACGGTATCGCTGAAACGCACACCGGCATCGAAGCGGTCGGCAACGATGTCGCGGAAACCGTAGTTGATATCGAACTCGACCTTGATGTCCGGGTATTGCAGCAATAGTGGCGTCAGCTTGGGCAGCAGAGTGGTCTTGATGATGTTGTCGCCGCAGGTGATGCGCACCGTACCGGCAGGCTTGTCGCGCAACTCGGTCAGCGCGTCCAGCTCGGCTTCGATTTCATCGAAACGATGACCCACGGTGTGCAGCAAACGTTCGCCGGCCGCCGTCAGTGACACGCTGCGTGTGGTGCGGGTCAGCAGGCGAATTTTCAGACGCGCTTCCAGCGCCGAGACTACCTGGCTCACCGCCGATTGCGTCACGCCCAGTTGCACCGCCGCGCGGGTGAAACTGCCGGTGCGGGCCACGGTGACGAAGGCGAGCAGGTCATTGAAGTTGGGTTTGGCCATGGCGCAATGCTCAGGTTTATTGATTAGCAGTGTTTATAACCGCATTAAGCACTCATTAGCTAATCAAAGTCTCGAGCCTGCGCAACAATACCTTCATCCCGGCCACGCCTGGCTTCTCGATCAAGGACGCCCCCATGAAACGACTGTTCATACTGCTCGGGTTTCTCCTGAGTTCATTCACTGCATTCGGAGCTGACATGTCCCACGGTGCCGACAATTTCTTCCAAAGCGACAAGGTGACCGCGCAGAAGGTCAGCTTCAAAAACCAATATCAACTCACCGTGGTCGGCAACCTGTTTGTGCCTAAAGGACTCGACCCGGCAGCCCGCAGCGCGGCGATTATCGTTGGCCATCCGATGGGCGCGGTAAAGGAGCAGAGCGCCAATCTGTATGCGCAGAAACTGGCGGAGCAGGGCTTTGTCACCCTGTCGCTGGATCTGTCGTTCTGGGGCGAAAGCGAGGGCGCGCCGCGCAACGCGGTGTTGCCGGACATGTATGCCGAAGACTTCAGCGCGGCCGTCGATTACCTCGGCACACGGCCATTCATCGACCGCGAGCGCATCGGCGTGTTGGGCATCTGCGGTAGCGGCAGCTTCGTGATCAGCGCGGCGAAAATCGACCCACGCATGAAAGCCATCGCCACCGTCAGCATGTACGACATGGGCGCGGCCAACCGTGATGGCCTCAAGCACTCGCAAAGCCTTGCGCAGCGCAAGCAGATCATTGCGCAAGCGGCAGAGCAGCGTTACGCCGAGTTCACTGGCGGCAAGGTCGCATACACCGGCGGCACCGTGCTGGAACTGAAAGCCGACACCCACCCGATTCAGCGTGAATTCTTCGATTTCTACCGCACCCCGCGCGGCGAATTCACCCCGGCCAGCTCGACGCCGCAACAGACCACGCGTCCGACGCTGAGCAGCAACACCAAGTTCATGAACTTCTATCCGTTCGTCGATATCGAGAGCATCTCGCCGCGCCCGATGTTGTTTATTGCCGGTGCCGACGCGCACTCCCGTGAGTTCAGCGAAGAGGCGTTCCGGTTGGCGGGTCAGCCGAAAGAACTGGTGATCGTGCCGAATGCCGGCCATGTCGATCTGTACGACCGGGTCGAGCTGATTCCTTTTGCCAAGCTGACGCAGTTCTTCAAGAGCAACCTGAAGTAACTTTCAACGCGACGGAGCAAAGCGATGCGGACTTTTGCCAACGGCTGGAAGGGATTCGTACTGATGGCATGGCTGCCCGTTGCTCTGTCTGCACCGACCGCTATGGAGGCCAGCACGATGTGGATGACCGTCGGAGAACAGCGTTTTGCCATTGCTCTGGAGGACAACCCGAGTACGCGGCAATTGCTCACGCGATTGCCGCTGAGCCTGGAAATGACCGACCTGCACGGCAATGAAAAATACGCCACCGTGCAGCCGCCATTGCCCACCCAACCCTACCCGCCGGGCACGATCCGCATCGGCGATTTCCTTTTGTATGGCGACGATACGTTGGTGGTCTTCTACAAAACTTTCGATTCGTCCTACCGCTATTCGCGTCTTGGCCGCATCGACCGCCCGCAAGACTTGGCCGAAGTCTTGGGGCGTGGCGATGTGCGGGTGACGTTCACTCTGCATGAGTGAGGAGAGTCATTGATGAACCAGAAATCGTTAAATCAAGGGCGCCTTCTGCGCATCGTCGCCCTCGGCTGCGCGGTCCTTGCCAGTGCAGCCTGCGTGAATCCCCTCTGCGCCAATCCTTCCCGATCACCGGAGAAACCGATCATGAAAGAACAGCCTCTGACGCCTGAACAACTGGCGATCGCCCCGATTGCCGCCAACGCTGCAATCGGCGACATGCCGCGTTTGCACGACGCACTCAATCGTGGTCTTGATGCCGGGCTGAGCATCAGCGAGACCAAGGAAATTCTGGTGCAGCTGTACGCCTACGCCGGATTCCCGCGCAGCCTCAACGCCTTGTCATTGCTGATGAAGGTTTTGCAGGAACGCGCCGCGCGGGGCATCGAAGACGTGCCGGGACGCGAGCCGGGTCCGGTTCCGTCGGGATATGCGCTCACCGAACTCGGCACCGACAATCAGACCCGTCTGGTCGGTGCGCCAGTGTCCGGCCCACTGTTCGAATTCGCCCCGGCGATCGATCAGTTTCTGAAAGTGCACTTGTTCGGCGACATCTTCGCCCGCGACAACCTGGCATGGACGGATCGGGAACTGGCAACTGTTGGTGCGCTGGCAGCGATGGCTGGGGTGGAATCACAGCTGGAGTCGCATTTGAAGATCAGTCTGAATGTGGGATTGACGGTTGAGCAGTTGCGGCAAGTGGCGCAGGAGTTGGAGGCGCGTGGGGATTTTCAGGCTGCTGAGCGGGTGGGCGCGGGGCTGGACAAAATCCAGCGGTGAGGGCGGCTCGGATTCATTGCCGCTCTGTTAATGCAATTCTTATGGTGCGCGCTGGCGCCGACTCGCTCCCGGTGAGCTTCCCGTTATCCGCTTGAACGCACGACTGAACGCCGCTTGGGAGGTGTAGCCCAGGCGCTGCGCCACTTCTTCGATCGGCAGTCTTTCCAGGGTCAGCCACTGACTGGCCAGGCGCATGCGCAGTTCGGTGGCGTAGCGCAGCGGCGGGGTGCCGAGGGTGGTCTGGAAGCGTTCGGCGAAGACCGAGCGTGAGGTGTTGCACAGCGTTGCGAGTTCGGCGACGCTCCAGTCGCGCCCCGGTTGTTGGTGCAGGGCCAGCAAGGCCTGCGCCAGGCGAGGGTCGCGCAGGGCGGCGACGAGACCGGAGGCATTGCCGCAAGCGCATTCGACCCAGCCGCGAACAATCATTGCCGCCACTACGTCGGCAAGGCGCGCGAGAATGCCGGCAAAGCCAATGCGCGCTGCGCTGACTTCGCGTTCCATGGTCGCGAGAATCGGCATGAGTCCCGGATAGCGCTGGCCACCGGCGTCGATCAGCATAAGACCCGGCATCAGCCGACCGAGGCCTTGCAGGCTGCCGAGTTCGAACTCCATACAGCCACTGAAGAGCAGGGCGCTATCGGGCAAATCGGCGCTGTGTCCGACCTGCACCGCGCAGACCGTGTCGCCGAGCGGTGCGGCGACGGCGTTGTCAATGTCCTGCACCTCGGCGTTTGGGTGTGACAGCAACTGGTGCGCGGCACCGTGGGCGATGAACACTGCATTGCCCGCCGACAATTCGTACAGGCTGCCGTCCTCCAGTCGCAATACCGTCGATCCAGCGGCGACGAAGTGGAAATACGCATGGCCGGACTTGTCGCTAAAACCCAGACCATACGGCGGACCAGCGTGGATCCGACGATATTGCACGCCACGCAAACGCATGCTGCGCAGCAATTCAGTGATCAGGTCTGATGACAGTGAAAAGGGATCGGTGCTGCTCATGTTCGGGGTTTCGATCAAAAGTTCAAGACTGCGCATCATAGATCATCCGGTTTGCCGCCAATAGACTGCCCTCTCGAAATGTCCAAGGGAGTCTTGAAATGAATGAACGTGTAGGTGATGGGCGAACTGACGGGGAGCCGCTGGTGCCTGCGTGGATGGCGGTGTTTTCACTGGCGATGGGCGTGTTTGGTCTGCTCACGGCGGAATATCTGCCGGCCAGCCTGCTGACGCCGATGGCGCTCGATCTCGGCGTCAGCGAAGCGCTGGCCGGGCAAGCGGTGACGGTGACCGCAGTGGTGGCGCTCTTTGCCGGATTGCTCATACCTGGGTTGACGCGCAGCCTTGATCGGCGCCTGGTCTTGCTCGGTTTCTCGGCACTGATGATCGCCTCGAATCTGCTGGTGGCGTTGTCGTCCAGCCTCGCAGTGTTGCTGATCATGCGCATCCTTTTGGGCATAGCTCTGGGCGGATTCTGGAGCATGGCGGCGGCCGTGGCCATGCGCCTGGTGCCGGCGGCGCTGCTGCCCCGCGCGTTGTCGATCATCTTCAGCGGGATCGCCGTGGGTACCGTGGTGGCGGTGCCGTTGGGCAGCTATCTCGGCGGCCAGTTTGGCTGGCGCAGTGCGTTTTTCGCAGCAGCAGCGGTGGGCGTGGTGACGCTGGTCTTTCAGATGTTCACGCTACCCAGTCTGGCGCCGCATCGTCCGTCACGCCTGCGTACGGTGCTTGAGGTGTTGCTGCGACCGGGCATTGCCGTCGGCATGTTCGGCTGTGTATTGGTGCATACCGGCCATTTCGCGTTGTTCACCTATATCAGGCCATTTCTGGAAAGCACCACCGGCGTCGGCCCGCAGATGCTGGCACTGATGCTCCTTGGTTTCGGCGTGGCGAACTTTGCCGGCACGCTGTTCGCCGGCTGGCTGTTGCAGCGCAATCCAAGGGCAACGTTGGTGCTGATGCCAGTGTTGGTGGGCGTTGTTGCTCTGGCGTTGGTCGGGTTACCGGCCTCGGTCAACGGGCAGGCGTTGCTCTTGGCGCTGTGGGGGATGGCCTTTGGTGGCGTGCCGGTCGCATGGTCGAACTGGGTGGCGCGCTCGATACCCGATCAGGCCGAAAGCGCAGGCGGCATGGTGGTCGCATCGGTGCAGTCGGCGATTGCCGCAGGCGCCGCCGCCGGCGGTTCGGTGTTCAGTTTCAGCGGTATCAATGGCGTGTTTGTAGCGGCTGGAATTCTGATGTTGCTGGCCGCGCTGCTGATTGCACTGAAGGTCAATGTCGATGTGCCGGAGCCGGGTTCGGCGCCGGTGGCACCGGTGCATTTGTGATTTGATCAATCCGCCTTACGCGTGACGGCAATGTCCCAGGTTTGCATGACCTGAGTGATAGCAGCATCAATGTTATCCAGCGCGGTGTTGTCTCTGGCGAGGATGGATATGCCCTGCAGGAAACTGTCGAATACCGTCGCCATCGCCGCCGCACTTGTGCCGCTGGCCAGCTCGTCGGCATTCACAGCGCGTTCGACGCAGGCTTGAATGCCGGCACGGGTGCGCTGCCTTGAGTGGGTCAGGGCTTGCGCCACATGGGCGGTTTCCGGGCTCGGTGCGCTCATGACGCCGAGGGTAACCATGCAGCCCTTGGGGTGTGTGTCGTCGCACTGCATGCGTGCCGACTGGCGCAAAGCGGTCTCGATCGCCTGGCGTGGTGGCAGGCTGTCGTCCCACAGGCACTCGGTGACTTGCGCATAGGTGGTTAAATAACGCTGCACGCATTCATCGAACAACGCTTCCTTGGAACCGAACGCGGCGTAGAAGCTAGGTGCAGAGATACCGCCACCCAGGCCTGCCTTCAATTGGGCCAGCGATGTCGCGTCGTAGCCGTGTTGCCAGAACAGTTGCAAAGCCTGATCGACGGCGTCGTCGCGATCAAACTGACGGGGGCGACCGGTTCTCGCCATGACCTGACTCCTCATTGATTTAATATAAAGACTAGTCGATACAGAAATTGTTGACAACGCTGCGCATGCACCCTCAGGATCTAGATCGATCGGTATTTAAATCTGAGTCGGTTTTTCGAGGAGCTTCCAGTGACACCTTCAATCACGTTAACGGCTACGCCAAAAGGTCTGCCCATCGGCGCTTTGCTGGCGCTGGCCATGACTGGCTTCATCTGCATCGTCACCGAAACCCTGCCGGCGGGCCTGTTGCCGTTGATCAGTGAAGGCCTGGCGATTTCGCCGTCCATGGCCGGGCAAATGGTTACCGCGTACGCATTGGGTTCCGTACTGGCGGTGATCCCGATGACCATCGCCACCCGGGGCTGGCGGCGCCGCAACGTGCTGCTGCTGACGATTGTCGGTTTCCTGCTGTTCAATTCGATTACCGCGCTGTCGTCGCACTACGGCGTTACGCTGGTCGCGCGGTTCTTCGCCGGGGTTGCAGCGGGTTTGGCATGGAGTCTGTTGGCCGGCTATGCGCGACGCATGGTTGAGCCCGAACAGCAGGGCAAGGCGTTGGCACTGGCGATGGTCGGCACACCGATTGCGCTGTCGCTGGGCGTGCCTGTGGGTACGTGGCTCGGTGGGCTGGTCGGTTGGCGCACTACATTCGGCCTGATGTCGGCGCTGACCTTGGTACTGATCGTCTGGGTGCTGGTGAAAGTGCCCGACTACCCGCCGCAGCCGGCCCATCAACGCCTATCGCTGAGCAAAGTCTTGACTACCCCGGGCGTGCGTCCTGTGCTTGCAGTGGTGATCAGCTGGATGCTGGCGCACAACATTCTCTACACCTATATCGCTCCGTTCGTGGCGCCGGCGGGCATGGCCGAGCGGGTGGATGTGGTGTTGTTGATCTTCGGCATCGCCGCGCTGGTCGGGATATGGCTGACGGCGAAGCTGGTCGAGCCGCTGCTGCGCTCGACTGTTCTGCTGAGTTTGGCGACCTTTGCCGCGGTCTGCGTGGCGCTGGGTTTTGGCGGACGCAACCCAGAGGTGATTTATCTCGGCGTGGCGGTATGGGGTTTGACGTTCGGCGGCGCGGCGACGCTGTTGCAAACGGCGCTGGCTGACGCGGCGGGCAACGGAGCGGATGTCGCCTTGTCGTTGAATGTAGTGGCGTGGAACAGCGCGATCGCTGGCAGCGGTGTCGTCGGCGGCGTGCTGCTCGATCAGTGGGGCGTTGCCTCATTTCCGTGGGCCATGCTGGCACTGGTCGCTATCGCCTTCGCCATTGCCTGGGGTGCCCGGGCCCACGGTTTCAAGTCGGGCCCGCGCTCTGTAGAAGCTTCGGTGGTGGCGGGGCATTGAACCCCGCCAGCAGTTTCTTCAACCGCGCTTCGGCAGTTTCCAGTTAGGCCGGATGAAATGGCAAGTGTAGCCATTCGGAATCCGCTCCAGGTAATCCTGATGCTCGGGTTCCGCTTCCCAGAACGGCCCGGCCGGTTCGATTTCGGTTACCACACGGCCCGGCCACAGCTTCGAGGCGTCGACATCGGCAGCGGTGTCTTCGGCGACGGCACGCTGCTCGTCGTTGAGGTAGTAGATCGCCGACCGGTAGCTCGGGCCAAGATCGTTGCCTTGACGGTTGGGCGTGCTCGGGTCGTGGATCTGGAAGAAGAACTCGAGGATCTGCCGGTAGCTGATTACCGCCGGATCGAATTCAATCTCGATGGCTTCGGCGTGGTTGCCGTGGTTGCGATAGGTCGCATTCGGGACATCGCCGCCGGTATAGCCGACGCGGGTTTTCAGCACACCCGGATAGCGGCGCAACAGATCCTGCATGCCCCAGAAGCAGCCGCCGGCGAGAATGGCAGTTTCGGTTTGAGTGGTCATGGTGTGTGCTTCCTCTCGAGACGATGTGGGGATACCCACTGTTATGAGGGCGGGTTGAGAGAATCCAAGGTTACGCTCATCAGAATCGACCACTGGCCTGCTGATCAAGCGGCATGCAGGCGTGTCAACCAAAGCCAAATAACGAACGCAGCCTGCTCGGTGACTTGCGTTCGTAGAACGGTTTGGTCTCCCTGAGGAAGTAATCACTCAGCCCGGCTTGTCCCGTCAGCACGCGGCAAAAATCAACTGGTCCGCCATCGGGGGCTGTGTCCGCAGCGACATTGCCGGCTTCGCGCATGACCTGTTCGATATCGCCATCCGCTTCGATGCCGACGATCAAGTGCGGTTTTTCATCAATCGAGGGGTCGTGCATCAGCGCCAGGAATGCGCGTTTCACATTGGCGTGTTTGGCCAGCAATTGCGAGAGCGAATGGACCATCGTCGATGGGTAGTCCGAAGGCTGTCCAAGCAAGACGTTGGTTTCTTTTTCCACGGTACGCTGCGTGGCGGGCCGGCCGATTTCGCCTGAGAGCAGGCGTTGCACTTCCGCCGGAAGAAATTCCTTGCCGTACGGCGACTTCGGATTCAGAAAAAGCAGCGCGCCCAGCGTGATTTCGAACAATGATCGGGCGGGTATCTCCACATAGCTCTGCTCGCTGTCGATGGATTGTTGCAGCGTTGGCAGTGAGGAGAAGAACGGAATGACTGGCGTGCCATCGGGCTTCTGCCAATGGGCGATGCTGATGTTGCTGCCGGCTTCGAGATTGACATGACCTTGCGCCGCACCGGCGGTGCCGAGGATGTAGAGGGTCGAGTCCAGAAGGGTGCGATAGAACTCAGGGCTATGCGCGGGTTCGTCCGCGGCCAGCCGGAGCGATGTTTCCAGAGGGTTTTCTTGGGAAGTATCCATGAGGTCAGTCCGTTATTTTCAATGGAGAACGATGATTACCTGGTCGGTCCGAGGAGATGTGCTGTCACGATGATACTCGTCCAGAGATTCGAACCCTGCGTCGTTCTAACCAACACCACAAAGCCAACTGTGGGAGCGAGCCTGCTCGCGAAGGCGTCGTGTCAGTTGAAATAACTCACGGCTGATACACCGCTTTCGCGAGCAGGCTCGCTCCCACATTTGAATTTCGCGTTGGGTCTTATAGCAAACTCCACGAAACCCCAACATAAACCCCCATCCCTTCACCCGGGGTCGACCGCGCGGCATCCAGACCTTTGTCGTCATACCCCGGCGTGACCGTTGCCGCATAACGCTTGCCGGTCAGGTTGCGCATGTCGACCCAGCCTTGCCAGTCGCCCTTCGGGGCGTTGTAGCCCAGGGTGGCGCCAAACAGGGCGTAAGGGTCGGCGTAGTAGCTGTTGGCGTAGTCAACGGCAACTTTGGACACCAGTTGTGTGTTCACAGCGGCGAAGAAGCCCTGCGGCCAGTCGTAACGCAGTTCGCCCTGGTAATAATGCATCGGCAGGCCCGGCAGGCGGTTGTCGCCGAAGCGTTCGTCGTCGCGGTAGTGGAAGTCGCTGAAGGTGTAGGCCTGGCGCAAGCTCAACTGGCGGCCGTCGGCGGTGGTCCAGAGTTTGCTGTTGAGGCTGGCCTCGATGCCCTGGTGCACGGTCGGGCTGGCGTTGAGTTCGTACGGCGTGACGGCGTTGGCGTCCGGCAGTACCGAGAGCAGTTCGTGACGAACTTGCGCGTAGTACCAGGCCAGGCTCCATTCGCCCAGTTTGCTGTCGCCACGGCCACCGAGTTCCAGAGTGGTAGCGGTCTGGTTTTGCAGTTCGACCGGGTCGCGCTGGGTGCCGGTGGCGGCGCCGTTGCCGGCAGGGAAGCGCACGTTGGAGCTGTAGATCAGCGACCACGGGTGCGGTGCTTCGACGGAGCGGCTGAGGTTGCCGAACACTTGCACGTCGGGGGTGATCTGATAGCGCAGGCCGATGCGCGGTGCATAGTCCCAGTCGCTGAGACTGGTTTTGCCGCCGCCCTGCGGATAGGTTACGGCGCTTTCGCGGCGGGTGTAGATCGCGGCGAGGCCGGTGGTCAGCCAGAGGTCGTCGGCAATTTCCAGGTCGTTACCGAAATGCAGCACGGTATCCGAACCCTGATAGGTGAAATTACGCATCCGCGTGCCCGGGGCGTAGCTGGCGGTGTTGCCACTCGGGATGCGCACGAACTCGCTGGCGCCGTCGTTGGGCAGGTGCTTGGTCACGCGCAGGCCGACATTGCTGCGGCTTTCCATGCCGAACAGGGTGTCGCGGCGTTTGTAGTCGAAGGTGCCGCTGACGTCGGTATATGCCACCTTCAGCCTGTTGGGGCCTTCGCGCAGATCCATCGGGTAGTCGTGGTAGGCGAGGCCGGTCTGGATGCTCGAATCGTCATCGAGGTAGAACGTGGTCTTGTTGCCGATGAACGTGCTGCCGGGCTGCTTGCGGCTGTCATCGCGGGCCACATACGCCGGGTTGGCTGCCCGTGGGCTGTGTTCGATGGAATGCTTGGTCACGCGACCGGCGAGGTCGTTGTCAGTCTCGCGATAGCGGAAATAGAAGCGGGTTTCCAGATTTGGGTTGAAGCGGTAGCCGAAGTTGGCGATCAGGCCTTTGCTCTCGCTGGCGGTGTGGTCCTGATAGCCGTCGGCATTGGCATCGGTCAGCGACACGTAGTAATCGAAATCGCCCAGCACTTGCCCGGAGCTGACCTGGCGCTGCTGATAGCCATGGCTGCCGGTGGCGTAACGCACTTGCAGTTTCGGCGCGGTGTAACCGGTGTGGCTGACGTAATCGATAGCGCCGCCCAGCGCCAGCGCGCCGCGATCGAAACCGTTGGCGCCGCGCAGCACTTCGACATGATCGACCCACAACGGCTCGAGCAATTCATACGGCGTGCCGCCGGGGCCGGTGAGGGGCAAGCCATCCAGCATCGTGTACAGCCCCGAGGCGTGGGCACCGGGTGCGCGGTTGATGCCTGAACCACGGATGGAAATCTTTACGCCTTCGTTGCCCGCCGACTGCGCATACACCCCCGGCTGATAGGCGAGCACATCCTGATTGCTGGCAACGCGGCCCTGCAACGGCTGGCGCATGTCGACCACGTCGGCGCCGCCGGGAACCTGCTCAAGGCGTTGCCGCGCTTCTTCGACCGCTGCATCGTTGCCACTGCGCTCATCTGCCGAAATCAGCACTTGCCCCAGCTCCAGACCTTGGGTCTCGGCCATCACCGGGCAGGCCAGGGCCAGACCGAGCAGGGCAGTGGGCAATGATTTGGACGACGGCATCGAAAAAACTCCAGCAAACAGGGGATCGGGCAATGAACAGTGCGACGTCGGAACAAACCCAGGAAACACATGGCGACAGGGCTTTTTTGCCCGACGATGGCAAACAATCGGGCGTGAACTAACCTCACGGATCAGGGCCATCGGGTCAATAAACAAATTCAGCGGGCTGTTGAAGCGCGAGGACAGGTTCATGGCGAAAGACAAGAAGAAACCTGCAAAGGCAATCGAACGTCCACGCTTGAAAAACAAGGACTATCTGGAACAGCTGCGCAAGCTCCACGTTGAACTGGTCAAGCTGCAGGAGTGGGTCATCGCCAAAGGTGTCAAGGTGTGTATTGTTTTCGAAGGCCGCGACGGTGCAGGCAAGGGCGGGGTGATCAAGGCGATCACGGAACGCGTCAGCCCACGGGTTTTCCGGGTAATGGCACTGCCGGCGCCAACCGATCGCGAAAAGAGCCAGATGCATGTGCAGCGCTACCTGCCGCATCTGCCGGCGGGCGGTGAGGTGGTGATTTTCGACCGCAGTTGGTACAACCGCGCCGGCGTCGAACGGGTCATGGGCTTTTGCACGGAAGAACAGGCTGACAAGTTTCTCAAGTCGATCCCTTGGGTGGAGAACGCTATCGTCGATTCGGGGGTGATCCTGCTCAAGTACTGGCTTGAGGTCAGTCCGGAGGAACAGACCCGCCGGCTCGAAGCGCGAATCAATGACGGGCGCAAGACCTGGAAACTGACACCAATGGATCTGAAATCCTACAGTCGCTGGTATGACTACTCACGGGCGCGGGACGAGATGTTCAAGCATACCGACACCGATTGGGCGCCGTGGAGGGTTGCCGACTCCAATGACAAACGTCGTGCACGGCTGAACATCATCACTGATCTGCTCAGTCGCATCCCCTATGAGGAGGTTGAGCGCGACAAGGTCGAGTTGCCGAAACGGCAGAAGCCGGGCAAGTATCGGGAGCCGGATTATGCGTACAAGCGGGTGGCGGATCGTTTTTGACAGTTGTGGGGGTTTTCAAGGCTTGGCGGCCTTTAGGCCGACCAAGCTTTGGTTGGTTTGGGTGAATATCCGTTTTTTGCGGTGTCGCGGCTGGCGGTTTCGCCCTTACGGCGAGTCACCTTTTTCAGACGCCAAAAAGGTAACCCAAAAGGCTTGCTCCTACGTTCGGCCCTCGCAGGCTCGGGTTCCTTCGCTACGGGACTGATCCGGGCGCAGCGGCTACGGTTTGCTTCGCTGCACCTCCTTCCGCTGTGTTCGACTTCGTCGAACGGTCGCTGCGCTCCCACGCCCGGATCAATCCCTCCACTCAGCCTTCCGACGTCGCCGGTGGATCAAAAGCAAGATCAAAAGCACTCGAGCTTGCGCTCATTGTTGAGTGGGGCGGCTTCGCCGCGGGCAGCTGCGCTGCTTTGCTTTTGCTTTTGTGGGAGCGAGCCTGCTCGCGAAGGCGGCCTGACAGCCGACCTGTTCTTGAGGTTGTACGCGACCAACTGTAGGAGCTGCCGAAGGCTGCGATCTTTTGATTTTGCTTTTCTGTGGGAGTGAGCCTGCTCGCGATGACGGAGGAACATTCAAATTTAATTTGACCGACATACCACTATCGCGAGCAGGCTCACTCCGACAAGGTTTTGCGTATCACCCGTCCATCCGTCGTCTGCCCTGAACCTCTGTCGCGCTGTTTTTTCTACCGGGTAAGTCCCTCAGGAGATACCCGTATGTTCGATCAGCAAAAGAAGGCATCACTGGCGGCATGGCGCAGGATGGCGGAGCAGGCCGAGGGCGATCTGGATCCGGAACAGCAATATGACGAATTGCTCAAGGCTGCGGATCAGATGGAGGAGCAAGGCCTGATCACCAGTGCCGAATGGCGCCAGTTGGTGCGCGACGCTGGCAATGTTTTTACCCTGAACGAGGAACAGCCACAGCGCTGACAGCTGCCATCGGAGGACATCCCATGCTCAGTTATCTGTTTATCGGCGCCGACGATGTCGAGCGTTCGGCGGCTTTTTACAAGGCGATCCTGACGCCGCTTGGCTACCGGCATGATCGCGAAGAACACTACTGTTTCTACTTGCCCGATTGCGCCGACAAGTCCAACGGGCCCGGGAGTGTGCACATCTCGCAACCGTTCAATGGTGAGCCGGCGACACCCGGCAACGGCATGATGCCGGCATTTCGCGCCGACTCGCGGCACCAGGTCGATCAGGTGCACAAGGCCGGGCTCGACTATGGCGGTAGCGATGAAGGCGCGCCGGGCACGCGCGAGGCCTATACGCCGGACTTCTATGTCGCGTATCTGCGCGACCCCGAAGGCAACAAGTTGGCTGTGTTCTACAGCGGCTGATGGATGGAGCCTGTTGATTCGGCCCTGATGGCGGCCCGCGCCCAGTTTGCGATCACGATCAGTTTCCACATCGTGCTGGCGGCGTTCAGCATCGGTCTGGCGAATTTCCTCATGGTGCTGGAAGCGTTGTGGTTGAGGACCGGGCGCCAGGTTTATCTGGATGTCTATCGCTACTGGCTCAAAGTGTTTGCGCTAAATGTCGCAGTGGGCACGGCGTCGGGATTGATTCTGGAATATCAGTTCGGCCTCAACTGGTCGCGGCTGTCGGTGCAGGCCGGTGATGTCCTCGGCCCGCTGATGTTCTATGAAGTGATGGCGGCATTTTTCATCGAAGCGGGATTTCTCGGCATCATGCTGTTCGGCCTGAAGAAGGTTGGCCCGCGTCTGCACTTTTTTGCCACGTGTACGGTGGCGGTGGGCTCGCTGATCAGCGCGTTCTGGATTCTTTCCGCCAACTCATGGATGCAAACCCCCGCCGGCTATTCGATTGGCGCGGACGGGCGTTTCCTCGCTGAGGACTGGTGGGCAATCATCTTCAATCCTTCGTTCCCCTATCGCTTGGCGCACATGCTGCTCGCCGTGTTCATCGGCAGCGCGACGCTGATTGCCGGGATCAGCGCCTGGCAATTGCGCCAGGCCCGGGAAAACCCGCGTGCTCGCCTGCAATTCTCCATGGCGCTGTGGGTGATTGCGCTGCTGATGCCGGTGCAGATCGTTGTCGGGGACCTGCATGGCCGGCACAGTTTGCAAGCCCAGCCGCAGAAAGTGGCGGCCATCGAAGGCTCATGGACGCGCCCGCCAGAAGGCGCGGGGGAGCCACTGCGGCTGTTCGCATGGCCGGATATGCAAGAGCGCCGCAACCATTGGGAAGTGGCGATTCCGCGCATTGGTTCCCTCTACCTGCAGCATGACCTGACCAGCACCATCGCCGCGCTTGATGAGTTCCCGCCTGAGGACATCCCGCCCGTGGCGCCGGTGTTTTTCGCGTTCCGGCTGATGGTCGGGCTGGGGCTGTTGATGCTTGGGCAGGGTGTGGTCAGCCTGATCCTGCGTCGACGTAATCGCCTGTACACGGCGCGCCGCTGGCTGGGCGCGTGCGTGCTGCTGGCGCCGGCCGGATTTCTGGCGATGCTCAGCGGCTGGGTCGTCACCGAAGTGGGGCGACAGCCGTTTACCGTTTACGGATTAATGCGCACGGCGGACAGCCTGTCATCGGTGTCCAGGGCTCAAGTCGTCGGGTCGACGTGGTTGATTCTGCTGTTTTATCTGCTGATCTTCGGCATCGGTCTGTGGGTGTTGCTGCGCCTGTTGCGCGAGCCGCCACAGCAGGATCAACCCGGGCCGCAGCCCACCCTTGCCGACGAAACCGGGCACTGAGGAGTCGCAGACATGGACACCGACTGGCTGACGCTGTTGTGCGCTGCCGCATTGGCGTTCTCGGTGATGAACTACGTGGTGCTCGACGGCACCGATCTGGGCGTCGGCATGCTCATGGGCCTCACGCCTTGCAGCAAGCAGCGCAGGGCGATGGCGGTGTCGATTCTGCCGGTGTGGGACGCCAACGAAACCTGGCTGGTGCTCGGCGGCGGCGGGCTGCTGGCGTTGTTTCCGCTGGCGTACGCGATCTTGCTTCCGGCCTTGTACGTGCCTTTTATCGTGATGTTCCTCGCCTTGATCGCGCGGGCCATGGCGCTGGAGTTTCGCGATTACGCACCGAACGAACGACGCAAGCGCATCGTCGACGGCGTGTTGGCGCTGGCTTCGCTGCTGACCGGGTTGGTCCAGGGCATGGTGCTCGGTACCCTCGTGCAAGGCATCGCCCATCAGGGCGGTCAGTACATTGGCGATGGCCGCGACTGGCTGAATCCGTTCCCGGTATTTTGCGGTTTGGTGCTGGTGCTCGGTTACGTCTGGCTGGGGACGTGCTGGTTGTACTGGCGGACCCTGGATGAATTGCAGCAGCACTCGGCCCGCCAGGCCCGCGTGCTGTCGCTGGTCGTCGTGGCGTTATTGCTGGTGCTGATTGCATGGACGGCGACGTTGCAGCCGCAATATGCCCGGCGGCTTGCCGAAATTCGGCTGTGGTTGCCGGCAGGGGTCATCCTCTGTGCTCTGGGATGGGTATTCAGCAAAGGCTTTCACAGCCGCTTCGACTTCATCCCGCTGTTCGCCGCACTGGGCGTTTTCGTGCTGGCTTTCGCGGTGATGCTGGTCGCGCTGTATCCATTCATCATTCCGCCGGATCTGACTTTGAGCGAAGCAGCCTCAAGCCCCACCAGCCAGATCTTCATGCTGGTCGGATTCGCCGTGCTGATCCCCATCACGCTGGCCTACAACACCTTCGGTTTCCGCGTGTTCAGCGGCAAGGTGCGCGTTGCCAACGATGGTTGAGATTCACGTTACCCGACCTTTTTTGCTCACCAGCGACAGGCGCGAAGCCCGTAGCAGATCAGCAAAAGCCGCCTTGTCGATCGGCCGACTCATGAAATAACCCTGCACCTCGTTGCATTGATCCTTGCCGAGAATCGCCAGTTGCTCCTCGGTCTCGACGCCTTCGGCCGTCACCGTCAGCCCCATGGCTTTGCCCAGACCGATGATCGCTTGCACCACGGCACGGTCGTTGGTGCCGCTGCTGATCGAGGCGATAAAGCGTTTGTCGATCTTGATCCCGTCGAATGGATAGGCGCGTAGGTAACCGAGCGACGAATAACCGGTGCCGAAGTCGTCCATGTTCAGACGCACGCCGAGCTCCTTGAGCTGATTCATGGTGGTCAGCGCGCCGTCGGTGTCATTGAGCATCACGTTCTCGGTGATCTCCAGCTCCAGACGGCTGGCCGGGAAACGCGTATCCACCAGCACTTCACGAACATCCTCGACGACATCGCTGAGGGCGAACTGCGCAGGCGAAAGGTTGACCGACAGCAGAATGTCATGGGGCCATTCCAGCGCGGTTTCGCAGGCTTCGCGCAGCACCCAGCGGCCCAGCGGTACGATCAGGTCGGTCTGCTCGGCCAGCGGAATGAACACGTCCGGCCCGAGCAGGCCCTGGGTCGGATGCTGCCAGCGCACCAGCGCCTCCACCGAGACGATGTGTTTGCCGTCGACCTTGTAGCGCGGCTGATAGTGCAAGACGAATTCGTTGTGTTTTAGCGCATGGCGCAGGTCATCTTCCATTTGCCGGCGCGTCTGGATCTGGTCGCTCATGTGCGCTTCGAAGTAGCACCAAGTGTTCTTGCCGTCGGATTTGGCTTGATACAGCGCGATGTCGGCGTAGCGGATCAGATCGCTGGCGACGAAACCGTGTCGACGACTCAGGGCGATGCCGACACTGGCGCCGATATGCAGCGGATGCTGTTCGTAGAGGATCGGCTGATGCAGGCTGCCGATCAGCCGTGTGCAGAATTTGTCGATCTCGTTATGGCTGTCCATGCCATTGAGCACCACGACGAATTCATCACCACCGAGGCGGGCGACGAGGTCGTGCTCGCGGGTGCATTCGCGCAGGCGCGTGGCGACTTCCTGGAGGACCGCGTCACCGGCAGGATGGCCGAGGGAATCGTTGATCGGTTTGAAGTTGTCCAGATCGATCATCAGCAGCGACAGCGGCGGCGCGTGTTCCTTCAATACCAGGACGTCGTCGAGATAACGCGCCAGTTTGTTGCGGTTGGGCAGGCCGGTCAGGGCGTCATGCATCGACAGGTGCTGGATCTGCGCATGGGCGGCGACTTCGTCGGTGATATCGCTGGCAGTGCCGCGATAGCCGACGACGCTGTCCTTGTCGAAAATCGGCCGCGCCGAGAGCCGGCAGTGGCGTGGCTGCCCGGAGTGATCGCGATAAGTACAGCGCAAATCGCCGGCGCTGTTTTCTTCGCTGAGTTTGCGCAGCCATAGTTCCAGTGGCGTGGTGTCGCAAGTCAGTAATTCGCCGATGTCCTGGCCCAGCCAGAGGGCTTGCGGGTAGCCGGTGACTTCGCTGAAGCGTGCCGACAGATAGGTCAGCGCCAACTGATCATCAACTTCCCAGATCCAGTCTGACGCCGCTTCGGCCACGGCGCGAAAGCGTTCTTCACTGGCTTCGAGGGCATGATTGGCTTTCTCGAGTGCCTGATTCGAGGCCTGCATGGCATGGATACTGTTGTCGACGTATTGCGAAGAACGCAGGGCGTGGCGGAAGAAGTATGCCGTCAGCAGCATCAGCACCAGAAACGTCGCGCCGAGCGGCGGCACCAGCGTCCATAGCAATTGCTGGCCGGGTCGTTGCAGGTCGGCAACCAGACTGTAGCCGGTGCTGTCGAGGGGCACGCTTGGATGGCCTTTCTCAATGGTGCCGTCCGGGACCAGGCTCAGGTTCGTCAGGCCATAACCGCTGCCGATCTTGCGCAGTTTGGTCGGGGTCAGCTTGTCGACGAACACCAGCACCGAGGTGTTTCTCAATTCATCCAGCGGGCGCTCGTCATTGGGAATGATCGCGGCAGCGGTGATCAGCGCCGGCCAGCCTTCGAACAATGAATAACTGCTGATCGGCTTGGTCAGATCAGGCTGACTCAGCACCTGCTCGACCAGCGCCGAGGCGGGCGCTTGCAGTACGCTGGATACGTCGGTTTCAACCATCTGCCCGCGAATCACTGCGTACTTGGTGCGATTGCGATCGAGGACGAAAACGCCGTCATAGCCGTCGCTGGTGAACAGGGTCTTGCCCATGTTCTGTTCGGTGTAGGCCCAGTTGACGTCGATCGGCCCGCTCAAGGCCTCATAGGCGCGGGTCCAGTAGGCGTAACTGGTGATGTAGTTTTTCGACGCGGTGATGCGGTTTTCCACGGCGCGCACGGAATAGAACTGGTTCTGTTCCAGATCTTTCGCGTCAAGGGTATTGGCGATGCCAAGCAGGGTGCTGATCGCGGCGATGACACCCGCAACGAACAGTGCGCCAACGGCGATGGCCAGGCGCCGGGTCACGGCGCGTTGCGGGGTGGGGATTGGCTGCGCAGGGAGAGTAACGGCCATGTGCTCGTCCTTGATCCGGTGTCTTCTGAATCTAGAACAATGGCGAGCGCACAATGTTCAGATTGTTGTTATTGGTATCGCCTGGATTTTTTCAAAGTGTAGCGAATCCGTTGGAATTTCCAGCAGCGCCGGCCAGCGGCGAATCCCGAAAGGGCGAGACTTCCCGCACAAAAACCGGATAATGGCCGCCATTCGTTTAGCCGTATTCTGGTAATCCCGCATGGAAATCAAGGTCAACTTTCTCGACAACCTTCGACTTGAAGCCAAGTTCGACGACTTCACGGTGATCGCCGATCAGCCCATCCGCTACAAGGGCGATGGCTCGGCACCGGGGCCGTTCGACTACTTCCTGGCGTCGTCGGCCTTGTGCGCGGCTTACTTCGTCAAGCTGTACTGCGACACGCGCAACATCCCGACAGAGAACATTCGCCTGTCGCAGAACAACATCGTCGACCCGGAAAACCGCTACAACCAGATCTTCAAGATTCAGGTCGAATTGCCCGCCGACATCTCGGACAAGGATCGCCAGGGCATCCTCCGTTCCATCGACCGCTGCACCGTGAAGAAGGTGGTGCAGACCGGCCCCGAGTTCATCATCGAAGAAGTCGACAACCTCGACGCCGATGCCCAGGCCTTGTTGATGCCGCAGTCCGATTCCCAGGCAGGCACCTACATCGCCGGCAAGGACCTGCCGCTGGAACAGACCATCGCCAACATGTCGAAGATTCTTGTCGACCTCGGCATGAAGATCGAAATCGCCTCGTGGCGCAACATCGTGCCCAACGTCTGGTCGCTGCACATTCGCGATGCGCATTCGCCGATGTGCTTCACCAACGGCAAGGGCGCGACCAAGGAAGGCGCACTGGCGTCGGCGCTGGGCGAGTTCATCGAGCGCCTCAATTGCAACTTCTTCTATAACGACCAGTTCTGGGGCGAAGACATCGCCAACGCCGAATTCGTCCATTATCCGGACGAGAAATGGTTCAAGCCGGGTCCGAAAGACGAATTGCCTAGCGAAATTCTCGACGACTACACCCTCGGCATTTACAACCGCGACGGCGAACTGCGTGGCTCGCACCTGTACGACACCAACTCCGGCAACACCCAGCGCGGCATCTGCTCGCTGCCGTTCGTGCGCCAGTCGGACGGTGAAGTGGTGTACTTCCCGTCCAACCTGATCGAAAACCTCTACCTGAGCAACGGCATGAGCGCCGGCAACACCCTGGCCGAAGCGCAGGTGCAGTGCCTGTCGGAAATTTTCGAGCGCGCAGTCAAACGCGAAATCCTCGAAGGCGAAATGGCCCTGCCGGACGTACCGCAAGAGGTACTGGAGAAATACCCGAGCATCCTCGCCGGCATCAAGGGCCTGGAAGAGCAGGGCTTCCCGGTGCTGGTCAAGGACGCCTCGCTGGGCGGTGAATTCCCGGTGATGTGCGTGACCCTGATGAACCCGCGCACTGGCGGCGTCTTCGCTTCCTTCGGCGCGCACCCGAGCCTGGAAGTTGCGCTGGAACGCAGCCTGACCGAACTGCTTCAGGGCCGCAGCTTTGAAGGCCTCAACGACTTGCCGCAGCCGACGTTCTCGGGGCAGGCAGTCACCGAACCGAACAACTTCGTCGAGCACTTCATCGATTCCAGCGGTGTGGTGTCGTGGCGCTTCTTCAGTGCCAAGCCAGACTTCGAATTCGTCGAGTGGGACTTCTCAGGCCAAGGCGAAAACTCCAACGCCGAAGAAGCCGCGACCCTGTTCGGCATCCTCGAAAACATGGGCAAGGAAGTCTACATGGCGGTCTACGAGCACATCGGCGCCAAGGCCTGCCGCATCCTCGTGCCGGATTACTCGGAGATCTACCCGATCGAAGACCTGATCTGGGACAACACCAACAAAGCCCTGCAATTCCGCGCCGACATCCTCAACCTGCACAATCTCAGCAAAGTCGGCCTGCGCAACCTCGTTCAGGGGCTGGAGCGCAGCGAGCAGGACGATTACACCGATATCACCACACTGATCGGCATCGAGTTCGATGACAACACACCGTGGGGCAAGTTGACGATTCTGGAACTGCGCCTGCTGATCTACCTCGCGCTGCAGAAGTTTGACGAGGCCAAGGATCTGGTCGAGGCATTCCTGCAATACAACGACAACACCGTTGAGCGTGGCTTGTTCTATCAAGCGGTCAATGTGGTGCTGGAGATGGAGCTGGACGAGGATCTCGAGCTGGAAGACTACGAGGCCAACTTCCGCCGGATGTTTGGTGACGAGCGTATGGATGCGGCGATTGGTTCGGTCAATGGCAGCGTACGGTTCTATGGCCTGACACCGACGAGCATGAAGCTGGAAGGGTTGGATCGGCATTTGCGCTTGATCGAGAGCTATAAAAAGCTGCATGCGGCGCGGGCGGGTGTGGCGGCTTTGTCGCGTTGAAGAGCTGGCTCACGTTTCGCTTTCGGCTTGAGTGTGGCTGCGTGGCTTGAACCGCAGCCCCTCACCCCAGCCCTCTCCCGAGGGAGAGGGAGCCGATTTTCAAGCTTTTCAGAATTTGTGTTCGACTCGGTTTCCCAGGTCGGCCTATCTCCACCAGACACTGCGGTCAGTTCCCTCTCCCTTTGGTAGAGGGCTAGGGTGAGGGGCTTTGGCTTTCGCGGCCATGCGCTGCATCCGCCAACTGCCCCGTATCCACCCGCACAAACACCGAATCACCCACTGCCGTCAGCACTTCCCCGGCATACACTTCGCAAATCACCCGGGTCTTGCGCCCGACTTCACCTTCGACCCGTGCACGCAAGAGCAGCGGTACGCCCATCGGCGTTGGCTTGATGAACTTGATCCCGAGGTTACCGGTGACGCAGTCGATGCGCGGCAGGCTGCCGGCTTCGCGGTTTTCTGCGCGGTAGTGCCAGGCCATGGCGGTCCAGTTGGAGTGACAGTCGACGAGCATGGCAATCAGCCCGCCGTAAACCAGATCCGGCCAGCCGCAATATTGAGCGTCGGGCAGATGCTCGGCGATGACGTGGCTGCCGTCCTCATCCCAACGACTTTTCACGTGCAGGCCTTGCGGATTGCGGCCGCCGCAGCCGTAACAAACGCCTTCGGGGGCGGCGAGGTCTTGCAGCGGGGTGGCGTGGCTGGACATGGCTGGGGTCATCCTGGAGTGGCGAGGCCGGACAGGCGCAAGCGGTTGCGGCCGCCGCGTTTGGACTCGTAGAGCGCGGCGTCGCCAAGTTCGATCAGCGCCGCCAGACTGGCCGGCGGTTTGTCGAACAGGGTGGCGCCGATGCTCAAAGTCACCGCAGCGGACGTGGGATAGGTGTGCGACGCCAAGGCCAGAAACTGTTCGCGCAAGGCATTGCCCAGTTCAAGGATAGCTTCGGCTGAGGCGTTGTTGAGCAACATCAGAAACTCATCGCCACCCAGCCGCGCCGTCAGCGCATGGGGCGGCAGCTGGGCGCGGATCATCTCGCTCAGGGCAATCAGCAAGCGATCACCGGCGATATGCCCGTACTGGTCGTTGACCAGTTTGAAGTTGTCGATATCGATCAACAGCAACGCACCCGGTCTTTGCGCTGAGACACCGGCCAACAGGCGTGGCGTGCGTTTTTCCAGGGCGCGGCGGTTGTAGAGGGCCGTGAGCGGATCGCGCTCGGCGAGGCGGGCGATCTGCTTTTCCCGGCGATAACGCTCGGTGCCGGTCATCGACAGGGCGATCAACATGATCGCCATCGCGCCTTCGACCAGCGAGATCTGAATGATCTCGCCACGAAACGCCGCCAGATCGATCAGCGTGCCGGGGATCACCACGGTCAGGGCCTTGGCCACATAAAAGATGCCGTGGCCGAGCAGCACATAGCGCAATTGCACCGCGCCAACGCTCAACGACTTGCCGTGCGGGCGCAGAAGCGAACTGGCCTTGAGTGTCGGGATCGCCACCAGCAGCGAGTTGGCTACCAGCATGGCCTTGGACCACAGCGGGCCGTCCGGCAACATCAACATGATCAGCCACGTCGCGAAAATCAGGTACCACGCCGGCGACAGTCGGGTCTGGGTGAAGCGCGCCACACCGAGCAGGAAAAAGAAGTGCGCGGTCACCAGCAGGCCGTTGGCGAACCAGATGCCCAGCAGCAGAAAACCGCTGCTGCGCAGCAGAGCGAGGGTGGAACCGATGGTGATGGTGGCGAAACCGGCGCTCCAGAACAGTAGCGAAGGCTCACGGATGCTGCGCCACTCGACCGCCAGGTACAGCGCGGCAGCGGCTGCGAGGGCGATCGTGATGGTCAGCATCGTTGGCGGGTCGAGCGGCATTTCCGGGCAGGCCTGTCTGTATGGCAATAGGCCTGCGATTGTAAGCGTTTGGTCAGGTTTTTCGCAGGGGGCGTGTTGCCGGGCAGACCACTGGCGCTCCAGCGGTCACTCTTGCGGGCTTAGCCAGGTGTCTACCACGCGGCGATCGAGCTCTTCCCAATAGGCCATGCCCAGCACCCGCGTGGTGTTGAGCCCGCGCAGGTAACCGCGCAGTTGCTGGGCAGTGTCGCGGATCAGTTGCGCATCGCGGCTGTTTTTGTCCAGCAGGATGCTTTCGTACTGCATCAGGTATTCGGCTACGCGGTCGCGATATTCGGGCAGCACGGTGTCACGGATCAGATCAAACGTTCTCAAGGCGAGACCCTCATCATTTTTCTTGAATGTATCCAGTGTGCATCAGTCTGCGCGACGCGCAACTATTGCTGGAAGTAATAGTGACCATCAAGAAACGCAAGTTCTGCTTTGCCGGCGATCGGCGGAAAATCGCCTCCATCGAAGACGCAGCTCAAGGAAATTGCGCGATGAACATTCTGACTCGACTGGCAATGATCGCCCTGCTGATGGGCGGGGTGGTTACTGCACCGGCTTACGCAGACGACGCCCGGTCGTGTCACCTGCAACCCATCGCCGCCAGCGCCTCGGCGTTGCAGCACACGCAGACAGTGGGTGTGTTGTTGAGCGAAAACACGTTGCAGAACCTGCAATACCTGGAGCGCTACCACGACATGGCGCTGAACGGTGCGAAAGACGCACTGGACTCGCGAATCCGCGACGCCTTTGTCGGCAGCTCCGACCCGGAACTGGCCCTCGACTGGCTGGTGAGTTCGCTGCAACAGCAGTTCGTCTCGGTGACCGTCTACGACAACCTCGATGCGCTGGTTCAGGCCCATCCGGACGTGGTGGTCAAGCTCGACACCTTCAACCGCTTGCTGACTCAGCGCAACAGTTTGGTCGAGGCGCGCTTCTCTGCGCGGTTCTATGACGCCGACCTGCAATACATCGGCAAGGCCGAGGGGGCGATTGAGCAAGAGTTGCCTTCGGTGTGGGTGCACAACCAGGCGGCGCCGCAGATCGCCGCGCAGATCAATCAGCAACGTGACCTGCAACTCAATGCGCTGAAGCAATTCGATGTGTCGCTCAAGGCCCTGGTGGCGTCGAGCTGATTCTTAAAACGTAAATGGCAACGGCGGCGCCGTGAAGTCGAACCGTTGCCGGTTGAACCGAACCTTTATTTTCAGGATTTACCCCATGCGTCCTTTATTCGTGCCAGCCATGGCTTTTGTTTCCCTGTTGCTCGCCGGTTGCGCTTCGGCGCCAAACGATCCGACCCTGACCTTGCAGACCAGCAAGACGCCGGCGCAGTACGCCGATTGCGTGGTGCCGAAATTGCAGGGCAGTGCGTTGAATCCGACGGTTTCGCAGAGTCAGCGCAGTTATCGGATTGTGGTGCCGAGCAAGGTGTCGGCGGATAACGTGTTGGAGGCGTACAAGGCGGGGAAGGGCGGCAAGGTGTTCATTTATGAGCGGCATTTGCTGGCGTCGAATTTGTTGCCTTCGAGTTTTGAGCGGGCGGCTCAGGAGTGTATTTGATCTGAGCGCTTGAATGGTTTTGACAGAGCTCCTTTGGTTGGCCGCAACCAACCAATTTTTTCGCCCCACACTGGTTTTCGGTTGTGGGGTTTTTTTTTGTGTTCTTGGCGGCCTTTGGGCCGACCATGCTCTGGGGGTTCTGGGTGAATATCCGTTTTTGGTGGTGTTGCGGCTGGCGGTTTCGCCCTTACGGCGAGGCACTTTTTCCAGACGCCGAAAAAGTACTCAAAAAGGCTTCGCCCTGACGTTCGGCCCGCTCGCTGGAGCTCGGGGTTCCTTCGCTCCGGAATCGATCCGGGCGCAGCGGCTACGGTTTGCTTCGCTGCACCTCCTTCCGCTGTGTCTGGCTGCGCCAGACGGTCGCTGCGCTCCCACCCCCGGATCAATCCCTCCACTCAGCCTGCCGACGGGCTCCAGGATCAAAAGCTACTCGAGCTTGTGCTCATCGTGTTGGGTGGCGGGACGGCCTGCTTGGTTTGCTTTTGCTTTTCTGTGGGAGCGAGCCTGCTCGCGAAGGCGGCCTGACAGCCGACCGATTTTTTTGTGGGGCGCGATCCAACTGTAGGAGCTGCCGAAGGCTGCGATCTTTTGATCTGGCCTTTGCTTTTGCTTTTCTGTTGAGAGCAAGCCTGCATTGGACGTTGGGTGTTGACCAATTCCTGTTCACGCCACAAAAACCTGTGGGAGCTGGCTTGCCAGCGAAGGCGGCCTGACAGACGCCCTATTTCTCACTGAATGTACGCAATCAAACCTGTGGGAGCGAGCCTGCTCGCGAAGGCGGTGTGTGCCGCGATCACGAACAGCGCTCCGGAACCCGTTCACCCCGTCACACACCCAACCGGCACTTTACCCGCAAACGTATCAACCAGACTCGCCACCACCATTTCCCCCATCCGCGTGCGTGTCTGAAGTGTGGCGCTGGCCCGATGCGGTTGCAGCACCACTTGTTCATTAGCAAACAACGCTTCAGGCACATTCGGTTCATCGACAAACACATCCAGCCCAGCCCCGGCAATCTCTCCCGCTGAAAGCGCGGCCACCAGATCCGCCTCATTCACCAGTTTGCCCCGGGCGACGTTGATCAGATAACCGTCCTTGCCCAGCGCTTGCAGCACTGGCGCGTCGATGATCGCTTCGCCCTTGTCCGCCGCGGCGGCGAGGATCAGGGCGTCGCTGTCGCGGGCCAGTTGTTTGAGGTCGGCGACGAAGGTGTGGGGGACGTCGCTCATCGGTTGCAGGTCGGTGTAGCTGATCGGGCAGCCGAAGGCGGCGGCGCGGGTGGCGATGGCGCGGCCGACGCGGCCCATGCCGACGATGCCGATGCGCATGCCGGAGACTTGTCGGGCCAAGGGCAGCGGGGCGAGTGGGGTTGGGCTTTGCGGCCATTGGCCGGAGCGCACGTAGCGGTCGCTGGTGCACAGGCCGCGACAGACCGAGATGAGCAGGCCGATGGCGAGGTCGGCGACGTCTTCGGTGAGGGCGCCGATGGTGGCGGTGACGCGGATGCCGCGATCGCGGGCGTAGGCCAGATCGACGGCATCGGTGCCGACGCCGTTGACCGCGACGACTTCCAGGTTCGGCAGTTGCGCCATCAGCGCCTGGCTGATGCCGGTGTGGCCGCCGGTGATGACGCCGCGAATGCTGGCGCCGTGTTCCTTTATGTAGGCGGGTTTGTCCGCTTGCTGGAAGTAGCGGCGTACGGTGAACAGTTCGTCCAGACGCGCGTTGATTGCCGGGATCAGGATCGGGCTCAGTTGCAGGATTTCTGGCTTCATGGCTACCTCGTTACGCAATAAAAAGGCCGGCTCAACCGCGGCCGGCAAACGGCATGGCGCTGGCCATGACGGTCATGTTCAGGACGTTGGCTGACAGCGGCAGGCCGGCGATGTAGCGCACTGCATCGGCGACGTGTTTGACGTCGACCATCGGCTCGACGGCGATGCTGCCGTTGGCCTGGCGTACGCCTTTGGTCATGCGCACCGACATTTCCGTCAGGGCATTGCCGATGTCGATCTGGCTACAGGCAATGTTGAATTCACGGCCATCCAGCGCCAGGGATTTGGTCAGGCCGAGCACGGCGTGTTTGCTCGCGGTGTAGGCGCTGCTGAACGGGCGCGGTGTGTGTGCCGAGATGGAACCGTTGTTGATGATTCGTCCGCCCTGCGGCTGTTGTTTGCGCATCAGCCCGAACGCGCCGCGAGCGCAGAGAAAGACGCCGTTGAGGTTGGTGTCGATCACGTTGCGCCACTGCTCGAAGGTCAGCTCGTCCAGCGGCACGGCGGGGGCGTTGACGCCGGCGTTGTTGAAGACCACATCGAGGCGCCCGTAGACCTCGGCAATGGTCGCGAACAGCACGTCGACACTGGCCGGGTCACGCACGTCGGTGGGCACCGCCAAGGCTTGATAACCCTGGCTCTGCGCCAGTTCGGCCAACGCTTGCAAGGGCTCGGGCCGGCGTCCGGCGAGCACGAGGGTGAAACCGTCAGCCATCAGGCCCAGCGCCACGGCGCGGCCGATGCCACTGCCGGCGCCGGTCACCAGCGCGACTTTTAAAGGGGTAGTCATATTGTTGTTCTCCTTTTTTCTCAATCCGCTGGAATCAGGGCCGTGGGCCGACGCGCATTTCCAGGTGGCCGATGCCGTCGATGCCGGCGTTGATCACATCGCCCGGTTGCAGGCTGTCAACGCCGGCGGGGCTGCCGGTCATGATCAGGTCGCCGGCGCGCAGGGCCACGGATTGCGAGATGCGCGCGATTACTTCACTGACCGACCAGATCTGGCTGTCGAGATTGTCGCGCTGGCGTTCTTCGCCGTTGACGTTCAGCCACAATTCGCCCTCGGGATGGCCGCTGCGGCTAACCGGGACGACGGCAGTCATTGGCGCGGCACCGTCGAACACCTTGGCGCCTTCCCACGGCAAGCCGTTGCTCTTGGCTGCGCGTTGCACATCGCGGCGGGTCAGGTCGAGGCCGGCGGCGTAGCCCCACACGTAGGCGAGCGCTTGATCCTCGGGGATATTGGCGCCGCCTTCACCGATGGCGACGACCAGTTCGATTTCGTGAACGAAGTCCTCGCACACTGAGGGGAAGGCGACGTCGCCGACGGCATCGACCACGCAACTTGCCGGTTTCATGAAAAACACTGGCGGCTGGCGCGACTGGCCTTGAGTGTCCGGCCATGGGTAGTTGCGGCCGACACAGAACACCCGGCCAACGGGGAAGCGCTGCTCGGTGCCGAGTACAGGCAAAGTCACGGGCAGATCCGGGGTAAAGACGTATTCAGTCATGTTCATCCTGCGGGTCATCCTGTTTGAAAGGGCAGCGTACGGCGGCTGGCGTCGGTGAAGTTGGACGAAAGCCGCCTGCGTTTGGACAAATCCGGGTTCTTGCCTCAGCGCACCTTCAGCTCGATGCGATACAGGCGCCCGAGCAGTAACGAATAGGAGAGGGTGCCGATCAGCGCCACGCCGCCGATAAACCAGAAGGCATAGGCGAAGGTGCCGGTGGCGTGGACGATGGCGCCGATCACGATCGGCGTGACGATGCCGCCGATGTTCGCCGCCAGGCTGGTAATGCCGCCGGTGAGGCCGATCAGCTCTTTTGGCGCCACTTCCGATACCGCCGCCCACGACGAGGACGCGATGCCTTGGGCGAAGAAGGCGATGGTCAGCACGGCGATGCAGATCAGGTTGGAGTCGGTGAAATTCACCAACACGATCGACATGCCCAGCATCGAACCGACCACCAGCGGCAACTTGCGCGCAAACGACATCGAGTAGCCGCGACGGATCAGCAGGTCGGAAACGATGCCGGCCAGCAGAATCCCCACCGTGGCACCGACGAAGGGCAGCACGGCGAAGATCCCGGCCTTGATCATGGTCAGTTTGCGTTCTTCGATCAGGTAGGTCGGGAACCAGGTGAGGAAGAAGTACAGCGCCGAGGTGCTGGCGAACTTGCCGATGCAGATCGCCCAGATCTGCCGATAGCTGAACAGCTCGGCAATCTGCCGCCAGTTGAAGCGGGTGCGCTCCTGGCTGCTCTTGACCAGACCGCCGCCGGTTTCGATGTACTTCAATTCTTCCTGGCTGACTTTCTTGCAGTTCAGCGGATCGCGATACAGGTACAGCCACAGCACACCGAAGACGATGCCGAGTGCGCCGGTGCTGTAGAACACGTGGCGCCAGTCAAAAGTGGTCGCCAGCCACAGCAGCGCGCCGGTGAACAGCGCCGTGCCGAGGTACTGACCGCACACGTA
Organism: Pseudomonas sp. RG1; assembly: GCF_025910115.1. NCBI lineage: Bacteria > Pseudomonadati > Pseudomonadota > Gammaproteobacteria > Pseudomonadales > Pseudomonadaceae > Pseudomonas > Pseudomonas sp. RG1. The sequence goes on from NZ_JAPCIK010000019.1 coordinate 307,960, forward strand.
AATGCTGCTGGCCATCCCGCGTTCCCGCGCCGGGAACCACACCGTCACCGCGCGGCTGTTGGCCGGAAAAGCCGGGGCTTCCATGGCGCCGACCGCCAGGCGCAGGCCAAACAGTGAAGCAAATCCAGTGGCGAAACCCTGGCAAACGGTGACGGTCGACCAACTGATCAGCGATACGCCGTAGGTGAAGCGCGAACCAAACCGATCAGCGATGAACCCGGCCGGTACCAGTGCCAAGGCATAGGTCCAGGCGAACGCGGAGAAGATCAGGCCCATCTCGATCTTGTCCAGGCCCAAATCCTTGGCCATGAACGGCGCGGCGATCGAGATGTTCACCCGGTCGATGTAATTGATGATCGTCGCGATCAGCAGCAACGACAGCATGAACCAGCGCCGCCGGGTAGGCAGACGCTGCGTCGTAACGGCATCGCGTGCACCGGCAATCACCGGCGGCACCGTGGCACTGGAAGAATGGGAGTTGGACATGCGGAGACCTCGTTATTGTTAGAAGAGTCGAGATTTTTCGAGCAGCCGATGCCGTTGCCCGCAACGTGTGGGGCAAGGCAATCGAACGGGTTGCAGCGCGGCTTTCAGACGTTCAGGAACGTCTTTGTGCGATTGATTTCAAGGGGAGGTCGGGCGGGGCGGCGAGGGGAAATAGCAGGATCATGACGTGCGCACCTTTGATTGTTTTTGAAAGAGGTTGGGCTGCGTTGGTCATTACAGTGGTCGTACAACGGTTCTAAATCAACCGATGGGTTAGAACGTTTTTTCTTGAAAAAAGTGGATTTGGCGAACGTGTCCAAAAAGATAAATACGATTTGTCTTGAGAATAAAGATCAGATTTAAATCTCAAGCAACTGAAAAATAACGACTATCACTGTTTTTAAGCTAATGCGCTTTTTGGACAGGCTCATCGCGAGGCTTCTTTCAAAAAAGCCAATGTCATCGTATGACTCATTGCCGCCCACCGCCCAACCCTGCAAGATGACAGGCGCTACCTCACTGCCCGGAGGACCTTCTGCCCATGTCTTCACCCAGCCGTATCCCGACTTACGTCATGCAGCAACGCAGCGAATTGACCGATTTCTACATTCGCGACAAAAAGGGTCGTCGCGCCGAAACCGCGCCTCACCGGCACGAGTACTTCCAGATCCAGATCAACCTCGGTGGCGACACCGTGCAGCACATCGGCAGCGTCCAGCGGCCATTCCCGCGCAACACCCTGGCGTTCATCCTGCCGCACCGCGTGCATGTGATTCCGCATCCCGCAGACAGCAATTTCATCGTCATCAATTTTTCCCAGACGTTTCTCTTGCCGCATCTGCAATGCGACCCGATGGATCTGGAAGAGGTGTCCATCCTGCTCGCGCCGGAGCTATCGCCGTTCCGCTTTCAGGAACATCTGGATTTCATTTTGGGCGATGAGGATTTCGCTCAGGTCTGCGGCCTGATCGAACAGATGCGCGCACTCGATGAGAACCGTCAGTTCGGCACGCGGGAAATGCTCAAGGGCTTGTTGCTGCAGATGATCGGTAGCGTGTGTTTTCTCTACGCCGAGCCGCTCAAGCGTCTGGCGGAAGAGAATGCCGCCGAGAACAGTCGTCGCGACGCCTTGAGCCGCATGTTCGAGTATTTGCGGAAGAACATCGCCGATCCTGACCTCAACCTGATCAAAGTCGCCGCTGCGACCTATCTGTCACCGACCTACTTGACGCACTGGCTGCGCAAAGAGATCGGCAAGACCTTCACCGAGCTGGTGCTGGAGCGGCGCATGCACGCGGCGCGCAACTTCCTCCTCAACAGTACGCGCTCGGTGGGCGAAGTGGCGCGGTTGTGCGGGTTCGCCGATGAGGCCTATTTCTCCCGGCGGTTTCGCCAGATTCATGGCCAGCCACCGGGGCAGTTCCGCCGCCGCCAGCTCAACCCGGACACGCCGCAGACGCCGCTGGATACTTAGAGCGGCGCTCAGACCCACTTGAAGCGGGCAGGGAAGCGCGCGACAAAACAGGTGCCCGTTTCACGGTCGGATGTCACGCTCAAGGTGCCGTTGTGCGCATTGGCAATCTGCCCGGCGATGTACAAGCCCAGTCCCAACCCTTCATGACGCTGGCCTGCTTCGGAACGGGAAAACGGTTCGAACAGCAGCGGCATCAGCGCAGGCGGGATCGGCGTGCCCTGATTGGTCAACGAAATAACGAATTCGTCGCCCTCGGCAAAGGCTTTGAGCACGATCGGTTCGGCCGTGGAACCGTGGGTCACGGCGTTGCCCAGCAGATTCGACAACAACTGGCTGATGCGCAGCGGGTCGCAATAGACCCCGGCCGGCACCTCCAGCGAATCAATAAACTTCGCCTGCGGGTAGGCCACCTGGATTTCTTCCAGGGTCTGGCGCAGCGTTTGCTGCAAGTCATCGACCAGTTTGCGCTGCACCGGGATGCCACTGCCGAGCCGACCCCGGGCGAAGTCGAGGATGTTTTCGATCAGCACGCCCATGCGCACCGAGCTGGTGCGAATCGCCGACAGTAGCGTGCGCGAGCGCTTGTCCTCGACTTTGCTTTCCAGCAGATCTGCACTCATGCGGATGGCACTGAGTGGCGTGCGCAAGTCATGGCCCAGTACGGCGATGAACTGCTCGCGCAGACGGCCCATTTCGTTGGCATCGGCCAGCGCGGTTTTGGTCGCGTGCAAATGGCCTTGGGTATCCAGGCTCATCGCAATCAGTTGGGCGAAGAGGGTGAGGGTCTTTTCGATGGCCGGGTCGTCAAGGTTCGCCGGCACCGAATCAATGGCGCACAGCGTGCCGAAAAACTCGCCATCGGCCTTGATGATCGGAATGGAAATGTAGCTTTCCAGACCGTAGGTTTTCGGCGTGTGATGCGTGGAGAACAGCGGGTGCTGGCTGGCATGGCCGAAGATCACCGGCTGATGGTGCTGACGGATCTCATGACAAATCGTCGATTCCAGCACCAGTTCGCCGCCGGGCAACAGGCCGAAGTCAATCGAATCATCCACGGCGCAGGCGATCCACTTGCTCTCGGTGACCCGCGCTACGGCGGCGAAGCGCATACCGGTGATGTGCTTGACCATGCTCAGGATCACCGGCACAGCGTCAATGCTGCCGATGGCCTGGAGGTCGGAGGAGAAATCTGTCTGGGGCATGGCCGGTGCTTCGCGAAAGTGTCGCCAGAGACTATCGGTAATTGCCGGCCTTGCCTAATGAACCTGCAAAAAAGGGCACCGGGAAAACTCCCGGCGCCCTGTGTGGTGCTTGCTGAGCGCTATCGCCTCAGAACTTGTACTTGGCCGTCATCATGTAGCTGCGCGGGGTGCCGTAGTTATCGGTCGAGCCCCAGGTCACGTCGGTGCCGATGGAGGAATAGTACTTGCGGTCGAAAATGTTGTTGGCGTTGACCTGCAGGTCGAGGTGCTTGTTGACCTCGTAACCAGCCATCAGGTCGGTGACCGCGTAGCCGCCCTGTTCGAGGCGATAGCTGCCGCCGTTGGCCAGAGCGATGTCGTTGTACATGCGGCTCTGCCAGTACACGTTGCCGCCCACGCGCAGTTTTTCCAGCGGGCCTTTGAAGCGGTACACGGTGGAGACCTTGAACAGGTGCTCGGGCATGTCGGTGTCGAATTTCTGGTTATTGTTGGCCGGGTTTTCGTCCTTGATGTAGTGGGCGCGGGTGTAGGTGTAGCCGGCGCCGACTTGCCATTGCTCGGTCAGCGCACCTTGCAGTTCCATGTCCACGCCTTGGGCGCGAACCTTGCCAGAGGTTTCGTAGCAGGTCAGTTCCGGGCAGCCTAGCTGGGTCGCTGCCTGAGTGGCGCGGTTGGTCTGGTCCATCTGGAACACTGCCACGCTGCCGTTCAGCGCGCCGTCGAAATATTCGCCCTTGATACCGACTTCGTAGTTTTCACCGACGATCGGCTCAAGCACTTTGCCGCCGAGGTCCTTCTGGGTTTGCGGGGTGAAGATGTCGGTGTAGCTGGCGTAGACCGAGTGATGGTCATCGAGTTTGTAGATCAGGCCGGCGTAACGGGTCAGGTTGCGGGTGACTTTGAAGTCGCCGTCGGCGCTGCGATCGTCGTAGTCATACCAGTCCAGACGACTGCCGAGGATCAACGTCAGCGGGTCGGCCAGGCTCAAGCGCGTGGTCAGGTAAACCGCGTCCTGAGTGGTGACGTTGCGCGATTTGCCGCTACGCACGAAGTCAGGTTTTGGCGCGGCGATCGGCAGGCCGGTGTCGTAGGGCGAGTATTCCTTGGTGGTGGCGTCGTACACCCGATTGCTGGCGCCGACTACCAGTTCGTGGGTACGGCCGAACGCTTCGAACGGGCCGCTGGCGAAACCATCGAAGGCGCGTTGCTTGTCGGTGTGGTGCGATTGGTAGGCGGTGGTTTCCAGCGGGCCGTCGTAGCGCGACAAATACGTGCCGGAGAATTCGCCTTCGGTTGTCGAAGTGGAACCGCCGAGGTGCAGTTTCCAGTCGTTGTCGAAACGGTGTTCGACTTCACCGAATACGGTGTCGACTTGCAGCTTGCGGTTTTCCCAGTCGGTGCCCGGGTAAGTGGAGCGGGGCAGGTCGAGGTGGTGGCCGTCTTCGCCGATCGGCAGGCCGCCCCAGAAATAATTGGTCTGATCGTTCTGCCGGGAGAAACCGAGGGTCGCCGTGGTGCTGTCGCTCAGGTCGGCTTCACCGATGGCGTAGAACAGGCCGTGATCGTTTTCTTCCTTGTCGCGAAAACTGTCGGCGCCCTGATACGACGTCACCACCCGGCCACGCAGGGTGCCGCTGTCGTTCAGCGGGCTGGAGGCATCGACCTCGCCACGGTAGTCATCCCAGCTGCCGGCGGCGCCGGTGAGGGTCACGCGCTGATCGGCGGTCGGGCGTTTGCGCACCATGTTGATCGCCGCCGACGGGTTGCCGGCACCGGTGACCAGGCCGGTCGCGCCACGGACGATTTCCACGCGATCAAACATCGCCAGGTTCGGTTGCACCGCCAGGGTGTACGGCGAATACGAGCTGGGCAGGCCGTCGTACATGATGTTGTCGATGTCGAAACCACGCGCCTTGTAAGTCTGCCGCCCCGGGCCGCTGGCCTCGCTGAGAAACAGCCCCGGCGTGCCACGCACCACGTCGTTGACGCTGGTCATGTTCTGGTCGTCCATGCGCTGGCGAGTGATCACCGTCACCGCCTGCGGCGTTTCGCGCATGGTCAGCGACAGCTTGGTCGCGGTCTGCATCGGGCCGGTGGTGTAGGACTGCGTGTCTTCGGTGGTGCTGCTCATCTGCGTAGCGCCGATTTCGGTCGCTTGCAGTTCCAGCGGGCCATTGGTGGGCGCAGTGGCTGCGGTTTCTTCAGCCAACGCAGGAGCGATGCTGGCCATGCCGATGGCGATTGCGAGGAGGTTAGGTGAAAGGTTCGAGCGGCGGTGAATGGTGTGAAACGACATCTATCTGCTTCCCCAAGATTTACCCAAACGAAACTAATGCGAGTGCATGTAAGAATTATTCGCATTAGTATGTCGGAAGTTTCCGGGGGAATAAACCCGTACGAGTCAGTTAGTTAATGATTTTTTCACAATTGGATTCGATGGCCTTCGGACGCAAATGTGGGAGCGAGCCTGCTCGCGAAGGCGGTGTGTCATTCAACAGATGCGTTGTCTGATACTCCGCTTTCGCGAGCAGGCTCGCTCCCACAGGGTTATGCGGTTTTTTTGAAATCAGTCCAGATCCTTCGCCTCATGCCGCTCCGGCACCTGACTGTCTTCATCACCCCAGGTGCGATTCACTCGCTGCCCACGCATGACCGCTGGCCGCTTGGCGATTGCTTCGGCCCAGCGCTGCACATGGGTGTATTCATGCGCCGCGAGAAATTCCGCCGCCGAGTAAACGTTGTTGCGCACCAGTTGCCCGTACCAGGGCCACACGGCGATGTCGGCGATGGTGTAATCGTCGCCGGCCAGATAGGCGTTATCAGCGAGACGGCGGTTGAGCACATCCAGCTGCCGTTTGGCTTCCATGGTGAAGCGGTTGATCGGGTATTCGAGCTTCTCCGGCGCATACGCGTAGAAGTGCCCGAAACCGCCGCCCAGGTACGGCGCCGAGCCCATTTGCCAGAACAGCCAGTTGAGGGTTTCGGTGCGACCGGCCGGATCCTTGGGCAGCAAGGCGCCGAACTTTTCCGCCAGATACAGCAGGATCGAACCGGACTCGAACACCCGGATCGGCGGCTCGACGCTGCGATCCAGCAGCGCCGGGATTTTCGAGTTCGGGTTGACCTCGACAAAACCGCTGGAGAACTGATCGCCCTCGCCAATGCGGATCAGCCACGCATCGTACTCGGCCTCGCTGTGGCCGAGTGCGAGCAGCTCTTCGAGCATGATGGTGACTTTGACACCGTTGGGCGTGGCCAGCGAATACAGTTGCAGCGGATGCTTGCCGACCGGCAGTTCCTTATCGTGGGTCGGCCCGGCGATCGGCCGGTTGATGCTGGCGAAGTGGCCGCCGGAAGGGGCTTCGTGTTTCCACACCTTGGGCGGAACGTAAGACGCATTGCTCATGAAACGGACCTCGTCGATGCTGGGAGAGAACAGGTAGACACCGTAGGGAAAATTTCCGGCGGGTGCCAGCGGTGAGTGCGGTTATTCATATTGAATGATGCAAACCGATCTGCCGCCTTCGCGAGCAGGCTCGCTCCCACAGGGGTATGTATTGGACAGAGAAGCAGGGTTCACCCGTATTCATTGTGGGAGCGAGCCTGCTCGCGAAAGCGTCGGCAGGGTCGCCGCGCCTAATGGCTCCAATACCGCCCAACCGCACCCCCGACTCCCTGCACCGGATCTGTCTCAGGAAACGCCAGCCCCTCGATCCGCGCCAACTGCGCATCACTCGGCGCGGCCCGGCAAATATCCGCCTGCTGCCCCGGCGGATAAGCACCGACCACCAGAAAATCCGAGCTCGATTCGAGATTACAGTGCCCGGTTCCCGCCGGCAGCAACAGCACATCCCCGGCGTAGACGTCGACGACTTGCCCATCAGGCCCGCCCAACATCAACCGCGCCTGACCGGCCGCCACGCCAAGCACTTCGTGGCCTTCAGTGTGATAGTGGTGATAGTCATAAATGCCGTAGCGCCACTGCGCCGGCCAGCCATTGGCGCCGAAGGTCTGCTCGAAGCGCGCCGCCGGATCGTCGCCTTCAACGGCAATCGCGCTGCGGTAGATCAGCACCGGCAGACGCGGATTGTTCGGCACCCAGTCATTGCGTTGAAGCAGCAGGGTTTGCACATCAGTCATGGCCCATCCTCCTTCGATCATTTCTCAATCGACCACAGAGCAGGGCGCACGCCTCAAAAAATCATTGCCGCGCAAACACGGCGCCTGAGCCATGCCCGGACAATCCAGCGAAACTTCATCGCGCAGCGAGCTGTCCAGACCCTTACATGTCCATGCAGCGGTAAATGGCGAGGGTCAAGATGACGATGACAGTAGGTGATTTTCTGGTTGAGCGGCTCAGCGAATGGGGCGTCACGCGGATTTTTGGTTATCCGGGGGATGGCATCAACGGCGTTTTCGGCGCCATGAGCCGGGCCAAAGGCAAAATCGAATTTGTCCAGGCGCGGCATGAAGAAATGGCCGCGTTCATGGCCTCGGCCCACGCCAAGTTCACCGGCGAGCTGGGCGTGTGCATCGCCACCTCCGGCCCCGGCGCTTCGCACCTGATCACCGGCCTCTACGACGCGCGCATGGATCACATGCCGGTGCTGGCCATTGTCGGTCAGCAGGCGCGTACGGCGCTGGGCAGTCACTACCAGCAGGAGCTGGATCTGGTGTCGATGTTCAAGGATGTCGCCGGTGCGTTTGTGCAGCAGGCTTCGGCGCCATCGCAAGTGCGCCATCTGCTTGATCGCGCGGTGCGCACTGCGGTCGGCGAGCGCCGCGTCACCGCGTTGATTCTGCCCAATGACTTGCAGGATCTGCCTTACGAACAACCCGCGCGCGCCCATGGCACCGCGCATTCCGGCGTCGGCTACAGCAAGCCGAAAGTCGTTCCTTATGCCGCCGATCTGCAACGCGCGGCCGAGGTGCTGAACAGCGGCGAGAAAGTCGCGATTCTGGTGGGTGCCGGCGCGCTGGAGGCGACCGATCTGGTCATCGCCGTGGCGGAAAAGCTCGGCGCGGGCGTCGCCAAGGCGCTGTTGGGCAAAGCAGCGTTGCCAGACGATTTGCAGTGGGTCACCGGCAGCATCGGCCTGCTCGGCACCGAGCCCAGCTACAAGCTGATGAGCGAGTGCGACACCTTGCTGATGATCTGTTCAGGCTTCCCGTATTCCGAGTTTCTGCCCAAGGAAGGCCAGGCGCGCGGCGTGCAGATCGACTTGCAGCCGGACATGCTCAGCCTGCGTTATCCGATGGAGGTCAATCTGGTCGGCGATTCAGCGGAAACCCTCGCCGCGTTGCTGCCCTTGCTGGAACAGAAAACCTCGAACAAATGGCGCAAGAAGATCGAAGGCTGGCGCAGCAGCTGGGAGAAAACCCTGGAAAAACGCGCCATGGCCAAAGCCGATCCGGTCAATCCGCAACGAGTGGTCTACGAGTTGTCACCGCGTTTGCCCGAGCAGGCGATTATCACCAGCGACTCTGGCTCCTGCGCCAACTGGTTCGCCCGCGATCTGAAAATCCGTCGCGGCATGAAATGCTCACTGTCCGGTGGCCTGGCCTCGATGGGCGCGGCGGTGCCCTATGCGATCGCGGCGAAATTTGCTTACCCGGAACGCCCGGTCATTGCCCTGGTCGGCGACGGCGCGATGCAGATGAACAACATGGCCGAGCTGATCACGGTCGCCAAATACTGGCGGCAATGGCAAAGCCCGAAATGGATCTGCGCGGTGTTCAACAATGAAGACCTCAATCAAGTCACCTGGGAGCAGCGGGTGATGGAGGGCGATCCCAAGTTTGAAGCGTCGCAGAGCATTCCCGATGTGCCATATCACCTGTTCGCGATTTCCATCGGTCTGAAGGGCATTTTCGTTGATCGTGAGGAGGAGGTCGCAGCTGCGTGGGAGCAAGCGCTCGCCTCGGAAGTGCCGGTGCTGATTGAGTTCAAGACCGACCCGAACGTGCCGCCGCTGCCGCCGCACATCAAGCTTGAGCAAGCGAAGAAATTCGCCACGACCCTGCTCAAGGGCGACCCGGACGAAGCCGGGGTGATCGTGCAGACCGCCAAGCAGGTACTGGGCGCCGTGTTGCCCGGGAAGAAGTGACGGTGTGCGCTTGAACGAGTCAACCATCTACATCGGTTGCGCCGGCTGGAGTCTCGCTCGCGAGCACTGGCCGGCATTCCCCGCCGAAGGCACGCACCTGCAACGCTACGCCGCGCGCTTCAACTGTGTGGAAATCAACAGCTCGTTCTACCGCCCGCATCGGCGTCAGACCTACGAACGCTGGGCCGACTCGGTAGCGCCGGACTTTCGCTTCGCAGTGAAAGTGCCGAAGCTCATCACCCATGAACAGCGGCTGGCGGACAGCGCGGCCGCGCTCGATGAGTTTCTCGGCCAGTGCCAGGGCTTGGGTGATAGACTCGGCTGCCTGCTGGTGCAGTTGCCACCGAAACTTGCGTTCGATGCGCCGGTGGCCGAGGCGTTTTTTCGTGCCCTGCGCGAGCGGTTCAAAGGCAGTGTGGTGCTGGAACCGCGACACGAATCGTGGACTGAGGCTGAGGCAATGCTGATGGAGCTGCAGATTGCCCAGGCGGTGGTCGATCCCTCGCGGATCAGCACCGACACCGCACCGGGTGGCTGGCAAGGCCTGCAGTATTGGCGCCTGCACGGCTCGCCACGGATTTATCACAGCGCTTATGAAGCGACCTATCTGCAACAGCTTGCTCAGAACCTGCGGCGCGCGAAGGCCGACGGCAGAGACATCTGGTGCATCTTCGACAACACCGCCAGCGGTGCCGCCACCGCCGATGCGCTGGCTTTGAAGGCGTTGATCGAGGGCGTTGAACGCTGAACGACGACGCTCTCGCCACCCACACAAACGATACGGCTACAGGTAAACTCCGCGCACTTTTTCAAGGAGTTCACATGAGTTACTACCAGCCGGGCATTCTCGCTACCCCTGTTCCTGCGCAAGCACGTCATCTGTTTTTCGCCCTGGCGTCGGTTGAAGCCTTGCCGCAAGCGATCGACAGCCTGCTGATGCTGGTGGATGGCAAGTCGGCGGTGGTTGGCTTTGGTGAGTCGTTGACCAAGGCGCTGAATGTCGAAATCGCCGGCCTGCGCAGCTTCCCGGCGCTGACCGGCGTTGGCGTGAACAACCCGTCGACCCAGCATGCCCTGTGGATCTGGCTGCACGGTGTCGACCGTGGTGAACTGCTCAACCGCTGCAACGCTATCGAGGCCGCGCTGGCCCCGGCCTTGCGTCTGGTAGAGATGCAGGAAGCCTTCCGCCACATGGACGGCCACGACCTCACCGGTTACGAAGACGGCACGGAAAACCCCCACGATGACGCCGCTGTCGCCGCCGCGCTGCTGAGCTCCGGCGCTGACGGGCTGGTCGGTGGCAGCTTCGCCGCGATCCAGCAGTGGCAGCACGACCTCAAGGGTTTTCATCGCCTGTCTGCCGGCGCCAAGGACGACATCATGGGACGGCGCTTGAGCGATAACGAAGAAATCGACGACGCGCCAATCTCCGCCCACGTCAAACGCACCGCGCAGGAGAGCTTCGCCCCGGAAGCCTTCGTCGTGCGCCGCTCGATGCCGTGGATTGAAGGCGATCGCGCCGGTTTGATGTTCCTCGCTTTCGGTTTCTCGCTGGATGCTTTCGAAGCACAGCTGCGGCGCATGAGCGGCCTGGAGGACGGTATTGCCGATGGCTTGTACCAGATCAGCCGGCCGATCACCGGCGGCTACTACTGGTGCCCGCCGCTTAAGGACGGACGCCTTGATCTGCGCGCGTTGCGCATCGGCTGAGGACTGCCTATGAACGTGGTGCGCTGGGGCATGATCGGTTGCGGCAGTGTCGCTGAACGCAAGAGCGGACCGGCCTTTTACAAGGCACCCGGTTCGGCACTGGTCGCGGTGATGGGCCGACGCCTCGACGCGGTGACCGACTACGCCGCGCGCCACGGCATCAGCCGCGTCTATACCGATGTCGATGCGTTGATCAACGATCCCGAAGTGGACGCGGTGTACATCGCCACACCGCCCGACAGCCACCACGCCTACAGCCTGAAAGTCGCCGCCGCCGGCAAGCATTGCTGCGTGGAAAAGCCCATGGCACTCAACGCCGGGCAAAGCCGCGAGATGCAGCAAGCGTTTGCCGCTGCCGGTCTGCACTTGTTCGTCTCCTATTACCGCCGCTCGCTGCCGCGCTTCGCCCAGGTGCGGCAATGGCTGGAGGAGGGTCGCATCGGCGATGTCCGCCATCTGAGCTGGACGCTGACCAAAGCACCGTCGCCGGCTGATCTTGAGGGTCGCGATAATTGGCGCACCGACCCGGCGGTGGCGGGCGGCGGCTACTTTGCCGACCTGGCCAGCCATGGCTTGGACCTGTTCCAGTATCTGCTTGGCGACATCGTTGAAGTCGCCGGTTTCACCGCGCGTCAGGCGGGTCTGTACGCGGCGGAAGATGCGGTCAGCGCCACCTGGCGGTTCGCTTCCGGAGCGCTGGGCATGGGCTGCTGGAACTTTGTTGCGGACCGCCGTGAGGATCGCGTCGAGATTATCGGCAGCAAAGGGCGCATCGAGTTTTCGGTGTTTGACGAGCATCCGGTGCAGCTGGATGCCGATGAGCAGATCAGCCTGGAGATCGCTCATCACGAGCATATTCAGTGGCATCACGTGCTGGGGATGAATGCGCATATTCGGGGTGATTCACAGCATCCCGCCGTGGCCGAGCAAGCCGTCAAGACCGATTGGGTAATGGACCGGATCCTCAAACGCTGAATAGCTCACGATCCCCGGTGGGAGCGAGCCTGCTCGCGAAAGCGGTGTGTCAGTCACGGAGGTATTGACTGACAGAATGCTTTCGCGAGCAGGCTCGCTCCCACAGGTCATCCGGCGCAACGCGCATCTAAGGTTATGCCCAAACAATATTTCTCAACCTCGTCATAACCTCTCTAAGATCACGTCATAACTCGTTATAACAAGTGATCCGACGATGACCGATAACGTTCTCTCCCTCAGTAGCGTTCCGCTGCACACCCAACTGCGCGACGTCCTGCGTGCGCGGATTCTCGACGGTGAATACCCGCAAGACAGCCAGATGCCTTCCGAAAGCGAACTGGGCGCGCTGTTCAAAGTCAGCCGCATCACCGTGCGCCAGGCACTCGGTGATCTGCAAAAGGAAGGCCTGATCTTCAAGATCCATGGCAAGGGCACCTTCGTCTCCAAACCGAAAACCTTTCAGAACGTCAGCAGCCTGCAAGGCCTCGCCGAGTCGATGACCGGGCGCGGTTATGAAGTGATCAACCGACTGCGCAGTTTCAAATTCATTCCGGCCGACAAGCGTGTCGCCGAGCGTCTGCAGGTGGCCGAAGGTGAGATCGTCGCGCAGATCAAACGCGTACGGCTGATCAATCGCGAGCCGATCTCGCTGGAAATTACCTACCTGCCCAAAGCGGTCGGCGAACGGCTGGAGAAGGCCGACCTGGTCACTCGCGACATCTTTCTGATTCTGGAAAACGACTGCGGCATCGCCCTTGGCCACGCCGATCTGGCCATCGACGCAGTGCTGGCTGACAGCGACCTGACCCAGGCACTCAACGTCGAAGCGGGCTCGCCGATCATGCGCATCGAGCGCCTGACCCATGACGCCCAGGGCCAGCCGCTGGACTTCGAACACCTTTATTACCGTGGCGATGCGTTCCAGTACCGCTTGCGGATCGACCGGCAAAAAGGGGAGCAGGCATGACCCGCAACGTTCTAGAACAGGAATACGACATCGTCGTGATTGGCGGCGGTACGGCCGGGCCGATGGCAGCGATCAAGGCCAAGGAGAAGAACCGCGATTTGCGCGTGTTGCTGGTCGACAAGGCCAACGTCAAGCGCAGCGGCGCGATCAGCATGGGCATGGACGGCCTGAACAACGCGATCATTCCCGGCCACTCGACACCGGAGCAGTACACCAAGGAAATCACCATCGCCAACGACGGCATCGTCAATCAGGCGGCGGTCTACGCCTATGCGACGCACAGTTTTGAAACCATCGAACAACTCGACCGCTGGGGCGTGAAGTTCGAGAAAGACGAAACCGGTGACTACGCGGTGAAAAAGGTCCACCACATGGGCGCCTATGTGCTGCCGATGCCGGAAGGGCACGACATCAAGAAAGTTCTGTATCGGCAGTTGAAACGTGCGCGGGTGAGCATCACCAATCGCCTGGTCTGCACGCGGTTGCTGACCGACGAGGAGGGCGCGGTCAACGGTGTAATGGGCTTCGAATGCCGCACCGCCGACTTCCATGTGATCAAGGCCAAAGCGGTGATTCTCGCCTGCGGCGCGGCCGGGCGCCTCGGCCTGCCGTCGTCGGGCTACCTGATGGGCACTTACGAAAACCCGACCAATGCCGGTGACGGCTACGCGATGGCCTATCACGCCGGCGCCGAACTGGCGAATCTTGAGTGCTTTCAGATCAACCCGCTGATCAAGGATTACAACGGCCCGGCCTGCGCCTACGTCACCGGCCCGCTGGGTGGCTACACCGCCAACAACAAGGGTGAACGCTTCATCGAGTGCGACTACTGGAGCGGGCAGATGATGTGGGAATTTCACCAGGAACTGGAAAGCGGCAACGGCCCGGTGTTCCTCAAACTCGATCACCTGGCCGAGGAAACCATCCAGAACATCGAGGAAATCCTGCACAGCAACGAGCGCCCGAGCCGTGGCCAGTTCCACGCCAACCGTGGCACCGACTACCGCACGCAGATGGTCGAAATGCACATTTCGGAAATCGGCTTTTGCAGCGGCCACTCGGCGTCCGGCGTGTGGGTCAACGAGCGTGCCGAGACTTCAGTCAAGGGCTTGTACTCGGCCGGCGACATGGCTGCGGTGCCGCACAATTACATGCTCGGCGCGTTCACTTACGGCTGGTTCGCCGGGCACAACGCCGCGGACTTTGTTGCCGGCCGCGAGTTTTCCGCACTGGACAGCGAGCAGATCGCCAAGGAAAAAGCCCGGGTCTACGCGCCGCTCGATCGCGAACACGGTCTGCCGCCGGCGCAGGTCGAGTACAAACTGCGGCGCTTCGTCAACGATTACCTGCAACCGCCGAAAGTAACCAAAAAAATGCAGATCGGCCTGCAGCGCTTCAGTGACATCGAGCGCGATCTCGAGCAGATGAAAGCCAACAACGCTCACGAACTGATGCGAGCGATGGAAACCAGCGTAATCCGCGACTGTGCCGAAATGGCCGCCCGCGCTTCGTTGTTCCGCGCCGAAAGCCGCTGGGGCCTGTACCACTATCGCGTCGATCACCCGCAACGCAACGACGCCGATTGGTTCTGTCACTGCCATCTGAAGAAGGGCGAGGACGGGCGCATGACCAGTTTCAAGAAAGCCGTCGAGCCTTACATCATCCCGCTCGATGCTGAGGAAATGCAGGCTTACGACCGCCTGCGGGTCGGCGCCTTCGCCGCTTGATGCATCACTGAAAAGAGAGTCCGAACCATGGCTTATCAAGCTCAGGAAATCTTCTTCCGCTCCAACGCGCCGGTCACCGTCGACGAGGACAAATGCATCGCCGAAAAGGGCTGCACGGTGTGCGTCGACGTCTGCCCGATGGACCTGCTGGCGATCAACCCGGCCACGCAAAAGGCCTACATGGCGTTCGATGAATGCTGGTACTGCATGCCGTGCGAGAAGGATTGCCCGACGGGGGCGGTGAAGGTCGACATCCCCTATTTGTTGCGTTGATCCCAAATCCACTGTGGGAGCGAGCCTGCTCGCGAAAGCAATCGTTCATTCAACAATGATGGTGACTGACCCGCCGCCTTCGCGAGCAGGCTCGCTCCCACGTTGCAATTGTGATTATCCAATAGCCATCCGGTGAACCCCGGACGCTGAATGCAAAACACCCCTCGTTTCCCACCGCGCCCCGATCGCGGCGGAGACGAACTTCAAACAAATGATTCGAGGGGAAACACTCATGTTGCGTGCAGCACTCGCCGGTCTGGTACTGGCTTCATTCACCTTGTCGGCCTCGGCCGAAACCATCCGCATCGCCATCGGCACCCAGGACACCACCATCAACTGCGCCGCCGGTGGCCTGTTGATCAGGGAACTGGGGCTGCTGGAAAAATACCTGCCCCACGATGGCGCCTACAAAGATGCGAAGTACGACGTGCAATGGAAAAACTTCACCAGTGGCGCACCGCTGACCAACGAGATGGTCGCCGGCAAGCTCGACTTTGGCGCCATGGCCGATTTCCCCGGTGCGTTCAATGGTGTGGCGTTCGAAACGGCGGGCAAGCACAGCCTGTTCATCAGCGTGCTGTCGGGCAGCATCAAGGGCAGCGGCAACGGCATCGTCGTGCCGAGCGCTTCGTCGGTGCAAAGCCTGAGCGAACTCAAGGGCAAGACCATTTCGGTGCCGTTCGCCTCGACGGCTCACGGCATGTTGCTGCGCGCCGTGGCAGAGCAGGGCTGGGACCCGCTCAAGGATGTCAACATCATCGCCCAGCCACCGGAAGTCGCTGGCTCGGCATTGCAGGCCGGCAAGATCGACGCCCACGCCGATTTCGTGCCCTTCGCCGAACTGTTCCCGAGCCGTGGTTTCGCCCGCAAGATCTATGACGGCGCCCAGGCCAACGCGCCGACTTTCCATGGCGCACTGGTGGATCAGGCCTACGCCAGGAAGTACCCGGAAATCGTTGTCGCTTACCTGCGTGCGAGCATCGAAGCCAACCAACTGCTCGCCGCCGAACCGGAGAAGTACAGCGAACTGATCGCCAAGGTCACCGGCGTCGATGCCGAGGTCAACTACCTGTTCCATGGCCCGCTCGGCGTACAGACCCGCGACCTGAGCTGGAAGCCTGAATATCGCCAGGCCGTCGGTACCGCCATCGATACCCTGAAGCTGCTGAAGAAAGCTGATCGCGGGCTCGACCTGAACAGCTTCATCGACGACCAGTACATCCGCGCCGCGTTCAAGGCTGCGAACCTCGATTACACCGCGCAACTGGCCAACTACGCGCAGACGCCGTTGCCGGGTGTAGATGCTGCGACGGGCAAAGCCATCACCGACGTCAGCCATGTCGCGGAAATCTGGGTGCGTGGCGAGGAAAAAGTCCGCCGTTACGGCTCGGCTGAAGCGGCGTTCACCGCGCTGGCGGCGTTGAAGCAGGAGGGCAAGAACATTCGTGCGGTGTATGCGCAGGCCAGTGACAGCGGGATCAAGTTGCTCGCTGAACAGGCGTGGTTTGCCAGCGACGCCAAGGGCCGCCTCAGCGCATTTCTGCTCAAGGGCCAGGCCCAGCAATACGCTGCGGGGCAAGGTGGCAAGGTGTTCGACTTCAGCGATGCCACTGCGCAGGTTGTTGCTGCGCGCTGAAGATCAAAAGCCCCTCACCCTAACCCTCTCCCGGAGGGAGAGGGGACTGACCGAGTTGTCGTTGAGAGATACGCCGACGTGAAGTACCGAGTCGAACTCAGGTCGTGAAAAGCACGCAAATCGGCTCCCTTTCCCCCTCGCCCCCCCTGGGGGAGAGGGCTGGGGTGAGGGGGTAAATCTCGGCCATCACACAGAACCCGAACTGGAAACCGGACTATGAAAACACCGTTGCGCTGGACATCAAGAGCCGCCTCACTGCTGCTCTGCCTGCTCTTCTGGCAACTCGCCGCCAGCCACCACTGGAACCTCGGCCTGGTCACCTTTGCCAACGTGCCGACGCCACTGGCGGTGATCGAAGCCGCGCTGGGCCTGGGCGACTCGGGCAAACTCTGGCAGCACCTGAGCAGCAGCCTCGGCCGCGTCTTCGCCGGTTACGTGGCGGCGTTGATCATCGGCATCGCCCTGGGCCTGGCCATCGGCCGGTCGAAATGGGCTGAGGATTTGCTGTTGCCACCACTGGAAGTCCTGCGCCCGATCCCCGCCGTGGCGTGGATTCCGCTGGCGATCCTGATGTTTCCATCCTCGGAATTGTCGATGGTCTTTATCACCTTCACCGGCGCGCTGTTCCCGATCCTGCTTAACACCGTGCACGGCGTCGAAGGCGTCGATCCACGCCTGATCGCCTCGGCAAAAAGCCTCGGGGCAGGGCGCCGGGCGATTCTGCTGGAAGTAATCCTGCCGGGCGCTGCGCCGAGCATCATTACCGGCCTGGCGATCGGCATGGGCACTTCGTGGTTCTGCCTGGTGACGGCGGAAATGATCTCCGGGCAGTTCGGTATCGGTTACTACACCTGGGAGTCCTACACCATTCAGAACTACGCCGACATTGTTGTCGGCATGCTCCTGATCGGCGTGTTGGGCATGGGCAGCAGTTGGCTGATCAAACGTCTGGGCGGCTTGTTCACGCCTTGGCATCGACCGCGAGGCAAAGCCTGATGAGCGTCATGCAAACCCCGGAAGGGCGGATCGACATTCGCCAGTTGTCCATCGTCCTCGGCCAGGGCCGCGAAGCCTTCGAAGCGGTGCAGGGCCTCGATTGCCAGATCGAACCCGGCCAGTTCGTGTGCATTCTCGGCCCGTCCGGTTGCGGCAAGTCGACCTTGCTTGGCGCCCTGGCCGGACACTTGAATGCCAGTACCGGCAGCTTGAAAGTCGACGGCAGCGCTGTGACCGGCCCGTCGCCGCAGCGTGGCATGGTGTTTCAGCACCACACGCTGTTCCCGTGGCGCACGGTGCGCGACAACGTCGCCTTCGGCCTGAAGATGCGCGGCGTCGCCAAGGCTGAGCGGCATCGCGCGGCTGATGAAATCCTCAAACTGGTCGGCCTCGAAGGCTTCGCCGAGCGCTGGCCGGATCAACTCTCCGGAGGCATGCAGCAGCGGGTGGAGATTGCCCGGGTGCTGGTCAATCGCCCGCGCCTGTTGCTGATGGACGAGCCGTTCGGCGCGCTGGATGCGCTGACCCGCTTGAACATGCAGGAACTGCTGCTGGACATCTGGACGCGCATCCGCACCACCGTGGTTTTCGTCACCCATGACATCGACGAGGCGCTGTTTCTAGCCGATCGCTTGCTGGTAATGAGCGCGCGACCAGGGCGAATCATCGAAGACTTGCCTCTGGACTTTCCACGCCCGCGTACCAATGAACTGGTGACCAGCCCCGAGTTCGCTCGCCTGAAACGCCATTGCCTCGACCTGCTGCGCCACGACAACGACCGACCGCTGCCGCGCCTCAATCCGCTCGGCCTGCCTCCTGAAAACCCTTTGCCGCGATTCGCCCTATGACCTCTATTTTTGCTGTGACCGACAACGAAGACATCCTCGCCCTGCAACCGCGCCTGACGGCGGAAGACCCGGGCGTGCGGCGCATTGCCCTGATTGATCTGGCCGATCTGGAGGAACCGGATGGTTTGCTCTGGCTGGTTGATCGACTCCGGCAGGATCCCGCCGAGGACGTTCGCGCTGAAGCCGCACGATTGCTCGAAGCGTGGGAGGATGAAGCGGTCGTGCAAGCCTTGTGCGAAGCGCTGACGGATCCGGCGCCCGCCGTGCAATCGGCGGCGGCGCAAAGCCTGAGCCTGCTCAAGACTGCAGCGGCGGGGCGGGTCATTCTGCCGTGGACCGCACATGCCGATGTCAGTGTGCGCATCGCCGCCTTTCGGGCGTTACGCGAATTGCGCTTTGCCGAGGCCGCGCCGGCTGCCGTCGCCGCGTTGGAGGACACCGATGCCAATGTTCGGCGCGAAGCGGTCGGTGTGCTCGGCTGGCTCAAACAGCTCGACGCGCTGCCAGCTCTGGCGCAACTGGCCAGCGACGACCCGGACACCGAAGTGCGTCGCGCCGCGACCGGTGCGCTGGGTCTGGCCAGTGGCGCCGAAGTATTGCCAGCGTTGCGCCAGGCTTTGCGCGACCCTGCCTGGCAAGTGCGCGAAGAAGCTGCGACCACGCTGGGCAAGGTTGGCCACAGCGACGCCGGCCCGGCCTTGGTCGAAGCGCTGAGCGATGATTACTGGCAAGTGCGCCTGCGCGCCACCCGAAGCCTCGGCCGCTTGCGCTTCGTCCCGGCGCTGGACGCGCTGATCGACACCCTCGGCCACCGTATCAGCAATCTGCGCAAGGAAGCCGCGCTGGCCCTCGGTGAATTGAACGATCGCGGCGCTGTTGCCGCGTTACAGGCGGCGCAGGACGACGGCGACCCGGAAGTGCGCAAAGCCGTGCGCATCGCTCTGAGTCAATTGCAATGAATCCGCTGGCGGTGGGCAACTCGCAGAGTGCGCGCACGTTGCGCCTGAGCTGGCCGGACGGGCGCGAATCGTTGCTCAAGCATGCCGATCTGCGCCGGCAATGCCCGTGCTCGCAATGCCGCGCATTTCGCCTGCGTGGCGTCACGCCGCTGGTTGATGATCGCGTGCGCCTGATCGAGGTCAATCCACAGGGTTATGGCGTGCAACTGGTGTTCAGCGATGGCCATCAACGCGGGATTTACCCGTGGGCGTACCTGGCGCAACTGGGTTCCTGACCTTATCCGATGATCGTTCCCACGCTCCGCGTGGGAATGCAGCCCGTGACGCTCCGCGTCACTGGACGCGGAGCGTCCCTTGAGGCATTCCCACGCGGAGCGTGGGAACGATCAGATCGCAGCCTTCGGCAGCTGCCTGCGTCGGCTTGCGCCGACTGGCGGTTCTTGTCAGGCATTTCCCACAGGAGTACAAATGTACTCCATGACGAACCTCACTCCCCGCCGTACCGCCATTCTGATCTTTATCCGCGATCGCATCGCCGAGCACGGTCAGCCCCCAAGCCTCGCTGAAATCAGCGAGGCTTTTGGTTTTGCCTCGCGCAGCGTGGCGCGCAAGCATGTGCTGGCGCTCACCGAAGCCGGTTTCATCGAGGTCAATCCGCATCAGGCCCGGGGCATTCGCCTGCTCGGTCAGCCACCGCGTCCGGAGCTGCTGGAGATCCCCGTACTTGGTCGTGTTGCCGCCGGCGCACCGATTGGCGCCGATGCCGATATCCATAACCGTTTGCTGCTCGACCCGGCGCTGTTCTCCCGTACCCCGGATTACATGCTGCGGGTGCAGGGCGACTCGATGATCGAAGACGGCATTCTCGATGGCGATCTGGTCGGTGTGCGGCGCAATCCCGAGGCGCTGAACGGCCAGATCGTCGTTGCGCGTCTGGACGGTGAAGTCACCATCAAACGCTTCGAACGGGTCGGGGATGAAGTGCGCCTGCTGCCGCGCAACCCGGCCTATCAGCCCATCGTTGTGCGTAACGATCAGGATCTGGCCATCGAAGGCGTGTTCTGTGGTCTGGTGAGGCAAGGCTGATGGGCGCCGTCGTTGCGTTGGATACGCTGTTCAATGGCGGCCAGGTCTGGCGCGGCCGGCCTGCGCCACCGGCGGCGAGTCCGCAGCCGACCGGGCATGCGGGACTGGACGCAGCTCTGCCCAGCGGCGGCTGGCCGGAAGCGGCGCTGAGTGAAATCCTTCTCGCCGGCCCCGGTGTCGGCGAGCTGCAGCTGGTCTGGCCAACCCTGGCGCGATTGTCCGCGGCCGGTGAGCGCATCGTGCTGGTGGCGCCGCCGTTCGTGCCGTACCCGCAGGCCTGGGCCAATGCCGGAGTCGATCTGCGCCAGTTGTCGGTGATTCAGGCCAGCGAGCGCGATGCCTTGTGGGCGGCGGAGCAATGCCTGCGCTCGGGCAGTTGCGGCGCGGTGCTGTGCTGGCCGAACAAGGCCGATGACCGAGCCTTGCGGCGTTTGCAGGTAGCGGCGGAAACCGGCCAGACCCTGGCCTTTGCCTGGCGCCCGTTGAGCGAGGCGGTCAACCCGTCACCGGCAGCGTTACGCATAGCCATCGATGCCAAACCGGCGCAGCTACGCGTACTCAAATGCCGTGGCGGGCTGGCGCGTGCTACGCCGATTGCCTTTGCCGTGGGGCACTGATCGTCATGCGCTGGGTATGTATCCTGTTTCCGCAATTGGCCCTCGACGCCGTGCTGCGTCAGCGGCCCGACCCTGAAGAGCCGCTGGTCCTGCTCAGCGGCCCGGCCCAGCGGCGGGTGCTGCAAGCGGTTAATCCGGCGGCACGCAAACTGGGCCTGCGTCCTGGCATGTCGATGACCGCCGCGCAAGCCATGAGCAAAGGCTTTGCCACCGCCGATTACGAGGTGGCCGAGGTCGAGCACTGGCAGCAGTTTCTCGCCGCGTGGGCCTATCGCTTCAGCGCGCAGGTAAGCGTGCATTATCCGCGTACCGTGGTGTTCGAGATCGAATCCAGCCTGGGACTGTTCGGTACCTGGCCGCAATTTGAAGCTCGCCTGCGCCAGGAGTTGAAAGACCTGGGCTTTCGTCATCGCATCGTCGCCGCGCCGAACCCGGTGGCTGCGCGAGTGCTGGCCAATGCCTACGATGGCTTGGTGGTGCCGGACGGTGAGGCTTTGCAGCATCATCTCGGGCAATTGCCGGTCGACCGCGTCGGGCTGGAGCCGAATGTAGCCACGGCGTTGTCGCGCATGGGCCTGCGCAATCTCAGTCAGGTGCAAAGCCTGCCACGCCAGGCACTGGCCCGGCGTTTCGAAGCGCAGATGCTCAAGCACTTGGATACGCTGTTCGGCGCACGCCCTCTGGCGCTGGCGTTCTATCTGCCGCCCGACCGTTTCGATATCCGCATCGAACTGAATTTCGACGTGCAATCCCATCAAGCCTTGCTGTTCCCGTTACGGCGCTTGACCGGCGATTTGTCGGCGTTCCTCTGTGGGCGCGACAGTGGCGTGCAGCGTTTCGATTTGCTTCTGGAACACGCCGGGCTGCCGGACACAGTGATCAAGGTCGGCCTGCTCAGTGCCGAACGTGACGCGGCAATGCTGTTTGAACTGGCCCGTGGCCGGCTGGAGCAAGTCCAGGTCGAAGCACCGGTGCGTGGTTTTCGCTTGCGCGCCGAAGACCTGCCGAGTTTCGTTCCGCAGTATCAGGAGCTGTTCGACGACCGCCCGCAGCAGACCTTGCCCTGGGAGCAATTGCGCGAACGCCTGCGCGCACGGCTGGGTGATGACGCGGTGCAGGGGCTGCGCTTTCAGGCCGATCATCGCCCTGAGTGCGCGTGGCAGAGCGCCGTCGACAAGCAGCCTTGCACGGGGTTGCCCAGCGTGCAGCGTCCGGGCTGGCTGCTCAACGAACCGCAAAGCGTGCCGGAAGGTTCGGCGCGGATTCTCATGGGGCCGGAGCGCATCGAATCCGGTTGGTGGGACGGTGGCGACGTGCGGCGTGATTACTACCTGATCCAGAACCGCGCCGGTCAGCAGGGCTGGGCCTGGCGGGCGGTGGGTGAGGGCGGTCCGCTGTGGCTGCAAGGCTGGTTCGCATGAGTGCCGATTACGCCGAACTGCATTGCCTGTCGAACTTCAGTTTCCAGCGCGGAGCCTCGAGCGCGCTGGAACTGTTTCAGCGGGCGAAAAAGCACGGCTATCAGGCGCTGGCGATCACCGACGAATGTACCCTGGCCGGCATCGTTCGTGCGTGGCAAGCGGCGAAGTCCGTTGAGTTGCCGTTGATCATCGGCAGCGAGATACGCATCGACAACGGCCCGAAACTGGTGCTGCTGGTGGAAAACCTTGCCGGTTATCAGGCCTTGTGCGGCTTGATCACCCAGGCTCGGCGGCGTACGCAGAAAGGCCAGTATCAGGTGCAGCGGGAAGACTTCGCCGAAGCGCTGCCGGGTTTGCTGGTGTTGTGGGTGCCGGATTCAGTGGATGACCGGGAAGAAGGGCGCTGGCTGAAACAAATCTTCGGCGACCGCCTGTGGCTCACGGTGCAACTGCATCGCGGGCAGAACGATCAGCAGCGACTATCGGCATTGTTGGCTCTGGCGGCTGAGTTGCAGATTCCAGCCGTGGCCAGCGGCGATGTGCACATGCACGCCCGGGGGCGCCGTGCCTTGCAGGACACCATGACCGCGATCCGTCATCACGTCCCCGTGGCCGAAGCGGGTCTGCGCCTGCACCCCAATGGCGAGCGGCATTTGCGTTGCCTCGATGAGCTGCGCGCCCTGTATCCGCCGGACTTGCTCGAAGCGTCGCTAAAACTGGCCAGACGCTGCACCTTCGATCTGAGCGAGCTGCGCTATCAGTACCCGAAAGAGCTGGTGCCCGAGGGCCACAGTGCCAGTTCCTGGTTGCGCCATCTGACCGAGGAGGGCATTGCCTGGCGCTGGCCGCAAGGGCCTCAGGCCAAGGTGCTCAAGCAGATCGATGACGAGTTGCAATTGATCGCCGAGCTCGGCTACGAAAGCTATTTCCTCACCGTGCACGACGTGGTGCGCTTTGCCCGCACACAGAAAATCCTCTGTCAGGGCCGTGGTTCGGCAGCCAACTCGGCAGTGTGTTTTGCCTTGGGCATCACCGAGATCGATCCGGAGCGCACCACGCTATTGTTCGAACGCTTCATGTCCAAGGAGCGCAACGAACCGCCGGACATCGATGTCGATTTCGAGCACGAGCGCCGCGAAGAAGTCCTGCAATACGTGTTCAACCGTTACGGCCGGCGACGTGCGGCGCTGACGGCGGTGGTCAGCACCTATCACGCCACCGGTGCCGTGCGCGATGTGGCCAAGGCCCTCGGCCTGCCGCCGGATCAGATCAACGCGCTGGCCGACTGCTGCGGGCGCTGGAGCGATGAGACGCCGCCGCTGGAACGTTTGCGTGAAGGCGGCTTCGACCCGGATAGTCCGGTGCTGCGCCGGGTGCTGAGCCTGACCGGGCAACTGATCGGCTTCCCCCGGCATCTGTCGCAGCATCCCGGCGGTTTTGTGATCTCCGAGCAGCCGCTGGACACCCTGGTGCCGGTCGAAAACGCGGCAATGGCCGACCGCACCATCATTCAGTGGGACAAGGACGACCTCGATGCGGTCGGCCTGCTCAAGGTGGATATCCTCGCCTTGGGCATGCTCAGCGCGATTCGCCGCTGCTTCGACCTGCTGCGCCGGCATCGTGATCTGAACCTGACGCTCGCGACGATCCCCGCCGAAGACAAACCGACCTACGAAATGATCAGCCGCGCCGATACCGTCGGCGTGTTCCAGATCGAGTCGCGGGCGCAGATGTCGATGTTGCCGCGCCTGAAGCCAAAGACCTTCTACGATCTGGTGATTGAAGTGGCGATTGTCCGGCCCGGGCCGATTCAGGGCGGCATGGTTCATCCGTATCTGCGCCGACGTAATAACGAAGAGGCGGAAACCTATCCATCGCCGGCGCTCGAAGTCGTACTCAAAAGAACCCTGGGCGTGCCGTTGTTCCAGGAACAGGTCATGCAGATCGCCATCGTCGCTGCCGACTATAGCCCCGGCGAGGCCGATCAGTTGCGCCGCTCGATGGCGGCGTGGAAGCGCCATGGCGGACTGGAGCCGCACAAGGAACGCCTCGCCGCCGGCATGAAAAAGAACGGCTACACACCCGAATTCGCTGCGCAGATCTTCGAGCAGATCAAGGGCTTCGGCAGTTACGGCTTCCCCGAATCCCACGCCGCCAGTTTCGCCTTGCTGACCTACGCCAGTTGCTGGCTCAAGTGTCACGAGCCGGCGGCGTTTGCCTGCGCATTGATCAACAGTTGGCCGATGGGCTTTTACAGCCCGGACCAGATTCTGCAGGACGCGCGGCGGCACCAATTGCAGATCCGTCCGGTGGACGTGCGCGCCAGTGACTGGGATTGCAGCCTTGAGCCGCTGAGTGCCGGGCAACCGGCGATTCGCATGGGCCTGCGCATGATCAAGGGGTTTCGCGAAGAAGATGCCCGGCGCATCGAAGCCGCGCGCCGCCACGGAGCCTTTGCCGATGTCGCTGACCTGGGTGAGCGCGCCGCCCTCGACAGTCGTGCGCAGGCCTTGCTGGCAGACTCCGGCGCCTTGCGCGGTCTGGCCGGGCATCGTCATCGTGCGCGTTGGGAAGTGGCCGGGGTGCAGAAACAACTCGGCCTGTTCGCCGGCCTGCCCAACGAGGAAGAAGTCAAAATCGTCCTGCCCAAACCCAGCGTTGGCGAAGACTTGCATGCTGATTACGCCACGGTGGGGACGACGCTGGGGCCGCACCCGTTGGCATTGTTGCGTGGCGAGTTGCAGGCCCGGCGCTGCCGCAGCTCGCGCGAATTGATGGATATCGAACATGGCCGGCCGGTCAGCGTGGCCGGGCTGGTCACCGGCCGACAGCGACCCGGTACGGCCAGCGGGGTGACGTTCGTGACCCTGGAAGACGAGTTCGGCAACGTCAACGTGGTGGTCTGGCGTGACCTGGCCGAGCGTCAGCGCCAAGTGCTGGTGGGGTCGCAATTGCTCAAGGTCGACGGCCGCTGGGAACGCGAAGGCGATGTGCGCCACCTGATCGCCGGGCGCATGAGCGACCTGAGCCCGCTGCTCAACGGCATTCACGTGCAGAGCCGCGATTTTCACTGACCCTTGTGGGAAAGAGCCTGTCGCGAAAGCGGACTGTCAGGCGATGACGATGTTGACTGTGCCGCCGCCTTCGCGAGCAGGCTCGCTCCCACAGAGACTTTGGTTGCTCTGGAGATGGTCGATCTGCCCCGTATCAGTGTGGAAGCGAGCTTGCTCGCGAAATCGCAGTGTCAGGCGATGACGATGTCGAACGTGCCGACGCCTTCGCGAGCAAGCTCGCTCCCACAGGGGTTTTGGTTGCGATGAAGATGGTTGATCGGCCCCGGATCAGTGTGGGAGCGAGCTCGCTCGCGAAAGCGGACTGTCAGGCGATGACGATGTTGACTGTGCCGCCGCCTTCGCGAGCAGGCTCGCTCCCACAGGGACTTTGGTTGCTCTGGCGATGGTCGATTTGCCATGTAGCAGTGTGGCAGCGAGCCTGCTCGCGAAAGCGCAGTGTCAGGCAATGACGATGTTGAATGTGCCGCCGCCTTCGCGAGCAAGCTCGCTCCCACAGGGATTTTGGTTGCGATGAAGATGGTCGATCTGCCCCGTATCAGTGTGGGAGCGAGCTTGCTCGCGAAAGCGGACTGTCAGGCAATGACAATGTTGACTGTGCCGCCGCCTTCGCGAGCAGGCTCGCTCCCACAGGGATTTTTGGTTGCGATGAAGATGGTCGATCTGCCCCGTATCAGTGTGGAAGCGAGCTCGCTCGCGAAAGCGCAGTGTCAGGCGATGACGATGTTGAATGTACCGCCGCCTTCGCGAGCAGGCTCGCTCCCACAGGTTTTGGCTGTTTATTCAAAATCGAGATAAATCAAAAGGCTGCACCTTTGGGCCGAAGGCAGATATTCTGCGCTTCACACTGGTACGGGAACCCGATCAACTCCATGGCCAGCCACTGCCAGGATGAATTGCCCGACGCCAAAGGAGTGTTCGAATGAGCGAAAAAAAGCTGGAAACCACGGTCGATCGCGTCTACCAAGGGGTTTATGCGGCGATCAGCAAGCGTTCGTTGCGCCCGGGCATGAAGCTGGGTGAGGCCTCGCTGGCCGAGCTGTTCAATGTCAGCCGCACCTCGGTGCGTGCTGCGCTCAAGCAGTTGGAAGCCGATGGCTTGGTCACCACCGAGCCCAACAAAGGCGCTTCGGTGTCGCTGCCCAGTGACGCAGAGCTGCGTTCGTTGTTCGAAACCCGGCGGCTGATCGAGATCGGCATCGTCACCGAACTGTGCCGGCGCAAAGACAGCGTTGCCATGCAGGATCTGCGTGAGCACTTGTTACTGGAAGATGCCGCGCATGCTGCCGGCGACCATGAACGACTGATCCATCTGCTCGGCGAGTTCCACCTCAAACTGGCGCGCAGCCTGAACAATCCGGTCCTGCTCGACTGGTTCCAGAAGCTGATCTCGCGGGCCTCGCTGTATGCCGCCGCGCTCGATGATGACAGTCATCAAGCCTGCCGCGACGATGAACACCTGCGTTTGCTTGAGTACATCGAAGCCGGCGATCAGAGCGCCGCGATCGAACTGACCTGTACGCACCTCAACGGAATCGAGAAGGCGATCCTCGACGCCGCGGCGAAAATGAAAACCGGCTATCACCCACTCAAGCACTTGATTGGCGTCTGAATGGCTCTGCGTCGCAAATCGGCTATACCTGCGATGAAACCAATGCGTTTTCACAGCCTCGAAACACACGGGCGTCGCGTCGTTGTAGCGTTGCGATAGATCGGAAAACCGCAAAAAAGGACACTGAGTCAGGCGATGCAGTTTTTATCCGAAAGCCACGGCTGTGAAGGCTGGAAAGGCGAAATGGCCGAGCGCATCCGTGCGTTCGACTGGAGCCACACCGAACTTGGCGCGCTCGCCGAATGGCCGGCCAGCCTGTGCAACACCGTGCAACTGATGCTGGCTTCGCCGTTGCCCATGGTGATGCTGTGGGGCCACGCCGGCTACATGATCTACAACGACGCTTATTCCGAATTCGCCGGCGGCCGCCACCCCTATCTGCTTGGCGTCCCGGTTGAGCTGGGCTGGCCGGAAGTCGCCGAATTCAACCGCCACGTCGTTGACACCTGCCTGGCCGGTGGCACCTTGTCCTATCGCAACAAAGAGCTGGTATTGCTGCGCGACGGCGTGCCCGAAGACGTCTGGATGGATTTGTATTACAGCCCGGTGGCCAACGACGAAGGCGTGCCCGGCGGCGTCATGGCGATGGTGGTCGAAACCACCGAACTGGTGCATTCCGAGCGCCTGCGTCAGGCGGCCGAAGATGCCTATCGCGCCGACAACGAGCGCGTGCGTCTGGCGCTAAATGCCGGCGCACTGCTTGGCTCGTTTGTCTGGGACATCAAGAACAATCGCTTCTCCGCTGACGAACGTTTCGCCCGCACCTTTTCCTATCCGCCGGATCAGGACTTGAGCGATCTGCAACAAGAGATCGCCGAATCGCGCATTCATCCCGACGACCACCCATGGGTCCAGGAGCGGGTCGCCCATTGTGTGCGCACTGGCGAGCCGTACAACGCTGAATACCGCGTGCAGCGGGCCGACGGCCAGTATCTGTGGGTGTTGGCCAGTGGTGCCTGCGAGTTCGATGAAGACGGAAGGCCGTTTCGCTTCCCCGGCGTGCTGATCGATATTCATGAGCGCAAGAATGCTGAAGAGTCGCTGCTCAAATTCACCCGCAACCTCGAACAGCGCGTGGCCGCCGAGGTGAATGCGCGGCTGGCGGCTGAAGAACAACTTCGCCAGTCGCAGAAACTCGAAGCCATCGGCGGCCTGACCGGTGGCGTTGCCCATGACTTCAACAATCTGCTGCAAGTCATCGCCGGCAACCTGCATCTGCTCGCTCGGCATGAGCCCAACAATGCCAACGTGCAGCGCCGGGTCGGGGCTTCGCTGGCGGCGGTCGAGCGCGGGGCCAAACTGTCTTCGCAATTGCTCGCATTTGCCCGCCGGCAACCGCTGTCACCGGCCGTGTGCAACCCAGAACAGATTTTCGAAGGCGTTGGCGAGTTGCTGCAACGCGCCTTGGGCGAAACCATTCAGATCGACGTGCAACTGCCGCCGCAGCCGTGGCATATCAACGTCGACCGCAATCAACTGGAAAACGCGATTCTCAATCTGGCCATCAACGCCCGCGACGCGATGAAAGGCGAGGGCGTCATCGGCCTCAGTGCCGCCAATGTCTGCCTGGACAGCGAATACTGCGCCGGCAAGGGCATAGCGGCCGGTGAGTATGTGCGCGTGGCGGTCACCGACACCGGCGTGGGCATTGCTCCACAGATGCTGGAACAGGTCTTCGAACCGTTCTTCACCACCAAGGCCGACGGCCAGGGCACCGGGCTCGGTTTGAGCATGGTCTTCGGCTTCGTCAAACAGAGTGGCGGTCACGTCGAGATCGACAGCAAGCTCGGCGAAGGCACGCGGGTGCAGTTGTATTTCCCGCGCAGTCTGCGCCCGGTTCGCGAAGAGACCGCCAGTGTTGGCGAACGCAAGAGCGGCGGCCACGAAACCATTCTGGTGGTGGAAGACAATGACGCGGTGCGCGCTTCGGCGGTGGAGTTGCTGCGCGAGGAAGGCTATCGGGTGATGACCGCGTGCAATGGCGACGTGGCCATGCAGATGTTGCTGGAAGGCATCGAGATCGATCTGATCTTTACCGACGTGGTCATGCCCGGCCTGATCAAGAGCTCCGATCTCGCTGCTTGGGCCAAGGTGCAGACGCCGCCAGTGCCGGTGCTGTTCACTTCCGGGCATACCCGCGACATCATTTCCCGCGACCACCAGCTCAGCCCCGATACGCATCTGCTCGGCAAACCCTACAGCCCGCAAGCGTTACTGCAGATGATTTGCGAGGTGCTCGGCACCTGATGCCGAGCGCTGCCCAGTTTTTCAATCAAGGCAGGCCGATGATTTCCAAGCGCAATTCCAAAGCACCCGCCGGCATGGTTCGTGTGCGCGGCGCCCGCGAACATAACCTGAAGAACGTTGATGTCGATATTCCACGCGATGCGCTGGTGGTGTTCACCGGCGTCTCCGGTTCGGGCAAGTCGTCGCTGGCGTTTTCCACGCTGTACGCGGAGGCCCAGCGGCGTTATTTCGAATCGGTGGCGCCGTACGCGCGGCGGCTGATCGATCAGGTCGGCGTGCCGGATGTCGATTCCATCGAAGGACTGCCGCCCGCCGTCGCTTTGCAACAGCAGCGCGGCACGCCGAGCGCGCGTTCGTCGGTGGGCAGCGTGACGACGTTGTCGAGCCTGATCCGCATGCTCTATTCCCGCGCCGGCAGTTACCCGCCGGGGCAGCCGATGTTGTATGCCGAAGACTTTTCACCGAACACGCCGCAGGGCGCCTGTGCGGAGTGTCATGGACTTGGTCGCGTCTATGAAGTGACCGAAGCGCTGATGGTGCCGGACCCGAACCTGACCATCCGCCAGCGCGCCGTGGCGTCTTGGCCCTTGGCCTGGCAAGGGCAGAACTTGCGCGACATCCTGGTGACCATGGGCATCGATGTCGACATTCCGTGGAAGAAACTGCCGAAAAAGCAGCGCGACTGGATTCTCTTCACTGAAGAGACGCCGACGGTGCCGGTGTACGCCGGGCTGACCCCGGAAGAAACCCGCGTCGCGCTCAAACGCAAAATGGAACCGAGTTATCAGGGCACCTTCACCGGCGCGCGGCGCTACATCCTGCACACCTTCACTCACTCGCAAAGTGCGCTGATGAAGAAGCGTGTTTCACAGTTCATGCGCGGCAGTCCCTGCCCGTTGTGCGAGGGCAAACGGCTCAAGCGCGAGGCTCTTTCGGTGACCTTTGCCGGCTACGACATTGGTGAGCTGTCGCAGATGCCGTTGCTGCAAGTGGCCGAAGTGCTGAGACCGGTGGCAGCGGCGAATTATCTGGAACAGGCCGAGGAGAGCGGCGATATCCTCAGCCATGCGCAAACCCGCGAGGCGCGTCAGCAGCGTGTCGCCCATGGCGCGAGTGGTCATGCCAGCGCACCGGACGTGCGCCACACGCCGAATCTGTCGCTGGAGAAACGCTTGGCGGCGCAGCGCATCGCTGAGGATTTGCTGGAGCGGGTCAGCACCCTGACCGATCTCGGCCTGGGGTATCTGGCGCTGGAACGCAGTACACCGACGCTGTCGTCTGGCGAGTTGCAGCGTTTGCGCCTGGCCACGCAATTGGGTTCGCAGCTGTTCGGGGTGATTTATGTGCTGGACGAACCGTCTGCCGGTCTGCATCCGGCGGATGGCGAGGCGCTGTTCGAGGCGTTGCAGCGCTTGAAGGCCGACGGCAACACGCTGTTTGTGGTCGAACACGATGTCGAAACCATGCGCCGGGCCGACTGGCTGATTGACGTCGGTCCGGCGGCGGGCGAAAAGGGCGGGCGCGTGCTGTACAGCGGTCCGCCTGCGGGACTTGCTGATATTGCAGATTCGCAGACCCGCGCCTATCTGTTCGCGGAAAACCAGCGCCCTAAGCGCGCCGCACGCAAGCCGAGCGGCTGGCTGAAGCTCGACGGCGTCACCCGCAACAACCTGAATAATCTCTGCGCCGAATTCCCCTTGGGCTGTTTCACCTCGGTGACCGGCGTATCGGGTTCTGGCAAATCGAGTCTGGTCAGTCAGGCCTTGCTGGAACTGGTCGGCGCGCAGTTGGGCCGTCCAGTGGCCGAGGCCGAGTCAGAAGAACCGAGCCTGGAAGATGACACGCCGCCGCCCAGCACCGGGCAGATCAGCGCCGGCCTGGAGTCGATCAAACGCCTGGTGCAGGTTGATCAGAAACCCATCGGACGCACGCCGCGCTCCAATCTGGCGACCTACACCGGGCTGTTCGACAACGTGCGCAAGCTGTTCGCCGCGACTCCCGAAGCGCAAGCGGCGGGCTATGACGCCGGGCAGTTTTCTTTCAACGTCGCCAAGGGCCGTTGCGATACGTGTGAGGGCGAAGGTTTTGTCAGTGTTGAATTGCTGTTCATGCCCAGTGTGTATGCGCCGTGCCCGACCTGTCATGGCGCGCGCTATAACCCGCAGACCCTGGCGATTCTCTGGCAAGGCTTGAGCATCGCTCAGGTGCTGCAACTGACTGTCGATGAGGCGGTGTCCGTGTTTGCCGAGCAGGCAGGGATTCGTCGTTCGCTGGAAGTGCTGCGCGATATCGGCCTGGGTTATCTGCGCCTGGGACAACCGGCCACGGAGCTCTCCGGCGGTGAGGCGCAGCGGATCAAACTGGCAACCGAATTGCAGCGCAGCCAGCGTGGCGCGGCCTTGTATGTGTTGGATGAACCGACTACTGGATTGCATCCGCGAGATGTCGATCGATTGCTCGAGCAGCTGGATACGCTGGTGACGGCGGGGCACACGGTGATTGTGGTCGAACACGAAATGCGCGTCGTCGCGCAGAGCGACTGGGTGATCGACATCGGCCCCGGGGCCGGCGATCAGGGCGGCAGGATCGTCGCCGCCGGCACACCGCAGAAAGTCGCGGCGAGCAAGAAGAGCAAGACTGCGCCGTTCCTGGCTCGGGCATTAAGCCGATGATGGCGGCGCCCCGCCAGACGCCTTCGCGAGCAGGCTCGCTCCCACATTTTTGAATGGTGTACCCAGAAAGGTCGTTACACACGAATCCCTGTGGGAGCGAGCCTGCTCGCGAAAGCGGAATGTCAGTCGCAGATGAATTGACTGGACGGACGCCTTCGCGAGCAAGCTCGCTCCCACAGTTTTGCAGGCTGTGCCCAATAAAGTGGTAACGCAGCAGACCCCCTGTGGGAGCGAGCCTGCTCGCGAAAGCGGAATGTCAGTCGCAGATGAACTGACTGGACGGACGCCTTCGCGAGCAGGCTCGCTCCCACAGTTTTGTAGGCTGTACCCAATAAAGTGGTAACGCAGCAGGCCCTCTGTGGGAGCGAGCCTGCTCGCGAAAGCGGAATGTCATTCGCAGATGAGCTGACTGAACGGACGCCTTCGCGCGCAGGCTCGCTCCTACACGGGGATGTGTGTCAGTTCAGGCGCCATCCAGCGTGCGGCGGACCTTGTCGAGCAGTTCGCTGATCTGGAACGGTTTGACCAGCATGTCCATGCCGGTGCCGAGGAAGACCTGGCGGTTGAGGGCGGTTTCGGCGTAGCCGGTCATGAACAGGATCGGCAGCCCTTCGTGCCACCCACGGGCAACATCCGCCAGTTCACGGCCGCTCATGCGCGGCAAGCCGACGTCGGTCAGCAGCAGGTCGATGGACGGGTCGTTCTGCAAGCGCTCCAGCGCCGATTCGATATCCGCCGCTTGCGTGCAGCGATAGCCGGCGTCTTCCAGCACTTCGGTAACGAACAAGCGCACCGTGGCCATGTCCTCGACGATCAGCACATGCTCACCACTGCCTTTGGCATCAGGCACGGGCACAGGCGCGTCGGCCCCGGTCGGGTCGTTGGTGCCGGGCAGCATGATCGTCACTTCGGTGCCACGGCGGGCAACGCTGCGAATGTGCGCGTCACCGCCGGATTGGCGGGCAAAGCCGTAAATCGTCGACAGACCGAGCCCGGTGCCCTGGCCCAGCGGCTTGGTAGTGAAGAACGGCTCGAACACCTTGTCGATCACGTTGTGTTCGATGCCGGTGCCGTCGTCGCGTACCGACAATGCCACGTACGCGCCATCGGCCAGATTCGGATCGCCGTGGGAATAAGCGGCGTAAGTATTGACCCAGATATTGCCGCCGGAGGGCAGGGCATCGCGGGCGTTGATCACCAGGTTGAGCACGGCGCTTTCCAGCTGCACCGGGTCGACCAGCGCAATCGCCGGTTTGTTGGTCAGTTCCAGCTTGAGGGTGATGCGCTCGCCGATGGTGCGCACCAGCAATTCTTCCAGCGAGCGGACATGCTCGTTGATGTCCACCGGGCGCGTATCCAGTGGCTGCTGACGGGCAAATGCCAGCAGACGATGGGTCAGCGAGGCCGCGCTCATCGCTGAGTTCAGCGCTGCTTCGGTGTAGAACTGCACCTTGTCCAGACGCTCATCGGCCACGCGTTTCTGGATCAGTTCCAGACTGGTAATGATCCCGGTGAGCAGGTTGTTGAAGTCGTGGGCGATACCGCCGGTGAGCTTGCCCAGCGCATCCATTTTCTGCACTTGCAACAATTGCGCTTCGGCGTGCACGCGCTCGGCGACTTCCTTGGCCAGCTGCGTGGTGGTGTCATCCAGCCGCGCCAGATGCGAGCGCTCGCGGTGGCGGTGTTCGGTGACGTCCTCGACGAACACCAGGCTCAGCTCTGGCGTGCGATACGGCGAAATCTGCCATTGCGTCTCGCGAATCTCGCCCTGCACGCGCATGTTCAGCGTGCCTTTCCAGCGCTCGCCGTCGACCAGACGCAGACGCAGTTCATCGAGGATCGAGCATTGATCTTCGGCAAAGCATTCACGCAGCGCCTGCGGATCGCGGTTATCGACGATCAATTGGGCGAATGCGTGATTGCACTCATGCACTTTCAGATTGGCATCGAGCACGGCGATCGGCGCCGAGACGTTGGCGAAGATCTCGCGGAAACGCGCCTCGCTTTCGCGCAGAGCATTTTCCGTATCGCGCACCCGCAGCAGGGTACGCAGCGTTGCCAGCAGCACATCGGGGTCGACCGGGTGAATCAGATAGGCATCGGCGCCCGCGTTGAGGCCGGTGATGATGTCGCCGGTCTGGATCGACGCCGCTGACACATGAATCACCGGCAGCAGCGCAGTGCGCGGGTCGGCGCGCAACAGGCGGACGATGTCGAAACCGCTCATGTCCGGCAGGTTGACGTCGAGGATCAACGCATCGAGGGCTTCGCTCTCGATCAGGGCCAGGCCGTCGCTGCCGGTGCCGGCTTCGAGCACTGTGTAGCCGTGGCGCTCCAGGCGCCGACGCAGGGCGTAACGGGTGGCGACGTTGTCATCGACGATCAACAGGCGGATGTCACGATTCATCGACGTTCTCCAGAGCGATTGCCAGCGGGATGATGACAAAGAACGTCGAGCCCACGCCCGGCGTACTGTCTACCCCGACTTCACCGCCGAGCAGGGCGGCGAAACGCTTGCACAGTGACAGACCCAGACCGGTGCCGCGCAGACGTTTCTGCAATGGCGAATCGACTTGGGAGAAGTCTTCGAACAGCGTGTCATGCAGCTCGGCCGCGATGCCGATGCCGGTGTCGCTGACGGCAAAGCGCACCTTGTCTTCACCTTCCAGTCGCGCCGACACGCGCACTTCGCCACGGGTGGTGAATTTCAGCGAGTTGGAAATGAAGTTGCGCAGGATCTGCCCGAGCTTCTTGTCATCGGTATACAGGCGCGGCAGGCCCAGCGGCTCTTCGAAGATCAGATCCACCGCCGAAGCATCGACGATTGGCCGGAACATCCCGCGCAGGGCCGAAAACAGGTCGAACATGTCGAACCAGGCCGGCGAGATGCTGATTCGCCCGGCTTCGATCTTCGCCAGATCGAGCAGGTCATCAACCATGTCGCTGAGCTCGCGGGCAGCGGTGCTGACGAAGGCTACCTGCTTGTGCTGTTCAGGGCTGAGCGGGCCGTCCAGTTCGTCAGCGAGCAGACTGTTGATGCTCAGGATCGAGCCCAATGGCGTACGAAATTCGTGGCTCATGTATGACAGGAAGCGGCTCTTGAGATCCGATGCCTGACGCAGTTCTTCAGCCTGAGTGTCGAGCTCGGCGTACAGCGCCAGCACGCCCTGGTTGGTTTCATCGAGCTCTTCGCGCAGGGCAATGGTTTCGCGCTGCAACTGAGCGATGAGCGCCGCCTGTTCGGCATGGCTCAAGGTAGTCGATTCAGCCATGGGCGGCCTCCAGAGCAACGACCAGTACCGTCACGTCATCGCGACCACGACAGAAGTCGCGGTGCAGGACGCTGGCTATCACGGACGGATGGCGATGCACCAGGCCGGGGTAGTCTTTGAGATTCCAACGGGACTGTAAGCCGTCGCTGTACATGATCAATAAATGTCCGTTCACGTGAGCATAGTCAAAGGGTTTGGCTTTACGGTACTGGCCGCCAACGATACCGGGATGCGAGGCCAGGCCACGGGATTTGCCAGCCTCGAGCAGACTGGCGCCAATGTTGCCGACACCGGCGAAGGTCAGACCATCGCGCTGGCTGTCGAACTGCGCGAAAGCGACTGCGCCGCCGCGAGTGCCGAGCATTTCCTGATGCAGGTCTTCCATCAATACCACTGGATCGGCAAACGGTGCCCGGGCGAATGCCTGGGCCCCGGCCAGGCCGGCACGTTCGGCGTCCTCGCCATGGCCGAGGCCATCGACCACCAGCGCGCTGATCCGCGAGCCTTCATATGCCAGATGCCAGACATCGCCGCAGGCTGGATCGGCATGCAGCGAATGCTGGCTGACGCCGAAGCGGATATCCGCTTGACGGTCGCTGCGCGGAAAAATCCGCGCCAGCAACACCGCGCCACGGTGATCGGCGTAAACATCAAACACATCAGTCTGCCGCGATACCGCGCCGAGACCGATGCCCTGCGTACCGCCAGTGGAAAAGCCATCCGCCAGACAGGCATCCAGGTCAAAGCCCTGGGCCCGATCCACGGTCTGCATTTCGATGCCGAAACCGTTATCCGGACGAGTCAGCACACGCAGATGAAACTCGCCGCGCTGGGCATGCTTGAGCACGTTGCTTGCCAGTTCCGTCGCGACCAGTGCCACGCGGCCGGCATCGTTTTCGTCGAAGCCATGCTGCTCGGCGAGTTTCTGCGCGGTGCGTCGGGCGTGGCCGATCTGGCTGCTGTCCTCGATCGGCAGAACCTGGGTCAACGACCCGGTGATATTCATGTCCATCGTGTGATCGTAATGCGCGTGCCTTTGCCGGGCTCAGTGTCGAGTTCGAATTCGTTGACCAGTCGTTTGGCGCCGGTCAGGCCGAGGCCTAGTCCGCTGCCGGAAGTCCAGCCGTCGGTCATCGCCAGTTTGATATCGGGGATGCCCGGGCCTTCGTCGCGGAACGTGATGCGCAAACCGACCCGGCCGTTTTCCTCGAGGATCTGCCAATCCATGTCGCCGCCGCCGCCATAGACCATGGTGTTACGCGCCAGCTCGCTGACGGCGGTGACCAGTTTGGTCAGGTCGATCAGGCGCATGCCGCATTCGGTGGCGAGCTTGCGCGTGGTCTGGCGGGCCAGTACCACGTCCTGTTCGATCAGGATGGGTTGAGTACCACTGCTGCGTACGGTCATTGCAGGCGTACTCGATCCTGCAGCAGTTTCATTCCGCGTTCGACGTTGAGGGCGGTGCTGACGCCCGGCAAGGTCATGCCCAGCTCAACGAGCGTGATCGCCACGGCCGGCTGCATGCCGACCAGCACGGTTTCGGCGTCCATGATTTTCGACAACCCCGAGATGGTGCCGATCATGCGTCCGATGAACGAGTCGACCATGTCCAGCGCCGAGATGTCGATCAGCACGCCACGGGCCGAGGTCCGGCTGATGCGCTCGGACAGATCGTCCTGCAGGGTCATGGCGAGCTGGTCGTGCATGTCGACCTGAATGGTCACCAGCAGCAAATCGCCCATTTGAAGAATCGGAATACGTTCCATCGGCTCAGACCGCTTTGCCGAGGCTGATGCCCAGGCGAGTCAGGGCCAGTTTCAAGGCGTCGGCCAGGTTGGCCTTGGTCACAACGCCTTGCAGATCCAGACCCAGGTGAACGATGGTTTGGGCGATCTGCGGACGCACGCCACTGATGATGCAATCAGCGCCCATCAGGCGAATCGCGGTTACGGTTTTCAGCAGGTGCTGGGCGACCAGGGTGTCGACGGTCGGCACGCCGGTGATGTCGATGATGGCGATCTCGGAACCGGTGTCGACGATGCGTTGCAGCAGCGATTCCATGACTACCTGGGTGCGTTGCGAATCGAGTGTGCCAATCATTGGCAGGGCGAGAACGCCATCCCACAGCTTGACCACCGGCGTCGACAGTTCCAGCAGCTCTTCCTGCTGACGCTTGATCACCGCTTCACGGGATTTCTGGAAGGTGCCGATAGTGTGCATGCCGACCGTATCAAGCAGTTCGGAAACTTCCAGCAGTTGCTCGGCGAGCAGTGCCGGCTGGTCCTGATAATGGTTTTGCAGCAGGGCGAACAACGGGCCCTTCAGGGCAAAGATGAAATTGGCGGTTTGCTGGGAATCCTGGCCGAGCAGGGCGCGGCTCTGCGACAGCTTTTCAAGGAACTGACGGGTGTCTTCCCAGCCTGCGGCGGCAATCTTGCTGCCGTTGCCGTTTTCCAGACCGGCCAGCAGCAGGCTGAGGAAGTCGCGGGTTTGCTGCGCGAGGTCGTGTTCTTTGAGATTGCGCGTGGCGCCGCTGGCTTCGAGGCGTTTGGTCCATTCGCTCAGCAGTTGAGCCTGGTTGTTCCTGATTGCTTCAACTGTGCTGTTCTGCAGTGCTGCCATGTGCGTGTCGCTCCGTTACGTAATGGTGCCGGCTCAGCGAAATGACCGGCGCGAATTGACTGACATTTGCCGCTTGAAATAGTTGTTCACCCAGCGGCGAATTTTTCTGCCTGCCGCGTCGAAGGCCCCGGTAACTCTAGTCGGCGTGGCAACAGGCAGCGATCTTTTGAACGAATCTGCGGCGTCAGGCTTCGAATCTGCATGCCCGACGTTTTCCAGTCGTGCTGGAAGAAGGAGGCAGGACTATGAATGAGGTGGATATGAACGAGCAAGCGCCGCAACAGCAAAATCAGTCCTCAGAGTCAATTAACCGCAACGACCCGGCCATCGACCCGCAGACACCGGGACAAAATACCCCTGCGCCGGCTGAACAAGGACAGGCGGACAGCGCGGCTGCCGAGGTCGATCAGAAGCAGCATCACAGTGACAACAGCAACGACTTCAGCCCCGGTTTCAAGCCTGACCCGGACCGTCCTGAACCCGGCGAGAGCACCGACGCCGATATCGACACCGATGGCGGTTGATCGCTGAAACGCAAAAAGGCCGCATCGAAGGATGCGGCCTTTTTATTGCCGGGCGGTTACTTGCTCGGATGTTTGGCTTGCAGCTCTTTGGCGTGGGCCAGGTGTTTTTCCAGCGCTGGCAGCATCTTCTGCGCGAACGCTTTCAGTTCAGTGGCG
Source organism: Pseudomonas sp. RG1 (assembly GCF_025910115.1). Taxonomy (NCBI): domain Bacteria; kingdom Pseudomonadati; phylum Pseudomonadota; class Gammaproteobacteria; order Pseudomonadales; family Pseudomonadaceae; genus Pseudomonas; species Pseudomonas sp. RG1. The sequence continues at coordinate 346,620 of NZ_JAPCIK010000019.1, forward strand.
CCTTTGGCCTTGTCATCGGTCACGGTGTTTGCCTGTTTCTTGAACAGCTCGATGGTTTCTTCGTGAGCCTTGACCTGGTTGTTGGCGTAGGCCGCATCGAAGGATTCATCGCGCATGTCGAGAATCTTTTCCTTGGCCTGTTTGACCAGGGTGGTGGTGTCCGGGACTTCGATGTCGTTGGCCTTGGCAATTGCTGCCAGTTCATCGTTGGCTTTGCTGTGATCGGTGATCATCTGGTTGGCAAAGGCTTTGATGTCAGCTGACTGGCTTTTTTCCAGAGCCAGGCGGCTGGTTTCGATTTCAGCGATGCCACCGGCGGCGGCGTTATCGACAAAGTCATTGTCGGTCGCGGCAAAGGCGCTGCCCATGCCGGCAGACAGTGCAACAGCCAGAGCGAGATGACGCAGGTTGAATCCGTCCATTGGGTGTCTCCACGCAGGTTTTTGTGAGCGTTATCCAATGGAGCGAAGGCACAAGCCAAAGGTTTTATCGCATTTACGACAGGGCGACGAACGGCAACCGCTGGTCTGACAGGGTGTCGACAGAAGCCATTGCGCAAGGCCATGCTGATAACGAGTCAGCGCATCGGTCGCGCTGGTTGTCGATCAATTTGATGGAGGTGTTTCATGCCGGTTTCACATGATCTGTATCAGGACCTGGGCTGCAAAAAGGAAGAGATCGAGCAAAAACGCTCCGAGGATGCGAAGCTGGATTCGCTGCTCAACAAGTATTTCGAGGTGGATGCTGAAGTGGTCGAGGCCGAGAACGCCCAGTCAGACGCCCCCAGTGACGACGAATTGAAGAAGCTCAAAGAGAAGCGCGTGATCGTCAAGGAGCAGATCGTCGCCCGGTTGGCCGGGCAGCCGCTGACCGGTCAGTAATTACCTGACCCGTGGTCGCCATCCGAAGGGAACGGCGACCCCCGCGGCACCTCCAATGTGCAGAGTCTGCAAACCATCGACTCGTTGCGAGGTGCCTCATGAACGATCCGAAATTCCCCAGTGAGGAGCAGGGCGGCTTCGACCCGATTCCGACCCGCCCTGAACCCAACAGCCCGGCGCATACCACAGCGCATCCGGAAAAAACCGTGAAAGAACTGCCGGAGGATGAAGATCCGGAGAAGTTCGACCGGTCCGGCAACTGACAGACCGCTATCGCTGGCAAGCCAGCTCCCACAGGTTCATCTGGTGAACACATATTTGGAGTTCACACGGACACTGTGGGAGCTGGCTTGCCAGCGATAGCGTCGGTCCATAAGGTGAAAATTTTGCTGTTTTACTTCAGCGCCGCATCCAACCCCATCCGCCCCATATGCCTCGCCTTCAACGAGCCGAAATACAACCACTGCCCATATTCGCGCACCGTGGTAATCGGCGAATAATTGCCTTCGCTCGCGTCCTGCAGATTGGCAATCACCTTGCCGTCCAGATCCAGTCCCAGCACAAACCCACGCTTTTCGACAGGCTTGGGCAAAACCGTCAACGCCCGCACGATCATCTTGCGTACGAACGGGTGCTGCGCGGTGCCATCGAGTAACGCGTTGCGCGGCGCGTACAACGCTACCCAAAAGCGATTGCTGCCATTGAACGAGAGGTTGTCCGGAAGCCCCGGCAAGTTGTCGATGAACACATCATGGGTACCGGCCTTCGGCCCGCTCAGCCAGTAGCGGCTGATGCGATAAGCACCGGTTTCATTTACCAGCACATAGGCTTCGTCGGGGCCAAGGGTGACGCCGTTGGCGAACTGCAACTTGTCGAGCAAGACGCTGGTCTTGCCGCTCTGAAAGTCGTAACGCAGCAAACGGCCGTCGGCGCCGTGCTCGATGATCGCCTCACCGTCATGGCCATAGCCCCAGCGGCTCGAGGCATCGCTGAAGTAGGCGTAGTGGCCTGACTTGTCGACCGCCACATCATCGGTAAATCCAAATGGCACGCCGTTGGCCTCGGTGGTCAAGGGGATCACGCGGCCCTGTGCATCCAGCGACAGCAAACCCTTGATCGCATCGGCGATCACCAGCATGCCGTTCGGATGACGGGCCAGGCCCAATGGACGGCCACCGGTGTCGGCGAGGACCTTGCGCTGCGTGCCGTCGAGGCTGCTGCGGATCAGCCTTCCGTCATGCAATCCGGTGATGAGAAATTCGTCTTCCAGCAGCAGCGCCTCAGGCCCTTCGATGTCGCTCGGCCCGACCTTCGCCACAGCTTTGAGGCGCTGGTTGTCCGCGTAGATGCCATCTTTCAAGGAGGGCGCCGGTGATGGTGTCCAGGCGACCGGTTGGACCTTGGTCGGCAGCAACAACAAGAAGGCGATGACCAGAGCGATCAGCAGGCACAGCACATAACCTAATTTCACGCGCGTGCCCTCGCCGCGCCGATGTACTGTGCGGTTGTGTCGCGCAGGGCAAGCATGGACGCGGCAGACTCGCGCTCGATACGCCGCTTGAGCAACAGGCGATTGGCCAGACGCATGAGCAAGCCGTCGAAGCGATATTCCAGTGTGCGCACGAAACGCGTGCCGCCAGCCTCCGCCGAGGACTCGTAAGTCAAACGCAAGGACAGACCCTGATCACTTTGCGCGCGTGCGCACCAGCGCCGGCCCGGCAGGTATTCAGTGACTTCCCAGCGCAAGTGACCGGCACGTCCGCCGGCATGGATGTCCTCTTCGAAACGCGCACCGGCATGCAGTGGACCGTGCGGACCGTCAATCTTCAATGAGGAGGGATGCCAGTCCGGCCAGTAGCTGGCGCTGGCGGCATAGGCCAGCACAGCGACCGGCTCGCCGGCGATATCGATCTGGTGCTGCATGCGCGTCATGGGCATTTGCGAATCACTCAAAGGGGCGGGTTCCGGCTCGCGGTACAGCGTGCCGAACAGGTAGTCCATCAAGGGCAGAACGATGTTGAAATTGCGCTCCTGCATGCGCTCGCGGCGGTGATGCAGTTCGTGCAGACGGCGCATCTGGCGGATCCATGGCAAGCGGGTCAACGGATTTTGCGGTGGCAGATGTTCACAGGCATGGAACACCTCATAGAGTAGATAACCGAGCACCATGCACCCGGCAAACAGCCCGGCGACATTGGCGTTGACCTGCGCGAGCAGCCACCACAGCGGCAGGGTGATCAATAGCGTATGAATGACGATTAGCCAGGCTGGAAACAGAATCACCCGCCAGTCCCGCGCGCTGTCGTAGGTCATGTGACCGGGGGTGAAGAAGCTGTGATGATCGCCGGCATGCCGTGCGTAGAACATCTTTGCGAAGGCTTTTTTGTGATGGCCCAGATGACGATGGACCATGTACACGCCGAAGTTGAACAACAACAGGCTCAGCGGCACGGTCAGCCATTCCAGCCAGCTCACTGAATGCACTGTGCGCCAGAACGCAGCGACGGCGAAAATCCCGAACAGCAAAACGAACGCGCCATGCAGCCATGGGTTGTACAAAGGATGAATGGCCGCCCGGTAGCGGCTGCGGAATGCCTCGGTGGTCTGCCTCAATGCGTTTCACCTGCGGGTATTGTTGTTATACCCGGCAGATTAGCCGATCCGCTGACTTGTGCAGCGCGAACCTTGCGGCCTTAAGCGCCATGCTCTGGACTGAGGCTGTCCGTCAGCTCAACGGATTCCAGCGCTGTGACCAGTCGTCATCGGTGCGGATCACTTCGCGCAACAGATCGAAGGCCTGCTGCAGCACTGCCGAGTCGCGATCACGGGAATACACCAGATAGGTCGGATAACCGAATTCCGGCGCTTTGGTGACGGCTTCCAGGGCGCCGGTCTCCAGGTAAGTGCGCACAACCCGAGTGCGGAAATAGCCGCTGCCACCATGTTCGAGGATGTATTGCAGGGCCAGCGGGCCAAGGTTGAAGCTCAGCGCGGCTTTGGCTTTTTCCGGCAGGGCGGCGTCGTGCTGACGGCGGAAATCCGGGCCCCAGTCGATGTAGACGTAAGGCTCAGGACGCTCGGGGGCGCGCACCAGAATCAGTTTTTCCTCCAGCACTTGCTCGACCTGCAGACCCGGCCAGTATTCCGGTTGATAAACCAGCGCCGCATCGAGCACACCGAGTTCGAGCTGACGCAACAGATTTTCGCCATCGCGGATTTCCATGCGCAGTGCGTGGCCGGGGATTTTCTCCCGAAGTTCCGCCGCCCAACTGAGCATCAACGGGTTGCACAGGCTGACCTCGCCACCGATGTGCAGAACGTTGTGATAACCCTCGGGCAGCGGCAAGTCGCGGCGCGCGGCTTCCCAGGTCTGCACCAGTTGATTGGCGTAGATCACGAACGCTTCGCCATTGGCCGTCAACTTCGCCCCGGCGCGATTGCGCACGAACAGCGTACTGCCCAACTGGCTTTCGAGTTTCTGCACCCGCGCGGTGATGGCGGTCTGCGTGACGAACAGCTTCTGCGCAGCGGCGGCGAGACTGCCGTGACGGACGATTTCGAGGAAAGTGCGAGCGAGGTCGATGTCCATGGGGCAGGGCCGGTGTCTGGAGGTGGAGCGCATTGTAAGTCAAAAGGCTCTCTCCCCAACCTGAAAGCAGCAACGGATTGAACCGCTGAAAATTGCGTTTGAGTCCTACGGAAACAGGAGCGTTTTGATCAAATTTGGGGATATTTCTGACGACTTTTTCAGGTTGGTCGTCGGACGCCGGGTCTATAGGATCAGTCCTGACATTGAAGTCATCGAGCGCACAGATCGCTCTGGACCCGGACAAAGGATGGACTATGCGAATCCCACTGATTGAAAGCCATACGCCTGCTTACTCGCCTCGCCATTACTGGCGCGACGATCGCGCCAGGTGTCCCTCGGAGGACGTTGCCATGCCGAGCGCCAAAGTGCCCCGGCTCACGGGCTTGAAGAAGCTCGAGGGCAAACCTCTGGAGTTGCTGTTGCGTGGGCAGGATACCGGCGACGATCCGATGCTCATCCTGCGCTGCACAAGCGAAGGATTTGAGCTGCTTGATGTAGTGAACATGATCGCAACCTCCGAGCTGTACCAACAGGGAGAGATGGTCAAACGTATCACCGGTAAATCCGTGAGAACCGTGCGACGCCTGCTCAAGGAAGGCGCGTCGGTGCGCCTGGACACGCCGCAGAGCGTCATCGCCTACCAATATGCCGCTGCGCTGGAACTGGCCATCGAAGTATTCGGGCGTCAGGCCAAGGCCGAATCATGGCTGGAGCAACGCGCTACTTACTTCTACGGTTATGTGCCGCTCGATCTGGTTGGACATGCGCTGGGCTTCAGGATGGTGGAGGAGTATCTGAACCAGATCAAATACGGGGTTTATCAATGAACCCCTTGCCCTGGGATGATCGCTGGTACGCCTGGCGGCTGGATCGCGAGGTGTACAGCGAGACCTGGGACAGCGGCCTTGGATCGAAACGGGACGGCGGCCGCTGGAATACGCCCGGCCGCAGAGTCGTTTATGCGTCGGTCGACCCCTCCACGGCGATACTGGAGGTGGCCGCCCATGGCAGCTTCGATGCGCTTGATCAGGAACCCTATGTCTTGACCTGTTTTGAAATCACCCACGACGCCAGCGTCAGAATCGTGCAACCGGAAGATGTGCCTAATCCGCATTGGCTCACCCCGATCAAAACCTCACCCAACCAGCGAAAGTTTGCCGATGCACTGTTGGCTGAACATCCATTTGTTCTGGTGCCTTCGGTGGCCACCCGACACTCGTGGAATTTGCTGGTGAGTTGCGATCTGGCGGAGGGGCAGTTCAGGATGGTTTCGCAAGAGCGGTTTGGGCTGGATACGCGGTTGTTGCAGGAGGGTTGATCGTACCTCCGGGAGCGGAGCGCGAAGCCGAGCCCTGCGCTGATCTCCTGCATGAACGACAAATCCCGTCACAAGGACGGGATTCGTTTGAACCAGGCTGCTTCTTACGAAGGGAACAGCTCGGACAGTTTCATCGACAGCATCATGTCGCCTTCAACGCGCAGCTTGCCGCCCATGAAGGCCTGCATGCCGTCGGTTTCGCCGCTGACGATGTCTTTCAGGGTCTGGCTGTCCAGCACCAGCGTGCAGTTGGCGTCCGGGTTTTCACCTTCCTGAATTTCGCAGGTGCCGTCTTTGACGATCAGTGCGTATTGCTTGTCTTCGTCGGTGATGTTGAAACCGAAGACCAGGTCCAGACCGGCAGCGGCGGCTGGGTTGAACTTGGCTTGCATTGCTTTTACGGCATCAGCTACGGAGGTCATGGTTCGATCCTTTCTTGGTCATGGGAGCTGGGTGGTTACAGCCAGGGTCACAGTAAGCCGGACTCAGCGAAAAGTGATGAGTTCCGGGGCCTTCAGCAGTTGCAGGTGTGCGTGACTGTTGAAGGAAGCCAGAGCCACCTCGCGACCACGAAACTTCAATTGGTTGAGCGAGGTGTTGACGATTTGCCAGTTCAATTCAAAGGCCTGTCTGGCAGGCATTTGCGTAATCAGGTGGAGCAGGGCAGTGATGGTACCGCCGGAGGTAAACACGGCGATTTTCTGGTTTTTTTCCGCCAGGTCGAGGATGCGGTGCAGCCCGGCTTGAACCCGTTCGACGAAACCCAGCCAGCTTTCCAGTCCGGGTGTGTCGTAGGTACCGGCAAGCCAGCGCTCGACGATCAGGGCGAAGATGCGCTGGAATTCACCGCGGTTCTGCGCGGCGTTGCGCAGGATGTCGAGGGCTTCCGGCTCTTCCGGCAACATGGCCGGGAGCAGAGCGCGGATCACCGCATCGGCATCGAATTCGTTGAAGGCGGAATCGGTCTCGAGGACTGGAACCGGCAGGCCTCTGGCGCTGAATTGCTCCAGTGCACTGGTGGCCGTGTGCTGTTGACGACGCAGGTCACCGGCGAGGCAACGATCGAAGCTGATACCGAGGTCGGCGAGGTGCTGGCCGAGGATTTCTGCCTGACGCACACCGGTCGGCGACAGGACGTCGTAATCGTCTGCACCAAAGGAGGCCTGGCCATGTCGTATCAAGTAGATGCTGCCCACGTCCGCGTCGTCCCGGTACGTTGAAGGTCAGGCGAGGTTATGAGGATGGCGTAAGGCTGTCAATGAAAAAACATACGCTTGTTTGAAATGCCCGTTACAGGCGTGTTGCCAGAGGTTTCACGGCTGGCCGATGAGCCGGCGCATGGGTATGCTGGAGCCATTCCGCGTGTAATACACCGTCACGCATTGCTTTGAGGAGTCTCTGTGGATTTTTTCACCGAATACGCCAGCTTCCTGGCCAAGACCGTCACGCTGGTGATCGCCATTCTGGTGGTGCTTGCCAGTTTTGCTGCATTGCGCAGCAAGGGCCGACGCAAATCGGCGGGCCAGTTGCAGGTAAGCAAGCTCAACGATTTCTACAAGGGCCTGCGTGAACGCCTGGAGCAGACCCTGCTCGACAAGGATCAGCTCAAGGCATTGCGCAAGGGCGAAGCGAAAACAGAAAAAAGCGCGAAGAAACAGAAGAACAAGCCTGAGACCAAATCCCGGGTGTTCGTGCTCGACTTCGACGGCGATATCAAGGCTTCCGCCACGGAAAGCCTGCGCCACGAGATCACCGCGCTGCTGACCCTGGCCACGCCGAAAGACGAAGTGGTTCTGCGTCTGGAAAGTGGCGGCGGCATGGTGCACAGCTACGGTCTGGCGTCGTCGCAGCTGGCTCGAATCCGTGATGCGGGCGTGCCACTGACCGTGTGCATCGACAAGGTCGCGGCCAGCGGCGGTTACATGATGGCGTGCATCGGCGACAAGATCATCAGCGCTCCGTTCGCCATCCTCGGTTCGATCGGCGTGGTCGCGCAATTGCCCAACGTCAATCGCCTTTTGAAGAAGCACGATATCGATTTCGAAGTGCTCACCGCCGGTGAGTACAAGCGCACCCTGACCGTGTTTGGTGAAAACACCGAAAAGGGTCGCGAGAAGTTTCAGGAAGACCTCGACATTACCCATCGCTTGTTCAAAAACTTCGTCGCCCGTTATCGCCCGCAACTGGCGATCGATGAGGTGGCTACCGGTGAGGTGTGGCTCGGTATCGCTGCGCTGGAAAACCAACTGGTGGACGAACTGAAGACCAGCGATGAATACCTGGCACAGAAGGCCAAACAGGCCGAGGTCTATCATCTGCACTACGCCGAGCGCAAAAGCCTGCAGGAACGCATCGGCATGGCCGCCAGCGGTTCGGTGGACCGCGTGTTGTTGAGCTGGTGGAGCCGTCTTACCCAGCAACGCTTCTGGTAAACCGCAGGCATAAAAAAACGCCGGTCACATGACCGGCGTTTTTGTGTCTGCAACAAACGTCCGACGCTTAGCGGCGACGGAACAGCGGCAGTGGTTCGTCAGCGGCAGCCTGGTAAGTCACCGAGAAGTCCTTGAGGCCTTCCAGTGCTTCGTACGGGTCTTTGTCCGCGCGAATGGCAAAGGCGTCGAAACCGCAGCGATGCATGTAGAACAATTGGTCCCGCAGTACATCGCCAATCGCACGCAGCTCGCCTTTGAAACCATAACGGTCACGCAGCAGACGGGCATTGGAGTAGTTACGGCCGTCGGTAAACGCCGGGAAGTTCAAGGCGATCACCTGAAACTTGGCGACGTCCTCACCGATTTCCTCGGCCTCTTCATCAGCATCCAGCCACACACCCAGACCACCGTCGCGGGCCAGGAGCATGCGGCTGTGTTCGCGCCACAGTTGCAGCGGCACGATCAGGTCGTCGCAGTTGCTGATTTCATCGATGTTGAAATCCTTCGGCAACAGGTGCCAGGTTTCGTCGACGACTTCGTTGTTCTTAATGATTCGCTGCATAGACGCGTTCCTTGAAGAGGTCGATGCCAATACGCTGATAAGTGTCGATGAAGCGCTCGTCTTCGGTGCGTTGTTCAACGTACACGTCGATCAGCTTCGAGATCACGTCAGGCATGGCTTCCTGTGCGAAGGACGGGCCGAGGATCTTGCCCAGGCTCGCATCACGGCTGGCGCTGCCGCCGAGGGAGACCTGATAGAATTCTTCGCCTTTCTTGTCCACGCCGAGAATGCCGATGTGGCCAACGTGGTGGTGACCGCAGGCGTTCATGCAACCGGAGATGTTCAGGTCCAGCTCGCCGATGTCGAACAGGTAGTCCAGATCATCGAAGCGACGCTGGATCGATTCGGCAATCGGGATCGACTTGGCGTTGGCCAGCGAGCAGAAGTCACCGCCCGGGCAGCAGATGATGTCGGTCAGCAGACCGATGTTCGGCGTGGCAAAACCGCCTTCACGCAACTCGCCCCACAGGGTGAACAACTGGCTCTGCTCGACATCGGCAAGAATGATGTTCTGCTCGTGGGAAGTGCGCAGTTGACCGAAACTGTAGCGCTCGGCCAGATCGGCGACGGCGTCGAGTTGCTTGTCGGTGATGTCGCCAGGGGCAACGCCGGTCGGCTTCAACGACAGCGTCACAGCCACATAGCCCGGCTTCTTGTGCGCCAGGGTGTTGCGGCTGCGCCAGCGGGCGAAACCCGGATGTTCTTGGTCCAGATCGGCCAGTTGCGCAGTCTGGTTGTCGAGGGTTTTGTAGTCCGGGTCGACGAAATGCTTGGCGACGCGATGCAGTTCGGCTTCGGTCAGCGTGGTCTGGCCACCGCGCAGGTGCTCCATTTCCGCATCGACTTTCTGCGCGAACACTTCAGGCGTGAGCGCCTTGACGAGGATCTTGATCCGCGCCTTGTATTTGTTGTCGCGACGGCCGTAGCGGTTGTACACACGCAGGATGGCGTCGAGGTAGCTCAACAGGTCCTGCCATGGCAGGAATTCGTTGATGAATGCGCCTACCACCGGCGTACGCCCGAGGCCGCCGCCAACCAGCACGCGGAAACCCAGCTCGCCAGCAGCGTTGTAGACAGGTTCCAGGCCGATGTCGTGGACTTCAATGGCAGCACGGTCGCTGGTCGAGCCGTTGACGGCGATCTTGAACTTGCGCGGCAGGTAAGCGAATTCCGGGTGGAACGTTGTCCACTGACGGACGATTTCGCACCATGGCCGTGGATCGATCACTTCATCGGCGGCGACGCCGGCAAACTGGTCGGTGGTGACGTTGCGCAGGCAGTTGCCGCTGGTCTGGATCGCGTGCATCTGCACGGTCGCGAGTTCAGCGAGGATGTCCGGGATGTCTTCCACCGCAGGCCAGTTGAACTGCACGTTCTGCCGCGTACTGATGTGGGCATAGCCCTTGTCGTAGTCGCGGGCGATTTTGGCCATCATGCGCACCTGGCGCGAAGTGAGCTGGCCGTAAGGCACCGCCACGCGCAACATCGGCGCGAAACGCTGGATGTACAGGCCATTTTGCAGGCGCAGGGGGCGGAATTCTTCTTCGCTCAGCTCACCTGCCAGATAGCGTCGGGTCTGATCACGGAACTGCTTGACGCGGTCCTCGATGATCCGCTGATCGTACTCGTCGTATACGTACATATAAGTCCTGTTCTCAGGCTTGGGCTACTCGGAAAACGCTGCGTTTTCGCTTGCTGGAGTCCGATGTTGCCTCTGCAATTCTGCGCGCACGGCCGCGCACTCCGTCACGGAGCCGGGGCAATATACCCGTTTGCAGTTATGCGCAAAAGTGATGTTTGAGTATATGTAAAGAACCAAATCGCCTAACGCGAATGCCGGTCATCTAATCCACATTTGTCGTGCGGACAATCATCGTCTTAACTGTGATCGAGTCTTTGTGCAATCACCGATAAAACCGACAAGAGGCGATGCAATGAGCAACCCGACCAAAGCCAGGAAAAGCGACAGTAGCGTCGATGCGTGGGCCATTTTGTTCCTGATCATTCTCGTTGTAGGAACAGCGGTCTTCTGGGTCAGCCATCAGTAAATCAGCGTTCCGGGCCTTTCTTTCAGGGCCCGGATAGCTCGAGTCGGTGCCCGGCCTGGCGCCATCATACCCCGGCCAGATACAACACCAGTTTGACGATGGCAAACAGCGTCAGGCCAAACACGGCTGTAAACAAGACGCCGAGAATCAAGAAGTGGCTGGGTTTGCCGTGGGTAAAGTCCCTTTCCCGGTTCTTGCCGCTTTGCACGCCGAACGCCGCTGCCATGACGCTGTGCAGCATCTGCCAGAAACTCGGCGGTTTGTTGTCGACTGGATCGTCCATAAATCCCTCTGCGAAAAATCGTCCCCCGAAGCATAGTCAATCGCTGTGGTCACGGATGCCGCGTTACAACTTTTGCGCACGGGATATAGCCATGTACCGCCGGACAGCGCGGCGTCAGTGATGTGCTGTCGCTCCATTTACAGGAGCGATGTATGTCCACCGATTCAGACGTTTCGACCGTAACCGAGCGCCCCCTCAAACCTGCGGCGTCCGAGAGCATCCACGCACCCTGGCTCGAATCCGTGATGCCGCATTGGCTGATTCAGGCGCCGGTGCACAGGAAAACCGAGCTCAAGCAGGCGCAGACAGTGTTCCCGCGCTGGTACACGCAGGCGACGCCGGCCCAGCGTCAGGTGGTCAATACCAGCTACAGGATGAGTTTTATTGCTCAGACGAGGCTGGACCGCTCCATGTCCACCTTCAAAGACATCGAAACCTTCGCCCGGCCGCTACTGGCGCAGGCGCTGAAACACCGCTATCAGGTCGCCGTGGATCTGGATAACACGCTGTTGTGTCTCAGGCGACCGATACTCGCTGGCATTCTCGGCGAGGAAATCGGTTCATTCGAGGCACTGACGCTGCCGATGCTCCAGGCCGCTTTGCACAACTTCGAAAGTGATGAGTGTGCTTATGGCGCCTTTCACAGCAGCTCTGGCTTCGCAACCGCGACCGCCGTAAAAGGTGCCCTCAAGGCTGTTCCGGTGAATGTGTCGGTCAGGAACTACCTGAACCTGTGCCGCGAACTGGATATCGGTGCCCGGTACCAGGCTTATCTGACAAGGTTTTTCCATCCGGTCGATCCGGCCGCGGAAGCGAAGTTGCGCCGGCACTTCGTCGCCAGCCAGAAAACGGCCATGCGCGCGGCAGCCGAGCGCGCACTGTTGACCAAGGATATTCAACCTGAAGATCACGCGATGATCCTCACGGTGATCAACGGCGAAAGGCACCCGCGAATCGGCGACAAGCAGGTGTGGTTTCAAGACCTGGGCTTGATGCGGCACCGGCTGGTCGGATGTGTGGTGTTCAAGATCGCGCAAAAGTATGGCCCGGTCGACGCGGTAATTCTGTACGTCCCCAACGATCCGGAACACCCGCTCAAGCGCTATACCGGCACGCAAATGCAGGACACCTTCAAGCGCCTGCTGAGTGCTCGCGATGCGCAACAGGCGGACAGCACGGCCCCTACGTCCTATCAACGATTCTTCAGTCAGTTCTTCCCATATGAGAAGCGTGCGTATTACTTCAGCCAATTCGTAAAGTCTGCAGACGGCGCATCGGATTGGCTGTCGTCACCGTGGCGCAAGATTCTGCAGACAACGTTGATTTTTGTAGAGATCTGGAAGACTTCACCGAAATATCAAAAAATGGTCCCGGATACCGATCCTTACGTGGCAGTTTCGTTGATGCCGCACCTTCAGGTATATCCGTGGGCGGGGAATAGCGACCTCTGGGCGTACTTGTACGAAAAACATCGTGACAAGCTAATCAACGACGCTCGTGGTCACGCGGTACCTACCGCCGACGTCGACGCCAAGGCGCGCGATGCCAAGCTGTCCGGGCTGCTGCAATTTGGTCTGCTGGCGCTGAACATGGCGTCCATGTTCGTTCCGGTACTGGGCGAAATCATGCTGGTTGTCATAACGGCCCAGTTGCTCTACGAAACTGTCGAAGGCGTGATCGAGTGGAGCGAGGGGGATAAACACGCCGCCAGGGCGCATCTTGTCGACGTTGCTGAAAACCTTGCGCAGATCGGTGCGATGGCCGCCGCAGGAGCAACATTCAATCGGGTGACAGCCGTTAAACCGGAGCCGGTGATCGAAGATCTGCACCCGGTGACGCTGCCTGATGGCAAGAGGCGCCTGTGGCGGCCGACCTTGCGCGGCTATGAACAAGCGCTCATCCCCGGCAAGTTGTCGCGGCCCGACGCGGCGGGGCAGTACCGCGTCGCCGGCACAACCTGGATGCGCCAGGGCGGCAGGCTCTATGAGCAGACGTTTGACCGCTCCAGCGGGCACTGGCGGTTGAAACATCCCACCGATTCTCTGGCTTACCAACCGTTGCTCAGCCATAACGGCCACGGTGCCTGGCGCCTGAGCCTGGAACAGCCCATGGCGTGGGATCGCTTGACCCTGCTGCGACGCATCGGGCACCTCACCGATGGTTACTCCGATGACACCTTGCTGGCGCTGGCCGATATCAGCGGTATCAGCGATGGCGCCCTGCGCAAGATGCATCTGAATCAGTTGCCCCCGCCCCCTGAACTGCGAGACGCCATGCGCCTGTTCGATGCCGATGCACAGGCGAGGCAAATGGTCGAGCAATTGCGCGGAGCCAGGCCCATCGACGAGCACTACCTGTATGCAGTCCCGCTGGTCACCGAGATGCCCCGTTGGCCTGCCGATCGGGTTCTGGAGATGACAGCTGATCCGCATGGAGCAGGGCCGACCATCCGCTATGGTGCGCAGAATACGCTGCCCGGTTTCGGCCTCAAGCCCGCTATCCGCCTGACACGTTCGCAAGTGTTGAACGGGGAAATGCCGGCGCGGATTCTGGCTGCGTTGGAAGAGCAGGAAATCAACTATCTGCTTGGACGCACGGCTGCCCAATTTCGCCCGGCACGGCCCGACGAGTTCGGCAAACAACTCGCCGAGTACGCCTATACGCGTCAACCGGCGATTTTTGACAGTCTTTATCGGGGGGTACCGAATCGCCGAGTGCGCCCGTGCGCCTGTTGCAGCGTGAATGTCCCGCTCTCAGCGACGTGGCGGCTCAGGATGTGATCGAGCATGCTTCGACGCACGAGCTGGCCCGAATGGATGCGACCGGGCGTTCCCCTTTGAGAATGCTGGAAGAGGCTCGCTGGCATGTCCTCCATGGCCGCCAGGCCCGCGCATTTGCCGGTTTGCACAGCGAAAACCTGGCGTCGGCGGACAGTCGGCGACTGGCTTTGCACGCGCTTGAACAATTGTCTGGCTGGCCGCACTCACTACGTCTGGAAATTCGCGAGGGGAGCGTGACTGGCACCTTGCTCGACAGCATCGGCGAGCCGATGGCGCCGGTTAGACGCTATGTGGTGAAAAACGGACCTTTCTATCAAGCGTTCAATGACCACGCCCAGGCATTGAACAGAGTCTTGAGGGTCCAGGACAGCTTTTACAGTTCGCTCATGCACGCGTTGCCTGAGGACACACGTTCATCAATCGGATTGTCTGTCGGCAACGCCCATGGTGAGCTGCAACAGAAAATCATCGAATCGGCCCACCGTCATCGAGCCGAAGCTGCGCGATTGCTGTCGCCAGCTGCAAAGTGGTTCAAACCGCCGGTACGCGTGGGCGCGCGACTGCTGGGTTATTACGCCAGTGGCCGTGGTACAGGCCTCAATCCATCCCTCGAATCACGCATTGCGCATCTATACCCCGAGTCGCGCCAGGCACGGGCATTTCTCGCCCGGCAACACGGCCAGAGTGAAACGCTGATTCAGCTCGAACTGGAATCTCGCCGCCAGGATTGGGACGCGTTGAACGTTGCACTTGAGCGATGGCAGGCAGCGCCGAGTGATAGCCGCACTGCAACGCACAGGGCGCAACTGGCACAGACACTGCGAGAGACATGGCGTCATGGTCCGCTGGACGGGCAGGCGGCGGAGGCGGCCCGCCTGACAATCCATTGCGACACGCCATTGCCCGAGCTGAGTACAGGCTTTCCCCACGTGCGTGAACTGGCCATCACCGGCATCGGCATAACCGACGCCAATGCGGACGGGTTTCTGGCGGCGTTCCCGAATGTCACCGATTTATGGCTCGGTGAATTGAGGCGCTATGGCCAGACACCTGTCACCCGACCGCTTAGCACATTGCCAGAGGCGGTTGAGCGGCTGCCCGGGCTGAGACGTCTGCGTTTCTCTACCGATGCGCCATTGCTCGCGGAAAGCTTTGCGCGAAGGCTGGGTGGACTGACTTCGCTGGAGCAACTGCGCATCGACTATCACGGATTCGATTCCACCACCTTGCATGGTCTTGACCTGCAATCGCTGACACGACTGCGCAGATTACGCATCGATGCGCCCCACGCGTTATGGCGGTGGCCCGCATACGTTGAACGACTTCAGCAGCTCAGACGCCTTGACCTCACGCACACCTTGATCGAAACCTTGCCCGACTCGCTCTACAGCGGCCATGACAGACTCTGGGCCGGGTTATCGCTGGATTGGTCACGTGTCACCCCAGCGACGTTCCGTCGGGCCTATGAGTTTGTCAGCCGCCACTCCGGCCCGCGCGGCCACTTGCTCGATGTGCATCAGATGGTCAGTGACTATTGCCGCGCCGAACTCGATAGCATGGCCGTCGCCCCGGATAGCGCCGACCCTTTGCCGCAGGCATTCAATGCAGCCTGGTCAACACCGTCGGCAAGGGTGGCGGCGATCGAGCAGCTTCGGGCCGAACATGAGGCCATCTTCGCCGCGTTTTATCCGCCATCCCCGCGCCAGGGATCACGCTATGCAGCGCCCGCGCGGCGCTGGTCGACAGGGGCCAGCGCGGACCTGTTACATACGTTGAAAAGCAGCTGGCACGGTGCGATTCGTCAGCGCTATGGCCTGTCTGCCGACGTTGAGCGCTTTAGCTTCGTCGAGCTGCCCGGCGCCACCACCCGTGTCGAGCTTCCTTCGTTGCCGGCCGGCAGTTTCGCCCATGTGCGCACGCTGCGTCTGGAAGGGCTGAACGTGCCCTCCGGCCAGGCGCGGGATTTTATTCGCGCCTTCAGTCATATCGAAACCCTTGAACTGGGGGGAAGTACGTTCACCGAGCTCCCTTTTGCAGCCCAGGAATTGCCCGCGCTGCGTCGGCTTGACGTGTCCGGTAACAGAATCGCAGTGACGGCAATGGTCCAGCGCCAACTCAATGCGCTGCCCCAACTGGTACGACTGAACCTGAGTCATAACCCGCTGGGGCGACTCGATGCCACGGCTTTGAGCGGGCTCGAGGCCTTGAATCTGAGATCGACGGATTTGCTGGCCTGGCCCACCGGGGCGGAAACTCTGCCACGGCTGTCATGGCTCGATTTACGAGACAACCGGATCGCGTCCCTGTCGCCGCAAGCGCTGGCGCATCCTGACGCATTGATGAGGACGAATCTGTCGGGCAACGCCTTCAGTGCCGATGGTGAGGCAGCTTTTCACGCGGAGCTGCTGCGCATCGAGCAGCAGCGGGGGTTGGGCCAGGGCACGTTGTCACGCTTCGCCGCAGAGCCGGTGCCTGAGCATTTTCCGCCGTTGGAAACCGGCGGTTCGTTCAGTGATCTGCTCCTGCCACTCCCGCAGCCGGCGCCTGTCAGTTCAGGCGCTTCGGGGCATTTGCAGCGGTTGGCGGTGATCCTCAATCACGAACGGGCGCAACGTAGTCTGCTGGTGCTGCGAACACGGGCCTTGAATGACGCTCAGATCGATGCGCAGATCAGCCAATGGCATCTGAGCTGCGAGGCGCTGACCCGTCAGTTGAACGATTGGCTCTATACCAGGGAAGTACGAACGAACACTGCCCTGGTCAGTGCGCAAGTGCGTGCGTTGGTGGCTCGGCGAATCAGCGAGACCTGGCGCGACACCCTGACCCGACACCCCGGCGGAGACGGTCTGGAGCTTGAATTGGCAGGATTGCAGACCGGAGAACTGCCGGCGCTTGTGGTGCAGTTTCCGGGCGTGACGACGCTCGATCTGAGCGGTGCAGGGATCACGGCGCAAGGGAGCGCGGGTTTTCTCGACGGTTTTCCCGACCTCGAGACCTTGTATCTGAGTGGTAACGAATTGGGCGCGGTGCCTGCGCCGGTGCTGCACATGCGTCATCTCACGCGCCTGGACATGCAGTATTGCAGCTTGCGCAGTGCGACGAGTGTTTACCGTTTGCTGGGCAACGCGCGGCTGCGCACGCTGGATTTGAGTTACAACGAACTTCGGGTTTTCAATCCGCCCGATTATGGCGTGATCGAGTCTCTGGATCTGCGCTACAACCAACTGAGCGAATGGCCTGACGGTGTGTTGCAGGCGCCCGGGTTGCAGGCCCTGAACCTCAGCGGTAACGCAATCGCGGAAATCCCCGCGGCGCTTTTCGATGGCGATCATTCGGGTCTGATCGCAGGCTCGGATCTGTCAGAAAACCGCAATTTGTCGCTTTCTGCATTGCAAGACCTCAGGCGTTACAGCCGCGAGCGCGCCATACCGCATGTGCTGGGTATGACGCGCGCGCAGGTTGAGACGATGATCAACCGTCAGGTGTTCGGTGATCTGTTCGGGATTCCTGAAGACGGTGCTCCAACCGATAACGCTGGCGGCGTTGTCGACGATCCCCATGCGCAGGTATTTCCTGCCGAGAAAGTTTTTGATCCAGCCAACGATGTCGCGCCACGCTCACGCGATCCGTGGCTTGTGGACAGCGATCCGCAGTGGGTTGCGCCAAGAACCGAGCTCTGGGCGCAATTGGCGCAAGAGCCGAATCACGAGCGGTTTTTCCAGTTGCTGCGCTTGTTGCTCGATACGCAGGACTACAGGCTGGTGCGAGGCGATCTGACGCAAAGAGTCTGGCGTGTCATGCAGGCCGCTGAGGAAAATACCGAACTGCGGCAACTGTTGTTTCAGGGCGCCGAGACCCACGGCACCTGCCCGGACGGGCGGATTCTGACATTCAGTGATTTGGAAGTGCGGGTCGCGGTCTATCACCAATTGCGTGACATTCCGTTGAATCGAATGGCGTCCAGAGGTCGGGCGCTGCTGCGTCTGTCGCGGCAACTGTTTCGCCTGGATCGTGTCGAGACGCTGGCTGAAGCCGCCGGTCTGGGTATGGATCGTGCGGAAGTGCGCCTTAAATATCGCATCGGTTTGACGGGCGGCTGGGGTGACGGTGTCGATTTACCGGGCCAGCCCGCGTCGATGATTTATGACGTCCCGCTGAGTGATGAACTGCTGGAGTACACCCGCGCCTCGATTCTTGAGGCAGAGGGCACCGATGCGCTGTCCGTAAGCATGGCAGAGCGCGACTACTGGATCTCTTACCTGCAAGATCTCCACCCACAAGAGATGGCCGCGCTGGACGTTGCGGTTGACGAGCGACGCCAGCAACTGTGGGACCAGCTCAATCAGCGTCTCGCCCGCAATGAACTGGGTTCCGAGGAATACGACCTTGAGCTGAACAGGTTGGGCAAGGCCATGGACGTGCTGCGCACACAGAAACGCGCCGAGCTGACACGCCGGGTGATCAGCGAGCTGAACAGCTTCGCTGCGGAATCCGAACAACCCCGCCGCCTGCCACCAACATCCGGTTCCTGAGGGCACCTTGCTGAGGCGGTCCGAGGCAGGCCAAGTCACATCCGCTTACCACTGCTGGTTGCGCAATACCCGGATAACGCAGAAGCGATAACGCGACATGGTTTGCTGAGCGCTCCATCAACAAGGAGTGACCATGATCGCTATTTCCCCAAAACCCGTGTCGACGCAGCCTGCGTCGACCGATCAGCCGGCAGACGCCAGTCGGTCAGTAAAGCTCGTTGCCACGCAAAGCCTGCACGGCGAGTTTCTCGAAGCTTCGATCCCGCAATGGTTGACCGACGCTTCGCCGCAACGGCGCGAAGCCTTCAAGGCGGTTGCGACAGCATTGCCAGCCTGGTATCAGGATGCGACGCCGGCCCAGCGCAAAATCGTTGACGATACGTTCAAGGCCAGTGTCATCGCCCAGAACAGTCTCGACAAGCGCATGGCGAAACTTCAGGACGTCGAGACGTTTGCCCGGCCATTAGTCATCAAAGCGCTGAAAGACAAACATTCGCTGGATATCGATGTCGACAAAACGCTGCTGTGTCTGCGCCGCCCGGTGGAGATGGGTATCCAGCAAATCGAACTGGCCTCATTCGAGGTGCTCAAGCTAACGCTGCTGGAAGCCGCACTGCACAACTTCGAAGCTGGCGAATGCGAAGGGACCTACCATTCGAGCTCAGGTTTTGTGGTGGCAGGGTCCACGGCGCAGACGTTCGACCATGTGAGCATCGGTATTTCGGTCACCCAGTTTCTGCACCTTTGCCGCGATCTGGATATCGGCCAGCAATACCAGACTTACCTGCAAGGATTCTTTCATCCTGAGGAAACGGTGGCAGAGGCAGTGCTTGCCGAACGCTTCATTGCCGCGCAGAAGGCGACGCTGCGCGCTGCGGCCGAGCAGGCGCTGTTGCAAAAGGATATCGAGGCGGCGGATCACGCGATGATCGTCTCGGTGATTGACGGCGAGATGCATCCCTGGATGGGGAAAAAACAGGTCTGGTTCAAGGACCTGGGGTTGATGAAAAAAAGACTCACCGGCTGCATCGCGTTCGTCATCTGCGAGAAATACCGCTACACCGACGAACTGATTCTTTATATCCCGCACGATCCTGAACATCCGCTCAAGCGCTACACGTTCCAGCAGATGCGCGACGAGCTCAAACGCTTGCTCACTGCACGCGACGCTCCGCAACAGACGGGCGCGGAGCCCACCGCCTACCAGCGCTTTCTCAGCCAGTTTCTGCCTTATGACCAGCGTCCCGAGTATTTCAGCCAGTTCAGGCAGAAGGCGGCTGACTCACCCGGCGATGGCTGGGATCTGCTGCGCTCGCCATGGCTGTCGGTGCTGCAAGGCTTCACCGCCGGCTCGGCGTTCACCCGCATTCAGCAGGTACCGCCCGAACGCCAGGTCAAATGGGAGCCAGTGGCGGACCCTTACATCGCACCGTCCACCCTGGGACGCAAGGGGCAGGGACTTTGGGCTCCCAACGAGGACCTGTGGCAATACCTCTATAGCCAGAACCGCACCAAGCTGATCGATGATGCCCGAAGCCATGCGGTACCGACTGCCGAGGTAGACGCGCGAGCAAGGGACGCCAAACTGGCGCATCTGATGCAACTCGGCATGCTCGGTCTGAACATGGTCTCGATGTTCGTGCCTGTGTTGGGCGAAGTGATGATGGTGGTGATGGCCGGGCAACTGCTCTATGAAACGCTTGAGGGCGCAATCGAATGGGCCGAGGGCGATCGGCGTGCGGCCAAGGATCATTTGATCGATGTGGCGGAAAACCTTGCGCAGATTGCGCTGATGGCCGGTGTGGGCGCCGCAGTAAGGAAAATCTCAAGCGCCAAAGCCGTGCCGGTCATTGAAAGTCTGCATCCGGTGAAGTTGCCCAACGGCGAAACCCGGCTGTGGAAACCCGACCTGAGCGCTTACGAGTCGGCTGTCGCACTGCCTGTCAGTCCCGGGCCAAACAGTGCCGGCCAGCACGTGCTTGAGGGTAAAACCTATATTCGCCAGAGCGGCAAGGTCTATGAGCAGTTTTTCGATGAATCGATCGGCAAATGGCGGATCAGCCATCCGACCGACATCAACGCCTGGCAGCCGGTGCTCCACAGCAATGGAAGCGGTGCCTGGCGGCATACCCTGGAGCGTCCGCAGGATTGGGATCGTCTGACCCTGTTGCGGCGCATCGGCCATGCAACCGAAGCGTTTTCCGATGCACAGCTGATCAAGGCTGCCGATATCAGCGGTGTCAGTGAAGCCGCGCTGCGCAAGATGCACATTGATTCTTCGCTGCCACCACCGGAACTGACCCAGGCCATGCGCATGATGCAAGCAGATGGCAACGCAGCACTGGTTGTCGAGCAGTTGCGCGGTACAAAACCGATCGATGAACTGTACCTCTACGCGCTGCCGCTGATCACCGAAATGCCGCGCTGGCCGGAGAACCGGGTGCTGGAAGTCTTCGACGGCGAGCAATTGTCCGGCAAGTTCGTCAGGTATGGCTCCGCGCGGCGGTTTCGCGATGTCGGCGTCAAGCCACCCATTCAGATATCGCGGGCCGATATCTTCAGCGGTGAACTGCCAGCACGTATTCTCGCAGGGCTGGACGAGTCAGAAATCACTCGGCTCCTCGGCGAGCAAGGGGCACGCGTGCGCAATGGCCGACCGGCAGAGTTTGGCAAGCAGATCGCCGACTACGCCAACACCCGCCAGCCGGCGATCTACGACAGCATTCATTCGGGCACCGACCCCGTCGATCCGCAGGTTGCGCGCTTGCAGAAGGCCTGCCCGGGACTCAGTGAACCGGCGGCGCGAACGGTGCTGGCACATGGTCGACCCGATGATCTTCAGCGACTAGGCTCAGGGCAACGAGTACCGCTGCGCCTGTTGGAGGAGGCCCGCTGGTACGCGCGGCAAAGTCGACAGGTAGCGGCATATGCCGGTCTGCGCAGCGAAAACGTCGCGTCTGCGGACAGCCGGCGCCTGGCGTTGCACACGCTGGAGCAATTGGCGGGTTGGCCCGACAGCCTTCGCATTGAAGTACGCGAAGGCCACGACGCCGGCATGCTGCTCGACAGCATCGGCAGTGAAACCGCCGGCGAGAAAAAATACCTGATCAAAACAGGCGTTCAGTTTCAGGCATACAACGAGCGCGGTGAGGCACTCAACAGCCTGCCTCGCGACGGCGACAATTTTTACTCCTCGATCATGCATGCCCTGCCTGATCATGCGCGCCGCGGCCTCGGTGTCCCTGAGGTCGGGCAGTCCGCAGAGTTGCAAGCAAAGATCATCGATCACGCCGACCAGCACCAGGCCGATGCACCCGCGTTGCTGGCACCTCAGGTCAAGTGGATAAAGCCCCCGGTGCGGGTGAACGCTACCTTGATCGGTTATCCCGCCAGTGGACGCGGCGCGGGATTGGCACCGAACCTGCTGGCTCACATCCAGGATATCTACCCGCAATTGAGCGACGAACAGGCTCGTGGCTTCCTCCTTGACCAGTATCGGGCAGGAAAAAACGACCGGGCCATTTTCGAGCTGTTGCAATCACGTCGGCGTGAGTGGGAACAGCTCAATGCGACGCTGGATGAATGGGCGGGGACAGCGACGGCGGCGCCCTGGGAACGCTCCGGAGCAAATTACAAGTTTCGCACCGCGCAAGCGCTGAAAACCTGCTGGCGCAACGCTTTGTCCACTGGGGTCGCGGGTGCGGATCAACTGTCGATTCTCACCTACGATCCTCTGCCAGAGATGACCGTCGACTTTGCTCACGTGCGTGAACTGTCGATTGGCGGCGGAGGTTTGACCGACGCCAATGCCGATGCCTTCCTGACGCGATTTGCCAATATCGAAAAGTTGTCGCTGGGGGAGCGGGGCAGTCTGTTCGGCACCTACATGGAGCACGAGCAGTCACTGACGACGTTGCCCCTGAGCGTGACCCGCATGTCCGCGTTGAAAAAGCTCAAGTTCCGAACGCCAGCGCGGGTGATGGCTGCCGATTTGTCGACAAGATTGCGTAGCCTGACCGCGGTTGAGGAGCTTCATCTCGATTTTCCCGGCGGCGCAGGCAGCCCGCCCGAGCTGGACCTGGCTCCCCTTGAACGACTGAAGAAACTCAAGATTGAAGCGCCGGGCCTGACGCAGTGGCCGGCTTATGTGGAACAACTGCCTGAGCTGGAGCGTCTGGATCTGACGCAGACCGCCATCGCATCCCTTCCACAGACCCTTTATGTCGGGCACGAGAGACTCTGGGCCGGTTTGTCCCTGGACTGGTCGAGGTTCTCCCACGGAGCGTTCAAACCGGCTTACGACTATGTGAAAAACTACATGGGGGAATGGGGGCATCTGGTTGATCTGGACTTGATGGTCCGCCGCTACTGCGCCGGGGAACTGCAGTTTCTGACGGGTGAGGCTGGCCGTCTCAACCCGTTACCTCAGCGCATCATGAGTCTGTGGAACACACCGGAGACCCGACTTGGAGCCGTGGAGATTCTGCGCGTGGAGCACAGCGCAATTTTCCGCCAGTTCTACGAGGCCAGCGCATCCGCAGAGTTGCGTACGGCGACGCCGGCAGCGCGCTGGCAAGCGCCGCCCAATGCCCGGGTGGTTCGTGCACTGGAAAAAAACTGGCGCGCGGCCATACGCCGGCGTTATCGCTTGAACGATGACGTTCGTCCCTTCAATGCTGAGGACTGGATATCCGCCAGCGATCTGGACGACGCCAGCATGTTTGAACTGGTTGACACCGCCTGGGCGCTGGGCGCGGAGTCGGTGAGTGAGCTGCCGCAATTGCCGGCCGGTACGTTTGCTCATGTACAGCGAGTTCGGCTGGACCGCTTGACTGTGCCGGTCGAACAGATCCGCGGCTTTCTCCAGGCGTTCAGTGGCGCCACAAGCCTGGAGGTCACCGCCTGCGGATTGACCGAAGTGCCGGTGCGGCCAGCCGATTTGCCCCGGCTCACACAGCTGGACCTGTCTTTCAACCGAATCGCCGTGACCCCTGAGGTGCAAGATCAATTCGACGCGCTGAGCAATCTCGAACATCTCAATGCCCGCCTCAATCGGCTGGACACACTGGACGTTTCTCGCCTGACCGGCCTCAGGACGCTCAACCTCAGCTCAAACGGGCTCAATGTGTGGCCGAAGGGGGCGGAGAACCTGACGCATTTGCAAGCAATGGATTTGCGGCATAACACCATCGGTTCGCTCCCCGATCACGTGCTTGCCGACAACGCTGTGCTGCTCAAGACCCGGCTGCTGAACAACCGCTTCAGTGTCGGCGGCGAAGCGAGCCTAAAGGCGGCGCAGCGACGGATCGAAATGACCTTGGGTTTGCCCGAAGGGGCGCTGCAACGGTTCGAATCGCAAGCGCCATCGTTACCCGCCGGTTCCAGCGGTGCCACGCCTGACACGGCACTCAATCGCGCCGCTCATCTCTTGCCACTGCCATCTGTCTCGGTCATTCAGCAAGGCACCGACATGCATCGCGCAGTGCTGGAAATCTTTCCGTCACTGTCGCTTGAAAAGGCCCAGGCCAGCGTTGAGCGTTTACGCACTGAAGGCCTGTCCCCTGAGCAAATCGTCGGCAGACTGAATCAGTGGCAAGCAAGTAACGAGGCGTTGACGCGTGAGTTGAACGGCTGGATCTTCAACCCGGCGCAAGGGGCTGGTGAAGGGGCGTCGTCAACAAGATTCTTTGATGCCTCCAGGATCCGCGCTTGCTGGCGGGACGGGCTCACCGGCCATACCGAATCCGCCGGACGCACGCTGAGCCTGTCAGCGGGCGGCTTGGGTGATTTGCCTGCGCTGTCGAACGTGTTTTCCCATGTGCGGACGCTGGACCTGACCGGGGCCAAATTTTCCGTCGAGAGTTTCAACCTCTTCTGCCCGGCGTTTCCTGAGTTGACCACGCTGATGCTCAATGGCACGGGCCTGGCACGCCTGCCGGAAGCTGTCGGCAGTCTGAGCCGGCTCGAACGGCTGGAATTGAGCGGCAATCGCCTGGCCGTGGCGCAATCGGTGTATCAGCACGCGAGCGGGGCGCGGCTGCGCTGGCTCGACCTCAGTCACAATCAGCTGGAAGAATTCAACGCCGCAACCTTCAGCAGTCTGCAAACCCTCAACCTCGGCCAGAACGGCCTGGATTTCTGGCCTGAAGGCGTGCTTGAACTGGCGCATCTGCAAAGGCTGGACCTGTCGGGCAACAACATCATGGTTTTCCCGGACCGGCTGTTGGGCGGCAATCATGAGGCGCTCGTGGCAGGCACCGATCTGTCGGAGAACTCGCTGTCGCTTAACGCATTGGAGCAGATCAGGGACTACAGCGTCGCGCATGGCGGCAGTGACGTGCTGGGCTACACGCCGGAGTCCTTGCAGCGCCTGATCGCCGAGCGTATGAGCGACTCGGAAAGCGATAGCGGATCCGAATCGGATTCGGATCGGGGTTCGGACCCCGACTCCGATAGCGACGATGGTGATGATCCGCGTGGCGGAGGCGGTGGCGGTAGCAGTAGCAGGCCCGTGGATATGCATGCCGGTGTGGAGGCCGCGGAGGTGATTGCCAATCCGGCGCAGGACGTGGCGGCGCCGGCGATGGACATATGGATGACCTATACGCATGCAAATGCGCGTGCAGCGCGGCAAGCACTATGGCTGCAATTGGCTCGACAGGCCAACCATGAGGCGTTCTTTCATTTGCTCTCGACCTTGCCCGACACCCTGGAATTCAGGTTTGCCGGTGCCGATCTGACCCACCGGGTCTGGCAAGTGATCCAGGCTGCCACGGAAAACGCTGAACTGCGCGAGCTGTTGTTTTTCAACGCCGAAACCCACGGCACGTGCCCCGATGGCCGGATCCTGTCGTTCAGCGAACTGGAGACCCGCGTCTATGAATACAACGCTCTGCGCGACATTCCGCGGCATCGTCAGCTGCAACGCGGCAGAGCGCTGCTCGATCTGACTCGACGGCTGTTTCGCCTGGAAAGGGTGGATCGACTGGCCGAAGCCGCCGCCAGGAACAAGGATCGCGCGGAAGTCCGCCTGCAATACCGCATCGCCATGACACGCGGCTGGCCGGACGACCTGGAGTTGCCGGCGCAACCCGAACACATGTTGTACGCCTCACCGATTCGCGGGCGACGATTGCTCAATGCGCGTGCCTCGGTTCTCGCGGACGAGGCATCACCCATGTTTCTGGAGGATCTGATTGCGCGGGACTACTGGATCCGCTATCTGCAGGATCGCCACGCCGAGGCGTTCGAGGCACTTGAACGCGACGCTACCAGGCGGCACGAAGCGGTCGAGGATGCCTACCCGGACAGAGAAAACAGCGATTATCTGGACGCGATGAGGGTGCTTGAAATCGAACTGGCGGATGCGCGCATCGAGAAACTCAAGGATTTGACTCGCACAGAGCTGGAGAGCCTGGCGTCGCAGGATGCGGGAGCGTCGCCATCGGCCCCGTCTTCACCGAAACCCGGGCCTTCGTGGCGCCGTGACTGACTGATCGAGCAGACCTGGGAGGTGCGCTCCCAGGTCCGCGGCCCGATCAGCTGTCGTAACCCAGATTTGGCGCCAGCCAACGCTCGGTCACGCTCAGGTCCTGGCCTTTGCGCGCGGTGTAGCTCTGCACTTGATCCTTGTCGATCTTGCCCACGGCAAAGTACTGCGCCTGCGGATGGGCGAAGTACCAGCCGCTGACCGCTGCCGCGGGGAACATTGCGTAGTGTTCGGTGAGGAACACGCCACTGCGCCCGGCGCGCATTTCGGCAGCCTCTGGATCGAGCAGGGTGAACAGCGCGGCTTTCTCGGTGTGATCCGGGCAGGCCGGGTAGCCGGGAGCAGGGCGGATGCCACGGTATTGCTCTTTGATCAGCGCATCGTTGTCCAGGGTTTCATCCTTGGCATAACCCCAGTGTTCTTTGCGCACTTGCTGGTGCAGCCATTCGGCGCAGGCTTCGGCCAAGCGGTCGGCGAGGGCCTTGACCATGATCGAGTTATAGTCGTCGCCGGCGTCCTGATAGGCCTTGGCCACTTCTTCGGCGCCGATGCCAGCGGTGGTGATAAAGCCGCCGACATAGTCGGTGACTTCGCTGTCCTTCGGCGCCACGAAGTCGGCGAGGCAGAAGTTCGGCTTGCCGTCGGTCTTGATGATCTGCTGACGCAAGTGATGCAGCTTGGCCAGCGGCTTGCCGGTGTCGTCGTACAGCTCGATGTCGTCTTCGTTGACCTGATTGGCCGGCCAGAAACCGAACACCGCACGGGCGCTGATCAGTTTTTCGTCGATGAGCTTGGCGAGCATTTCCTGCGCGTCCTTGTACAGCGCAGTGGCGGCTTCACCGACCACTTCGTCTTCGAGGATGCGCGGGAACTTGCCGGCCAGATCCCAGGAAATGAAGAACGGTGTCCAGTCGATGTATTCGGCCAGCACTTTCAGATCGATATTTTCGAGCACCTTGCTGCCGGTGAAGGTCGGTTTGACTGGCTGATAATTGGCCCAGTCGAATTGCGGCTTCTTCGCGATCGCGGCGGCGTAGCTCAGGCGTTCGGTACGGGCGCTGCGATTGGACGTACGCTCGCGCACGTCGATGTATTCCAGGCGGGTCTTCTCGACGAACCCGGCCTTGAGCTCCTTGGACAACAACTGTGTCGCCACGCCGACGGCGCGCGAGGCGTCGGTCACGTAGACCACGGCATCGTTGCTGTACTTCGGCTCGATCTTCACCGCGGTGTGCGCTTTCGACGTGGTCGCGCCACCGATCATCAGTGGCAGATGGAAATCCTGACGCTGCATTTCACGGGCAACGTGGACCATCTCGTCCAGCGACGGCGTGATCAGGCCGGAAAGGCCGATGATGTCGCATTTTTCTTCCTTGGCGACCTGCAGAATCTTTTCGGCCGGAACCATCACGCCTAAGTCGACAATGTCATAGCCGTTGCAACCGAGCACCACGCCGACGATGTTCTTGCCGATGTCGTGCACGTCGCCCTTGACCGTAGCCATGAGGATCTTGCCCTTGGCTTCCGGCTTGTCGCCTTTCTCCAGTTCGATAAACGGGATCAAGTGCGCCACGGCCTGCTTCATCACGCGCGCGGATTTCACCACCTGCGGGAGGAACATTTTGCCGGCGCCGAACAGGTCGCCGACGATGTTCATGCCGGACATCAGCGGGCCTTCGATCACTTCGATCGGCCGCGCAAACGACTGGCGGGATTCTTCGGTGTCCTCGACGATGTGCGTGGTGATGCCCTTGACCAGTGCGTGTTCCAGACGTTTGTTGACGTCCCAGTTACGCCACTCTTCGGTCTCGGCTTCCTTGACACTACCGTCGCCCTTGTACTTGTCGGCGATGGCGAGGAGGGCGTCGGTGCCATCCGGGGTGCGGTTGAGAATCACGTCTTCAACAGCGTCGCGCAGCTCCACCGGGATCTGATCGTAGATCTCCAGCTGGCCGGCATTGACGATGCCCATGGTCAGCCCGGCGCGGATCGCGTAGAGCAGGAACACCGAGTGAATCGCCTCACGCACCGGGTTGTTGCCACGGAACGAGAACGACACGTTGGACACGCCGCCGGAGCTCAGCGCGTACGGCAGCTCATCGCGGATGTAGGCGCAGGCATTGATGAAGTCGACGGCGTAGTTGTTGTGCTCTTCGATGCCGGTAGCGACGGCGAAGATGTTCGGGTCGAAGATGATGTCTTCCGGCGGGAAGCCGACTTCATTGACCAGAATGTCGTAGGAGCGTTTGCAGATCTCCTTCTTGCGCGCTTCGGTGTCGGCCTGGCCGGCTTCGTCGAAGGCCATCACCACCACCGCAGCGCCGTAGCGCTTGCACAGCTTGGCGTGATGGATGAACTGCTCGACGCCTTCTTTCATGCTGATCGAGTTGACGATGCCCTTGCCCTGGATGCATTTGAGGCCGGCTTCGATGACTTCCCATTTCGACGAGTCGATCATGATCGGCACGCGCGAGATATCCGGCTCGCCGGCGATCAGATTGAGGAAGGTGACCATGGCCTTCTTCGAATCGAGCATGCCCTCGTCCATGTTGATGTCGATGATCTGCGCGCCGGCCTCGACCTGCTGCAGAGCGACTTCGAGGGCTTCGGTGTAGTTGTCTTCACGGATCAGGCGGGCGAACTTTGCCGAACCGGTGATGTTGGTGCGCTCGCCGACGTTGACGAACAGCGAGCTGCGATCGATGGTGAACGGCTCCAGACCCGACAGGCGGCAAGCCTTGGGGATGTCTGGAATCTGCCGCGGCGCATAACCGGCCACGGCTTTGGCGATGGCTTCGATGTGGCCCGGCGTGGTGCCGCAGCAACCGCCGACGATGTTGAGAAAACCGCTCTGGGCGAATTCTTCGATGACTTTGGCGGTTTGCGACGGCAGTTCGTCGTACTCGCCGAATTCATTCGGCAGGCCGGCGTTCGGGTGCGCGGATACGTGGGTGCTGGCCTTGTTCGACAGCTCTTCCAGGTACGGGCGCAGTTCGCTGGCGCCGAGGGCGCAGTTCAAGCCCACGGAAATCGGCTTGGCGTGGGCCACGGAGTTCCAGAACGCCTCGGTGGTCTGGCCGGACAGGGTACGACCGGAGGCGTCGGTGATGGTCCCGGAAATCATGATCGGCAGTTCGATGTGCAGCTCCTCGAACACGCCCTGCACGGCGAAGATCGCGGCTTTGGCGTTGAGGGTGTCGAAAATGGTTTCGATCAGAATCAGGTCGGCGCCGCCCTCGATCAGGCCTTTGGTGGCTTCGGTGTAGTTTTCCACCAGCTCATCGAAGGTCACGTTGCGGTAGCCGGGGTTGTTGACGTCGGGCGACAGCGAGCAGGTGCGGCTGGTCGGGCCGAGCACGCCGGCAACGAAGCGCGGCTTGGCCGGGTTTTCGGCGGTCTTGGCGTCGGCAATCTTGCGCGCCAGACGTGCGCCCTCTACGTTTAACTCGTACGCCAGCTCTTCCATGCCGTAATCGGCCATGGAAATGCGCGTGGCGTTGAAAGTGTTGGTTTCGAGAATGTCGGCGCCGGCGTCCAGATAGGCTTTTTCGATGCCGCCGATCACGTCCGGACGGGTGATCACCAGCAGGTCGTTGTTGCCCTTGACGTCACTCGGCCAGTCCGCGAAGCGCTTGCCGCGATAATCCTGTTCTTCGAGCTTGTAGCTCTGGATCATCGTGCCCATCCCGCCGTCGAGAATCAGGATGCGCTCTTTGAGGGCTTGCTTGAGAGCTTGAAGGCGGACGCTGCGATCGGACATGTGGACTACTCGGAAAGACCATTACGAAGGAGCGGGATCATAGCAAACCTGTGCGCTTTTAGAGCATGTGCAGCTTTTGCATGAATATCGCTCATGTTGGTACGAGCGTCATAACGGTAGAATCGCAGCCTTTTTTTATCATCGAGATCAGCAACATGCCGCACCGCTTCATCAGTTTATGGTTGCTGGTCCTGAGCGGGAGCGTTGCGGCGCAAGATCCTGCCATTTCTTCTTCCATCTCCTACACCCGCGATATCCAACCGATCTTCACCGAGAAGTGCGTAGCCTGCCATGCCTGCTATGACTCGGCCTGTCAGCTCAATCTGGGCAGTGGCGAAGGCGCTGCTCGTGGCGCGAGCAAGATGCCCGTGTACGACGGCGAACGCACTCAGGCAGCACCGACCACGCGCCTGTTTTACGACGCCTTCGGCAAGCGCGCCTGGCAGCAGAAAGACTTCTATTCGGTGCTCGACGCCCAGGGCAGTCAGGCTGCGCTGATGGCACGCATGCTTGAACTCGGCCACAAGACGCCGCTGACGCCGAACGCCAAACTGCCGGAAGAGATTGTTCTTGGGCTCAATCGCAACAATCTATGCGCAATGCCTGCGGAGTTCGACGGATATGCCGGCGCGCACCCGAAAGAGGGCATGCCGCTGGCGGTCACTGGCCTGACCGACCAGCAATACCAGACCCTGCAGCGCTGGCTGGCGTCTGGCGCGCCGATCGACGAACAGAGCCTGGCACCGAGTGCCAAAGAGGCGATGCAGATCCTGCAGTGGGAAAACCTGCTCAACGCCCCCGGTGCGCGGCAGAGTCTGGTGGGGCGCTGGTTGTTCGAACACTGGTATCTGGCGCACATTTATTTCAAGGACGGCGAGCCGGGGCATTATTTCCAGTGGGTGCGTTCGCGCACGCCGAGCGGCCAGCCGATCGACCTGATCGCCACGCGCCGCCCCAACGACGACCCGGGCACCCAGGTGTATTACCGCTTGTGGCCGGTGCAGGGGGTGATCGTGCACAAGACGCACATCACTTATCCGCTGAGCGCGGCGAAAATGGCGCGGATCAAGAGCCTGTTCTACAGCGGCAACTGGCAGGTCAACGCGTTACCGGGTTACGGCCCGCAAAGCCGCGCCAATCCGTTTGCCACCTTCGAGGCGATTCCGGCGCAGGCGCGCTATCAGTTCATGCTCGATAACGCTGAATACTTCGTCCGCACCTTCATTCGCGGCCCGGTGTGCCGTGGGCAGATCGCGACCGACGTGATCCGCGACAACTTCTGGGCGCTGTTCCAGGCGCCGGAACATGATCTCTACATCACCGACCCGAACTACCGTGGCCAGGCCACGCCGCTGCTGGCGATGCCGGGGCAGAACGACGATGTCGGCAGCGTGCTGAGTCTGTGGCGCAACTACCGCGACAAGCGCAACGAATACGAGGCACTGCGCCGTGACAGCTACGCCGATCTGCCGGCGCCGAGCTGGTCGACGCTGTGGGCCGGCAACGACAACGCCTTGCTGAGCATTTTCCGCCACTTCGACAGCGCTTCGGTGACCAAGGGGCTGATCGGTGAGGTGCCGCAAACCATGTGGCTGTTCGACTATCCGCTTCTGGAACGCACCTACTACCAGCTCGCGGTCAATTTCGACGTGTTCGGCAACGTTTCCCATCAGGCGCAGACCCGTCTGTATTTCGACCTGATCCGTAACGGCGCCGAGCAGAACTTCCTGCGCCTGATGCCCGCCGACTCACGTGAGGATTACCTCAACGATTGGTACCAGGACGGCGGCCAATTCAAGATGTGGCTCGATTACGAGGCCATCGATGACGACAAACCGACCGCGCTGAAGCTCGACGAAAAAGACCCGAAACACGATTTCGCCATGCAGTTGCTGGCGCGCTACGGTGATCTGAACGCGCGGCCGGACCCGATCAATCGCTGCGACGGCGCTTATTGCTCGCGACCGAATATTGATCCGGCGTTGCAGAATGCCGAGCAGGCGTTGAGCCGTCTGGCCTCGCGCCCGGCAGCGGGACTGAAAGTCATCGACCAGATGCCCGAAGCCACCTTGCTGCGTGTCGAAACCGCCAGCGGCAAGCGCGAGGTCTACAGCGTGCTGCGCAACCGCGCGCACAGCAACGTGGCGTTTCTGCTCGGTGAGTCGCTGCGCTATCAACCGGGTCTCGACACCTTGACGATCTATCCGGGCGTGCTCACCAGTTACCCGAACTTCATGTTCAACGTACCGGCCGAGCAGGTGCCAGCGTTTGTCGATGCCATGGAGAATGCCAGGGATGCCAATCGGTTCGACAAGATCGTCGAACGCTGGGGCATTCGTCGCAGTCATCCGCAGTTCTGGCTGTATTTTCACGATCTGAGCCAGTACATCCACGAAACCGATCCGGTGGAAGAGGGTGTGCTGGATATGAACCGGTACGAGAACCTTTGAGCATTCGCAGGCATATGCCGGGATTCTTTCCCGACAAAAATACTAGGACTTTGTCAGCCGCGCCGATTGGCGTAAACTGCGCCCAAGCCTGCGAGGAGTTTTTATGACCGCTATTACCATTACCGACGCCGCCCATGATTACCTGGCCGATCTGCTCTCCAAGCAGAACACCCCGGGCATCGGCATCCGTGTCTTCATCACCCAGCCTGGCACCCAGTACGCCGAAACCTGCATTGCCTACTGCAAGCCGGGCGAAGAGAAGCCTGAAGATACTGCGCTGGGGCTGAAAAGCTTCACCGCTTACATCGATTCCTTCAGCGAAGCGTTTCTTGACGACGCCGTTGTCGACTATGCCACCGACCGTATGGGCGGCCAGCTGACCATCAAGGCGCCAAATGCCAAGGTGCCGATGGTCAATGCCGACAGCCCGGTCAACGAGCGCATCAACTACTACCTGCAAACCGAGATCAACCCGGGGCTGGCCAGCCACGGCGGTCAGGTCAGCCTGATCGATGTGGTCGAGGACGGCATTGCCGTGTTGCAGTTCGGTGGCGGTTGCCAGGGCTGCGGCCAGGCTGACGTGACCTTGAAGGAAGGCATCGAGCGTACTCTGCTCGAGCGCATCCCGGAGCTCAAGGGCGTTCGCGACGTGACCGATCACACGCAGAAAGAAAACGCCTACTACTAAGGCGTTCGCTGCGAACATGAAAAACGGCGCCCCGTGAGCGCCGTTTTTTTATGCCTGTGGCTTGATCATGCCCACGCTCCGCGTGGGCATGCAGCCCGGGACGCTCCGCGTTCCACTCACGGTCGGTACAAATGCGCATGCCCGGCGCGATACAACGACGACTCGCTGAACACCTCGCTGCCCAGTACCCGCCCGACCAGAATCAGCGCCGTACGCCGAAACCCTTTGGCCTCGACCTTTGCGGCAATGTCCGCCAGTGTACCGACGACCCAGTCCTGATCCGGCCATGTCGCGCGGTGAATCACGGCAATCGGGCAGTCCGCGCCGTAATGCGGCAGCAATTCAACCAAAATCTTTTCCAGATGATTGACCCCCAAATGAATGGCCATGGTCGCGCCATGCTGCGCCAGGCTGGCCAGCTCCTCGCCAACGGGCATCGCGGTCTTGTCGGCGTAACGGGTCAGGATCACGCTTTGCGAGATGTCCGGCAGAGTGAGCTCGGCGCCCAGCAGCGCTGCGCATGCCGCCGTCGCGGTCACGCCCGGAATGATCTCGAAAGGAATGCTCAGCTCACGCAAGTAGCGGATCTGCTCACCAATCGCGCCGTACAGACCTGGATCCCCCGAATGCACGCGGGCAACATCCTGGCCTTTGGCATGGGCCGTCCTGATCAGGTCGATGATCTGTTCCAGATGCAGTTCAGCGCTGTTGACCACGGTTTCGGCCTGATGACCTTCCAGCACCGCTGCGGGTACCAGCGAACCGGCATAAATGATCACCGGGCAGCTGCGAATCAGCCGTTGGCCTTTGACGGTGATGAGTTCCGGGTCGCCGGGGCCGGCGCCGATGAAGTAGACAGTCATCGTTGAATCCTTGTGAAGAGGCGCAGGCACACTGCAGATGAAACGTGCTCATGATCAATGGCGGGGATTATCGGGATTTTATGCAGCGCCGGCCAATGCCAGCGTGGCCTGCGCATATTTCTGCCGGTGGATCAGCAGTTTTGCCGGCGCCTGAATCAACTGCTCGGCCAGCGCCAGCGCGGCGCTTTCCGCCACGCCGTAGCAGCCGGTGCGTTCAAAGGCGATCTGCGATTGATGGCTGAGGCGCTGTTGATAGGGCGCCAGCTCGGCACTGTTGAAATACTGCAGCGGCAGGTTCAATTGTGTGGCCAGTTCCAGCAACCCCGGTTCGTCGCGCTTGAGGTCGATACTCGCCAAAGCCTTGACCGCTCGCAGCTCGATGCGGTGCGCCTGCAACGCTTGATCGAGTAGTGCACGCAGCGTACTGGCGGGACAGCCACGCTGGCAGCCGAGGCCGACCACGAAGGTCGGCGCTGCGCGGTCATCGGTCATGCCTGATATGGGCCTGCGCTTTTACGGCGGAACAACCATGCACTGATCAAGCCCAAGGCCAGCCAGAACGCGACGTTGGTCAGCTGCGAAGCGATTTTGAATTGGGTTTCCAGTGCCTCTGGGGCAAGCATCGAATGCACCTGGGGTTGCGGCGCGCCGATCACATGCGGCACGGCGAGAATCGCCACACCGAGAAGCTTCATCAGCCAGTGGCGGCTGAAGGCGATCAGTGCCAGGCCGACGGCGGTCGAAGCGGCAGTGCCGATCCACCAGATCTGCCGCGATGCCAGATCGGCAGCCGCAGTGCCCGGCAATTCAGGTGGCAGGCCCAAGGTCGGCGCGAGAACGAACGTCGCGTAACCGGCCAGACCCCAGAGCAGCCCTTGCGAGGTTTTGGTTGGCGCGCGCAAGGTGTACAGGCCGGCGAGCATCAGGGCGAAACCCACCGCCACCACCAGATTGCCGCCAGTGGTCGAGACCACGCGCTGCCAGCCGTCTTCCGGCTCCCAGGCTTCGCCATCATGGCTGTGGGCGGCGGTGCCGGCGGCGTGTTCGTGAACTTGCGCGACCGGTTCGGATTTCTCGAAGGTTTCGGCCTGCAGAATCAGTGGCGAAACCCAGAAACTCTGCAGCAGGGTCAGCAGCAGGGCGGCGAGCAAGCCGGTGAAGCCTGCGGTTTGCGCGATACGCTTGATCATCTCGGCAAGCCTCAGTGGCACGGGAACGCGGCGCTGTGGCGGGTATCGTGGGCGGCGTTGTGCACCGCTTCGATGTGCGAGAAACCGGCGAACCAGACCAGGCTGGCACCGAGGATCGAGGCGAAGAGGGCGGCGGCCACGCGTTGGCCGAGTGTGGTGCTGCTGGAGGTGTGGTCAGTGTGGCTGACGGTATTGCTGATGATCGACATAGCGCTTCCCTCTGAAATGTCAGCGGGTAAACAGAGCGCATGAAAATCCCTGCGAGCCGGGCACGCAGGGATTTCGAACAGCGCCCGCCCACCGCGGGTTTGTTTGTGGTCAGCGGCGCTTGCGCGCGCTGGGTGTTGCGGGCCGGTCTCCGGGCTCGCGAGGGGTTGGCACGAGGCCGACCTGCAAGCATCACCTTCCCATGCCGGGGCACAGTGGATCTGACGCTTCGCTCGCTTACCGTTGCGGGGGCAGCACCGGACTGACATGGCTTTGAGTAAAGCACATGATTCACCGGTTTCCCGTTTCACCCTGTGAAGGGCACCCGTAACAAGGTGGGCAGGAGAACATGGGTTTGGGTTTTTAGTCAATTTCCGGGGAGTTTTCGGTGCTGCGGTGGGGGTGTTTTTCTGATGTTTTTGTGTGTATATCCGTCGCCGGTGGATCAAGATCAAGATCAAGATCAAGAGCAGGCGAGCTGACACTCGGCTTATTGAGTGGTGAAAAGCGTGGGTGTTCGGCTTTTAATTTGTGTTGTTGCTGCCCCTCACCCCAGCCCTCTCCCGAGGGAGAGGGAGCCGATTTGTGTGGTGTTCAAAATCTGCATTCGACTCGGTAACGCAAGTCGGCGTATTTCGCCTAAACACCTCGGTCAGTCCCCTCTCCCTCGGGGAGAGGGCTAGGGTGAGGGGCTCTAGATCTGGCTTTTGCTTTGGCTTTGATCTTTTGCCCCTTCAGCAGGCTGCGCCCGGATCGGTCCCGTAACGAAGGTACCCCGAGCCCCAGCGAGCGGGCCGTACGCCGGGGCAAAGCCTTTTGGTTCCTTTTTGCTGTGCCGGCACTCCGGCGTTTGAAAAAGGGACTCGCTGTAAGAGCGAAACCATAGGAAGCCGTACCGCAGCAACGGATATACCCCCAGTTTCAGACTCACCGACCATTGACCCACGACGGACCCATGCGTAGCCTTGCGCTTTCGAGGTTCTTCGGCACTCGCCGAAGCTAAGAAGGGAACGCGGTCAAAGCCGCGGCTGCCCCCGCAACTGTGAACGGTGATGTTCGTTGCCACGCCACTGCCAGCTCAACCGATGAGCCAGCGGGAAGGCGCAATGGACGCCAGGTCTCGCGCCTGAACGCCGTCAGCCAGGAGACCTGCCTCGTCACAGATTCTCACTACAACCGGGCGGGGTGATCCGGTGGCGAATGCTTCCGGCGTGCATGCGCGCTGCCGGTTCTCGTCCCGTATGCCCGCCGCTTGCCAAAGGGCATACCGATGAAAACACTGGCCAAACTCCCCGTCACCATCGTCACCGGTTTCCTCGGTTCAGGCAAAACCACGCTGCTGCGGCACATGCTCGACAACGCTCAGGGCCGGCGCATCGCGGTGATCGTCAACGAGTTTGGCGAGCTCGGCATCGACGGTGAGATCCTCAAGCAATGCACCATCGGCTGCACCGAAGAAGAGGCCAGCGGCCGCGTATATGAGCTGGCCAACGGCTGCCTGTGCTGCACGGTGCAGGAAGAATTCTTCCCGGTAATGCGCGAACTGGTTGCCCGTCGCGGCGATCTCGACCACATCCTTATTGAAACCTCGGGCCTGGCCCTGCCAAAACCGCTGGTGCAGGCCTTCCAGTGGCCGGAAATCCGTAGCGCCTGCACCGTTGACGCGGTGATCACCGTGGTCGACAGCCCCGCCGTCGCTGCTGGCACCTTCGCAGCGTTCCCGGATCAGGTCGATGCCCAGCGCAAACTCGATCCGAACCTTGATCACGAGTCGCCGCTGCACGAATTGTTCGCCGATCAACTGGCCAGTGCTGACCTGGTCATCCTCAACAAGGCCGACCAGACCAGCGCGGAAGATCTGGCTCGGGTCCGCGCTGAAGTCGCCGAAGAGCTGCCGCCAGCGGTAAAAATCATCGAAGCCAGCAATGGCCGCCTGCCGCTCGACGTGCTGATCGGCCTCGGTGCCGGCTCCGAGGAGCACATCGACAGCCGCCACAGTCACCACGATCACCACCATGACGGTGATGACGACGATCACGATCACGACGCGTTCGATTCGATCTCAATCGAACTGCCGCAAGCCGATGAAAGCCTGCTGCTCGACGCGCTGACGCAACTCGTGGTGCAACACGGCATTCTGCGCGTGAAAGGCTTCGCGGCGATTCCGAACAAGCCGATGCGCCTGTTGATCCAGGGTGTGGGCACGCGTTTCGACAAGCATTTCGACCGTCAGTGGGGCGCCGAAGAAGCGCGCGTCACGCGTCTGGTGCTGATCGGTCAGGAACTCGATGCCGCGCAACTCGAAGCGCAATTGCGCGCTGCGCTCAGCGTTTAAGCCATGCACCTGCTCAGGACCCAGCCCGGCGGATTCGTCTCGGACGACAACATTGCCGATCTCGGACAAACCCCCGCCGAGCTGGTGATCCTGTGCAGCGGCGATTCCAGCCTGGCGCTGCTCGCCGAGGCCGCGCAGCAATTGCCCGATGACTACCCGAGCCTGCGTCTGGCCAACCCGATGCAGGTGCAGAATCATGCCTCGGTCGATCTGTATGTCGACGAAGTGCTGCGCCACGCCAAGGTCATTCTGATCTCCCTGCATGGCGGCATTGCCTATTGGCGCTACGGTGTCGAGCGGCTGGTCGAGTTGTCCGAACGCGGCGTGCAACTGATTCTGGTGCCCGGCGATGACCGCCCGGACCCCGAGCTCAGTGACTTGAGCACGGTCAGCGCCGAAGTACGCGATCGACTCTGGCAATTTCTGCGTCAGGGCGGCATGGGCAATGCGCTGGATTTCTTCCGTTGCCTGGGCAGCCAATGGTTCGCCCGCGATTACCCGTGGAGCGAGCCGCAAACCCTGCCGCGCACGGCGATTTATCACCCACAGAAAAACAGCGCTGCCCTGAGCGACTGGCAAGCCGAATGGCTACCCGGTCAACCGGTGGCGGCGCTGTTGTTTTATCGCTCGCATTTGCAGGCGGCGAA
Source organism: Pseudomonas sp. RG1 (assembly GCF_025910115.1). Classification (NCBI taxonomy): domain Bacteria; kingdom Pseudomonadati; phylum Pseudomonadota; class Gammaproteobacteria; order Pseudomonadales; family Pseudomonadaceae; genus Pseudomonas; species Pseudomonas sp. RG1. The sequence goes on from NZ_JAPCIK010000019.1 coordinate 384,674, forward strand.
CACCGCGTTCATCGATGTGTTCTGTCAGCGTTTGCAGGCAGCCGGACTCAATCCGCTGCCGATCGCGGTGGCCAGTCTGAAAGAACCCGGTTGTCTGTCGGTGGTCGAGGACTGGCTGGATGAAGTCGAGGCGGGGGTGATTCTCAACACCACCGGTTTTGCCCAATCGAGCCCCGAAGCACCGCATCTGCGCCCGTTTCGCCGCAACATTCCGGTGATTCAAGCGATCTGCGCCCAGGACAACGAGCCCGGCTGGCGCGACAGCGAGCAGGGCCTCGGACCGCGCGATTTGGCGATGCACATTGCTTTGCCGGAACTCGATGGACGCATCATCAGCCGACCGATCAGCTTCAAGGATCTGGCTTGGCGCAGCGAGCGCAGCCAGTCCGATGTGGTCTGCTACCGCGCCCAGCCCGAACGCATGGATTTCGTCGCCGAACTGGCGCGGCGTTGGGTTGCTTTGGCACACGTGCCGAACGGCGAAAAACGCATCGCGCTGATCCTCGCCAACTACCCGACCCGCGACGGCCGCATCGGCAATGGCGTCGGCCTCGATACGCCGGCGGCGGCGCTGAATATCCTCCGCGCATTGCGAGCGGAGGGTTATCCGATCACGGCCGAGTTGCCCGACAGCGGCACCGAACTGATCCAGCAACTGCTCGGCGGTGTCAGCAACGACCTCGACAGTCTCGACTTGCGCCCGTGCCAGCAGAGCCTGGCGATGGACGATTACCTGGCAATGTTCAATGCGTTGCCGGAAGCGAATCGCGCCGCGGTACTCGAGCGTTGGGGATCGCCACACAACGATCCGATGTGCCGCGACGGTCGACTGATGATCGCCGGTCTGCGTTTCGGTCTGACCTTTGTCGGCATCCAGCCGGCCCGGGGTTATCAGGTCGATCCGAGCGCGGTGTACCACGACCCGGATCTGGTTCCGCCGCACGGCTATCTGGCGTTCTATTTCTGGTTGCGCAACACCTACGGCGCTCACGGTGTCATCCACGTCGGCAAGCACGGCAACCTCGAATGGTTGCCGGGCAAAGGCGTTGGGCTATCGGAAAACTGCTGGCCGGATGCGTTGCTCGGCCCGCTGCCAAATATCTATCCGTTTATCGTCAACGATCCGGGCGAGGGCGCCCAGGCCAAACGGCGCACGCAGGCGGTGATCATCGACCACCTGATGCCGCCGCTGACCCGCGCCGAAACCTACGGGCCGCTGCGCAATCTGGAGCTGCTCGCCGACGAATATTACGAGGCGCAACTGCTCGATCCGCGCCGTGCCCGCGAGTTGCAACGCGACATTCTGCAATTGGTGCGTGACACGCAGATCGACCGCGAACTGCAACTGGACGCAGCGCTGGACAGCGATGCCGATGCGGCGATCTGGTTGCCGCGTCTGGACACTTATCTGTGCGACCTGAAGGAATCGCAGATTCGCGATGGGTTGCACATCTTTGGCGAATCGCCGAGCGGGCGCTTGCGTATCGACACCTTGCTCGCGTTGCTGCGCATCCCGCGCGGTGACGGCAAGGCCGCGCAGTCGAGTCTGCTGCGAGCACTGGCTAAAGCGTTTGATCTCGGTTTTGATCCGCTGGATTGCGCCTTGGCCGATCCGTGGAGCGGCCCGCGTCCGCCCGAGTTGCAGGCCATCAGCGAAGAAGTCTGGCGCACCGCCGGCGACACCCGCGAACGCCTCGAATTGTTTGCCGCAGACCTGATCTCCCAAACACTCAATGTCCCCTATGGAAGCGAGCCTGCTCGCGAAAGCGGTGTGTCAGTAAAAGAACAATTATCTGACCCGACGCCTTCGCGAACAGGCTCGCTCCCACAAGGGCCGGGGTGGGCGGAGGTTGATTCGATACTCGAGCATCTGCGCGAAGTCGTCGCCCCACGCCTCGATGCTTGCGGCCCGGCCGAAATGCGCGGTCTGCTTGACGCCCTCAGCGGTCGTTTCGTCCCCGCCGGCCCCAGCGGCGCGCCCAGCCGTGGCCGCCTCGACGTGTTGCCCACCGGTCGTAATTTCTATTCGGTGGACGTGCGCAATCTGCCGACCACCACCGCGTGGCGCATCGGATTCCAGTCGGCAACGCTGATTCTCGAACGGCATCTGCAGGACCACGGCGATCACTTGCGCCAACTCGGCTTGTCCGTGTGGGGCACCGCAACCATGCGCACCGGCGGCGACGACATCGCTCAGGCCATGGCGTTGATGGGCGTGCGTCCGGTCTGGGCCACGGGCAGTCAGCGTGTGGATGATTTCGAGATTCTGCCGCTGAGTCTGCTCGATCGTCCTCGGGTCGATGTGACATTGCGGGTTTCGGGGTTTTTCCGTGATGCGTTTGCCAACCTCATCCGCCTGTTCGACGCCGCCGTGCAAGCGGTGGCCGCGCTGGACGAGCCGGACGACTTGAACCCATTGGCCGCCAAGGTGCGTGCCGAACGCCAGGCGCTGTTGCAGTCGGGCGTCGATGAAGATACCGCGCGGCGTCAGGCCGGGTGGCGCATCTTCGGCGCGAAACCGGGGGCGTATGGCGCCGGGGTGCAAGGCGCCATCGACGGGCGTTTGTGGCAGACCCGCGAAGACCTCGCCGAGGTTTACCTGAACTGGGGCGCCTACGCTTACGGCGGCGCCGACGAGGGCACGGCTGCCCGCGCGCAGTTCAGTCAGCGTCTGAGCCAAGTGCAGGCAGTTCTGCAGAACCAGGACAACCGCGAGCATGACCTGCTCGATTCCAACGATTACTACCAGTTCCAGGGCGGCATGCTCGCCGCGGTGGAGACGCTGCGCGGCGAAGCGGCGGCCAGTTATCACGGCGATCACAGCCAGCCGGATCTGCCGAAGATTCGTACCCTGAAGGAAGAGTTGAACCGCGTGGTGCGCTCGCGCGCGGCGAATCCGAAGTGGATCGACGGAATCAAGCGTCACGGCTACAAAGGCGCGTTCGAATTGGCAGCGACGGTTGATAATCTGTTCGCCTTCGATGCGACTACGCAGCTGATCGATGACCATCAATATGCGTTGCTGGCGGAGGCATATTTGCTTGATCCGGCGACCCGGGATTTTGTTCGTGAACATAATCCGCACGCGTTGCGCGACATGACCGAACGCATGCTCGAAGCGCAGCAGCGCGGGATGTGGCAGGAGCCTGGGGCTTATAAAGAGGCGCTGGAGAATTTGCTGTTGGATATCGAGGAAGATATGTAGCCGCTAAAAAGCTACCCTCACCCCAGCCCTCTCCCGGAGGGAGAGGGGGCCGATTTGTGTTGGTTTTGAGGCCTGAGTTCAACTCGATAATTCAGGTCGGCGCAACTTGCAAGAACACCCAGATCAGTTCCCTCTCCCTCTGGGAGAGGGTTAGGGTGAGGGCCACCCAACTGACACGCCACTAAAACTCAAGCACACCAAAGACCACGAAAGGGAAAACCCAAATGACCGACACCCCGCATTTCCCACTCTCCGCCGTGGTCGGCGCCGATGACTTGAAGCTCGCCCTGTGCCTGACCGCCATCGACCCGAAAATCGGCGGCGTACTCATCGAAGGTCCGCGCGGCATGGCCAAGTCGACGCTGGCGAGGGGCCTGGCGGATCTGCTCGCCAGCGGCCAGTTTGTCACTTTGCCGTTGGGCGCTACCGAAGAGCGGCTGGTCGGCACCCTCGATCTCGATGCTGCCCTGAGCGACGGTCGCGCGCAGTTTTCGCCCGGTGTTCTGGCCAAGGCTGACGGTGGCGTGCTCTATGTCGATGAGGTCAATCTGCTGCCCGATCACTTGGTCGACCTGCTGCTCGATGTCGCTGCCAGCGGTACCAACCTGATCGAGCGCGACGGCATTTCCCATCGGCATTCGGCCAAATTCGTCCTGATCGGCACCATGAACCCGGAAGAGGGCGAGCTGCGGCCGCAACTGCTTGACCGCTTCGGCTTGAACGTTGCCCTCAGCGGCCACACCGCGCCCGCCGAACGCGGACAGATCATTCGCCGGCGGCTGGATTTCGACAGCGATCCACAAGGGTTCTGCGCGCAGTGGGCGAGCGAGCAACACATCCTGCGTTCGCGCTGTGAAAGCGCCCGCGAGCGCTTGGCAGCCATTCCACTGGATGACGCGGCATTGGCGTTGATTACCGAGCGTTGTTTCGCTGCTGGGGTCGATGGCTTGCGTGCCGATCTGGTCTGGTTGCGCGCGGCCCGCGCCCATGCCGCGTGGCGTGGGGCGGATGCGATTGCTGAAGAGGACATCGACGCGGTGGCCGAATTTGCCCTGCGCCATCGCCGTCGCGAACACCCTTCATCCAGCACCCAATCACAAGCGCAATCTCCTTCAGGCACAGACAGCAAGTCCAGCGAAGGGCAGGGCCAGTGGGGCGAGATGCCGGCGACGGCGCAAGCCACCGGTGCCCGCCGCGAAGTTCCGAGCTGGCCGCCCTTGGCAAAAAAGCCCTAGGCATTCGCCCCCGGTCCGACGCGGGGGCGAATGCCAAGCCCCGTGCCGGACAACTCGACAATGGCCGCCAGGGCCAGCGGCATGGGGCCGGCAGCGGATCGGTGAACTGGCCGGGCACGCTGCTCAATGGCCGCCCCCAGCGCCGCGCCGATCTGCTGTTTCAACAGCGCACCCGCGCGCCCCATGAAATCTGGCTGGTGATCGTCGACGCGTCGGCCTCGACCCGTCGCCATCAGGCCTTGAGCGATGCCAAGGGCCTGCTCGCGCAGCTGTTCGACGATGCTTATCGCCAGCGGGCGCGGCTGGCGTTGCTGACCGCCAGTGGTTCTGCGCCGAAATGGCAGGTGCAAGGCTTGAAGGCCTCAAGCGGCCTGGGCGTCTGGCTCGACGGTTTGGGCGCCGGTGGCGGCACGCCGTTGCTCGCGGCACTGGCGCAGGCGCAGCAATGGCTGACGGTTAGACGCAAGCGCTTTTCTGCCGAACAGCAACGCTGCCTGATCGTGACCGATGGTCGCGTGAAAGAACTGTCGGCGTTGCCAGTGCTGGCGTGTCCGGGATTGCTGATCGACATTGAGCGCGGGCCGATTCGACTGGGCCGGGCGAAGGATCTGGCGACCGCGCTGCAAGCGCAGTATCAGCATATCGATGAGCTGGATTTGCGCTGAAATCCGCCGCACCGCTCGCACCCTGTGGGAGCGAGCCTGCTCGCGAAGGCTTCTTCAGCAACGCTGAAAGTCTGCGATCAAGGTCATTCATACAGATTTTGAAATGATTTACCGCTGTGGAGCAGGTCGGTCGACGCTGTACGCTCGAAGGCCATTTTTCATTCAGGATCTACATGAACACCCTCTCGGAGCCTCCCAGTCAGCACTCTCCAGCACGCCTTCGCGCGGTCTTGATCCTTTCGCAGCATCCCGTCTTCCGACTCCCGACTATGGTTGATAACGCGGCTCTTGAGCTTTCGCGTTGCACTTCGCCGTGTCCGGCCGCCTGAATTCACTGAAGAGAGATCGAGACGTTTTATGGAATGGTTAGCGGATCCCACAGCCTGGTTAGGCCTGTTGACTCTGATCGTGCTGGAACTGGTACTGGGTATCGACAACCTGGTGTTCATCGCAATTCTTGCCGACAAACTGCCGCCGCATCAGCGCGATCGCGCGCGGATCATCGGCCTGTCGCTGGCGTTGATCATGCGCCTGGGCCTGTTGGCGAGCATTTCCTGGCTGGTTACGCTCACGCAGCCGTTGTTCGAGGTGTTCGGCAAGAGCTTCTCCGGTCGTGATCTGATCATGCTGTTCGGTGGCGTGTTCCTGTTGTTCAAGGCGACGATGGAGTTGCATGAGCGGCTCGAAGGACATGTCGGCGAGCGCTCGACCAACACAACCTACGCGCTGTTCTGGCCAATCGTGGCGCAGATTGTGGTGCTCGACGCGGTGTTCTCTCTCGACGCGGTGATTACCGCCGTGGGCATGGTCGATGAACTGGCGGTGATGATGATCGCCGTGATCATTTCCATCGGCCTGATGATCGTTGCCAGCAAGCCGCTGACCCGCTTCGTCAACGCACATCCGACCGTGATCATGCTGTGTCTGGGCTTCCTGATGATGATCGGTTTTGCCCTGACCGCCGAAGGTCTGGGCTTCCATATCCCGAAAGGTTACCTGTACGCCGCCATCGGTTTCTCGATCCTCATCGAAGTCTTCAACCAGATCGCCCGGGCTCGGCGCAAACGTTCGATGCAGGGCGTGCGCCCGATGCGCGAGCGCACAGCCCATGCGGTGATGCGTCTGCTCGGTGGCCGCAAGCTGGCGGCGGAGGAGGTTGGTGAGGAAATCTCCGACCTGCTGGACAACGGTGAAGCTCCGGTGGCCGAGCTGTTCGACCGTCGTGAGCGGGTGATGATCAGCGGTGTGCTGCAACTGGCGGAGCGGCCGATTCGCAACCTGATGACGGTGCGCGCCGACGTTGACCTGATTGATCTTGCCGATGACGCCGAAACCATTCGCACGAAGTTGATGCATTCGTCGTATTCACGCTTGCCGCTGATTCGCGATGGCGCGGTGGACGAGCCGCTTGGCTTCGTACACAAGAAGGAATTGCTCAAGGAGTATCTGGCCGGCAATGAGCCGAACCTGGAGCATCTGGCACGCAAGACCGTCAATCTGCTCGACAGTTATTCGATCCTCAATGCCCTGGAGCAGATGCGCGCGGCATCGACGCACATCGCCTTCGTGGTCAATGAGTTTGGCGATTTCGTCGGCGTATTGACCATGACCGACATCCTCGAATCGATCGCCGGTGAGTTGCCCGATGCCAGTGAAATCGAAGGCCCTGATGTGGTCGAAGAGCGCGGCGGGTTTCTGGTCAGCGGCGCGCTGCCCTTGGCTCGCGTTCGCCAGCGTACCGGCTTCGATGCCGAGCCGACCGAGGATTATCAGACCATGGCCGGGTTGGTCATGAGTCTGCTGGATCGGTTGCCGATGACCGGCGATCGACTGGAATACGAGGGCTGGCAATTGACCGTCAAAGCGGTTGAAGAGCGACGGGTGACGCGGGTGTTGCTGGAGCGTGAGGTGGCTTGAGCATTCGCGGAATGGCGCAGCGGTCGCTGCGCTTGTTACTGATGAAACGTAAAGCGGTCCTTGCCCGTATGCTTTGATTCGTACAACGCCGCATCCGCCTTGATCAGCGCCTGATTCAATGAGTCACCCTCAGCCACCCGGGTAATGCCGATGCTGATGGTGACCGGGTGCCGGGTGGGCTGTTCACGCACTGACTGGCACAGTTGCGTGGCAAGGCTTTCAACATCTTCGCGCCGCACTCCCGCCAGATAGATCGCGAACTCCTCACCGCCCATACGCGCGTAGTCAAACGCAACCATCACTGCCTTGATATCGGCAGCGACGCGAATGAGCACCTCATCACCGATGTCATGCCCGTAGGTGTCGTTGACCTTCTTGAAGTTGTCGATGTCGATCATCATCAGGTAATGATCGCGCTCGCGCGGGCTTGCCAGCAGCCGTTGCCCTGCGTGGGTCATGAACGAGCGTCGGTTGGGAATCTGCGTCAGCGGGTCGTTATAGGCCTGATCCAGCAGCAGCCGCGACATCAGGTAGTTGTTCAGCTTGGCCTCACGAAACTTCAAAAAGGTGTACACCGTGAGTGCGCAGAGAAACACGCTGTAGCAGGCAGTCAGGACGCCGCGCAGTTCAGTGATCTCGGTAGTGGTGGCGAGAAACGGGTTGAGGATCACCCAGATCACAACTTGTACCGCAAAGAACGCCCAGCGCCGCAGCGGCAGTACCGACACGCTGTACAACATGCTCGCTGCTGCCAGGACCAGCCACAAGCTGTGCGAAGCAGGCGCGAGGCCGTCGACGATCATTCGCACACCGACGGTCAATCCCAGGACCAGCAACAGGGTGAGCACATCGAAATGGCTAGCCCTGCGCGTAAAACCGAGCACCACCGTCAACAGCGCGAAACCAGCGAGAAACGCCATCGAGCGCCACGTGAAGCCTTGGCCGCCGAGAAAACTGACGATCAGATCAAACAGCAGCCACATGAAAATGCTGACCACATAGATCAACAGGCTGAACGGTTTGAGCCGTTCGAATTCGCGCTGGAGAAACTCTTCCCTCAACTCGTTAGACGCGGTTTCCTTCAACGCTTGCGCTTCAATGGTTTCGAACATGCTTATCCCGCTGTCTGCGCCGATCCTGGCAACCACCCGAACCGGCGGGCGGCGCGCAATGTGTTCGCTCAACAGCAAAGCAGGCAGACAGCGGGTTGTCCAATCCCGGTCGGGTTCAGCGCAGAAGCCGGTGGCGCGAACCAGTGACGGTACGCAACGACTTGAGTGTTCGCCTCAGCCATGCCAGATCATGGTGAGGTTTGCGTGGCGTTGCGGGAGCCTTTGTCCTGCCGACATGCCGGGCCATATCCCTCGCCAGGGTTTCCTCGGTGCCGATACCTTTGAGCTTTTTCAGCAGCCTGCCGTTTTTATAGAACAACACTGTTGGCGTGCCCGTGACGTTCGGGTGCCTGGGCGATTGGCTGGTGTTGAGCATATAGATGTTGGCGCGCAGTCGGTAAGGCTCGGCAATCTGCCGAAAGACCGGCCCGGCCCATTCGCATGCGGGGCAGTGTTCATTGGCGAAATAGAGAATGACCGGACGCCAGGTTTTCAGGGCTTTGCGGTAAACCGGGTCCAGCGCGGAAGTTGTGTTTGTGGCGTTCATCGAAGGGTCCTTTTCAACGAGCGGGTAGGCTCCTTGACGTTAAAGGAGCAGAGGTGTCGCGGTCTACTGTCAGAAATTACAGGTGGGGTGCGTCAACACGAGAAGTGCTGTCGTGACGGTGATAGCCGTCGGGAAACGGCAGGGTGGTGATGTCTACAGGCAGGCGCTAAAGCGCTGATACCGGGTCTTGCTCAACTGTAACCCTGATTCGCACCATCACGACGCCATCTGACCCAAGTTGGGAACGAATCACCCCTTTCACTAGTGATCGCAGGGACCTTTCTGCGTATTGGGTCGGACCGATCAATTGGTCCGCAAGTCCATATCTCCTTGATTAACAAAGCATTCAGTACGACTACAGATTTCTCCTGATTCCTGTGGCACACTTTCTGCTGTCTATTCCGTAGTAACAAACCGTGTTCCGGTATAGCGGAATAAACACAATTCTGGAGTGCTTGCCATGCATCGCCGTCCTTCGTTGTTCAAAGCGTGTGTTTTTGTTCTTGCAGCTTCTTCCTCGGTCATGGGCCTGGCCCAGGCTGCCGACAGCAAGCTCGACAGTGTTCTCGCCCGTGGCAAGTTGATCGTGGGCACCGGCAGCACCAATGCGCCGTGGCACTTTCAGGGCGCGGACGGCAAGTTGCAGGGTTTTGATATCGACATCGCCAGGATCGTGGCCAAAGGGCTGTTCAACGACCCGAGCAAAGTCGAGTTCGTGGTGCAGTCGTCCGACGCGCGGATTCCCAATCTGCTCACCGACAAGGTCGACATGAGCTGTCAGTTCATCACCGTTACCGCCAGCCGCGCACAGCAAGTCGCGTTCACCCTGCCGTACTACCGCGAAGGTGTTGGCCTGCTGTTGCCGAACAACAGCAAGTACAAGGAAATCGAAGACCTGCAGGCGGCGGGCGATGACGTCACCGTTGCGGTGCTGCAGAACGTGTACGCCGAAGAACTGGTGCATCAGGCATTGCCCAAAGCCAAGGTCGATCAGTACGACAGCGTTGACCTGATGTACCAGGCTGTGAACTCCGGTCGCGCCGATGCCGCCGCCACCGATCAGTCGTCGGTCAAATACCTGATGGTGCAGAACCCTGGCCGCTACCGCAGCCCGAGCTACGCCTGGAGCCCGCAGACTTACGCTTGCGCCGTCAAACGTGGCGATCAGGACTGGCTGAACTTCGTCAACACCGCGCTGCATGAAGCCATGACCGGAGTTGAGTTCCCGACCTACGCCGCTTCGTTCAAACAATGGTTCGGTGTTGATCTGCCATCTCCAGCCATCGGTTTCCCAGTCGAATTCAAATGATCCCGTGAGAGTGGGGCGATGACCGTCGCCCCGCTCAAGGTACTGCTGACCATGAACTATCAGTTGAACTTTGCCGCCGTGTGGCGCGATTTCGACACCTTGCTGGCGGGGCTCGGTCTGGGCTTGCAGCTGGCGCTGGTTTCGATCGCCATCGGCTGCGTGATCGGCCTGCTGATGGCATTCGCCTTGCTGTCGAAGCATCGCGCGTTGCGGGTGCTGGCCTCGGTGTACGTCACGGTAGTGCGTAACACGCCGATCCTGGTGTTGATTCTGTTGATCTACTTTGCACTGCCCAGCCTTGGCATTCGTCTGGACAAGATTCCTTCGTTCATCATTACGCTGTCGCTGTATGCCGGCGCGTACCTGACCGAAGTCTTCCGTGGCGGCTTGCTGAGCATTCCCAAAGGCCAGCGCGAAGCCGGGCTGGCAATCGGTCTCGGTGAATGGCAGGTCAAGGCTTACGTCACCGTGCCCGTGATGCTGCGCAACGTGTTGCCGGCGCTGTCGAACAACTTCATTTCGCTGTTCAAGGACACCTCGCTTGCCGCTGCGATTGCGGTGCCGGAGCTGACCTATTACGCGCGCAAGATCAACGTCGAGAGCTACCGGGTGATCGAAACCTGGCTGGTGACCACGGCGTTGTATGTCGCGGCCTGTTACCTCATTGCCATGCTGCTGCGTTACCTCGAGCAGCGTCTGGCGATCCGCCGATAGGAGGCTGCGATGTACGAATCTCCCAGTTGGTTGCATGAATTGTGGGTCGCGCGCGAGCCGTTGTGGCAGGGCTTTCTGACCAGCGTGCAGGTCTCGGCGCTGGCCATTGTGTTGGGCACCATGCTCGGCGTGGTTGCCGGCCTGGTCCTGACTTACGGCAGATTCTGGATGCGTGCGCCGTTTCGGCTGTACGTCGATCTGATTCGCGGCACACCGGTGTTTGTATTGGTGCTGGCCTGCTTTTATATGGCGCCGGCGCTCGGTTGGCAGATCAGTGCGTTTCAGGCCGGAGCCCTGGGCCTGACGCTGTTTTGCGGCTCGCACGTCGCCGAAATCGTTCGTGGTGCGCTGCAAGCCCTGCCGCGCGGGCAGATGGAGGCGGGCAAAGCCATCGGCCTGACGTTCTACCAATCCCTCGGCTACGTACTGTTACCTCAGGCGCTGCGGCAGATTTTGCCGACCTGGGTCAACTCGTCCACCGAAATCGTCAAGGCGTCGACCTTGCTCTCGGTGATCGGCGTCGCCGAATTGCTGCTCAGCACGCAACAGATCATCGCCCGGAACTTCATGACTCTGGAGTTCTACCTGTTCGCCGGTTTTCTGTTCTTCGTCATCAACTACGGCATCGAATTACTCGGCCGGCACATTGAAAAGCGGGTGGCCCTGCCATGACTCAAGCTCAAGTTGCTTCACAGGATCAGGCATTGCTGGACATTCGCGGCCTGCACAAACAGTACGGCACGGTGCAAGTGCTCAAGGGTGTCGACCTGAGCATGCAGCGCGGCAACGTCGTCACGCTGATCGGCTCCAGCGGTTCGGGCAAAACCACGCTGCTGCGTTGCGTGAACATGCTCGAAGAATTCCAGGGCGGGCAGATCCTGCTCGACGGCGAGTCCATCGGCTACGACGAGGTCAACGGTAAGCGCGTGCGTCACCCGGAAAAGGTCATTGCCCGGCATCGTGCGATGACCGGCATGGCCTTCCAGCAATTCAACCTCTTCCCGCACCTGACCGCGTTGCAGAACGTCACCTTGGGCCTGCTCAAGGTGAAGAAAATGCACAAGGACGAAGCCGTAGTGCTCGCGGAAAAATGGCTGGAGCGCGTTGGCCTGCTGGAGCGGCGCAATCACTTTCCCGGTCAGTTGTCCGGCGGCCAGCAACAGCGCGTGGCGATTGCCCGAGCGATTGCGATGAACCCGAGCCTGATGCTCTTTGACGAGGTCACCTCGGCCCTCGACCCGGAACTGGTTGGCGAGGTGCTCAACGTGATCAAGGGGTTGGCCGAGGACGGCATGACCATGTTGCTGGTGACCCACGAAATGCGTTTCGCCTTCGAGGTTTCGGACAAGATCGTTTTCATGAATCAAGGGCGGATCGAAGAGCAGGGACCTCCCAAGGAACTGTTCGAACGCCCGCAATCGCCGCGTCTGGCGGAATTTCTCAAGAGCACGCGGTTTTGAATCTGTACTTTTGCAATCAGGAGAAACACCCATGAGTATTACGCGTTACGGCACCGGCAGCACCGCCGCCGGCGGCCAGCCTCGTCCATTCGCCCGCGCAGTTGAAGCGGATGGCTGGCTGCATGTGTCCGGCCAGGTTCCGGCGGTGGATGGCGAGATCATCGTTGGTGGCATTGTCGAACAGACCCACCAGACCATGAAGAACCTGATCGCCATTCTCGAAGAGGCTGGTTATGGCCTTGAAGATGTGGTCCGCGCCGGCGTCTGGCTGGACGATCCACGTGATTTCAGCAGTTTCAACAAGGTCTTCGCCGAGTATTTCAAACCCGAACACGCCCCGGCGCGCGCCTGTGTGCAGGCGAGCATGATGGTTGATTGCAAGGTTGAGATTGACTGCATTGCCTACAAGAAAAAGGCCTGATACACGCCGATCGTTCCCACGCTCTGCATGGGAATGCAGCCCGGGACGCTCTGCGTCCCAAAAGTGGACGCGGAGCGTCCGGTAAGGCATTCCCACGCGGAGCATGGGAACGATCATTGGCTGTAAACTCCCGGCGACTTTGAATGGAAACCACTGACATGACCGAAGACACCATCAAGCGCCGGGCACGCGGTCTGGACCGGGCGTTCGATATCCTCGATTTTCTCAAGGAAATCGGCCAGCCCCTGCGCCCCAACGACATTGCCAATGGCATCGGCGGTCCGAAATCGACGGTCTACGAACTGGTCGCGTCCCTGCTGGAGCGACGAATTCTCGAGCCGGTGGGCAAGGATGGCCACGTCTACCTTGGCCGCCAGTTGTACTTCCTTGGTCAGGCGCATCTGCGGCATTTCGACCTCAGTCGCGAGGCCGATCACGCCCTGCAGGAGATCGTCAGCCAGACCCGCGAAACTGCGCAGATGTGTCTGCTCAACGGGCGCAAATACACCGTTGCATTGATGAAGGAGGGCGAGCGGCATTTCCGCATTTCCTCCGATATTGGCGAAAACGCGCCGATCCCATGGACAGCGTCCGGGCGTCTATTGCTCGCGCATTTGAGCGATCAACAGATCATCGACCTGATCGACGAAGACGACTACATCCTGCCCGACGGCGAACGCCTGCCACTGGACCGTTTTCTGGCGGAGATTCGTCAGGCCGGCAGCGATGGATTCTTCTCCTTCGACAGCGTCGCCGACACCTTCACCCATTGCTTCGCCGCGCCGGTCAAAGACCCGCAAGGCGTGGCCATTTGCACGTTGTGCATCGTCGCCCCACGCGCCGATGCGAAAAACAATTACAACGACTATCGCCGGGTGCTGATCGAGAGCGCCAACAGCCTCGCCCGGCGGATCAACGAATAACCGCGGCTGCCTGCGGCCGCGCCTGTGAGGATTGGACCATGACCACTGCCATCAACTCTGCCGTAGAAAAAGGCGACGCCGCCATCGGTGCGCAATTGACCCGCGACGTCAGCCTGCCGGCGCTGGTGCTGCACCGCGAGGCGCTGGAGCACAATATTCGCTGGATGCAGAAATTTGTCAGCGGCAGCGGCGCCGAACTGGCGCCCCACGGCAAAACCAGCATGAGCCCGGCACTGTTCAAGCGACAGCTTGACGCCGGCGCCTGGGGCATCACCCTCGCCAGCGCCACCCAGGCCCGCGCGGCTTATGCCCACGGCGTGCGTCGCGTGTTGATGGCCAATCAACTGGTCGGCACGCCGAACATGGCGTTGATTGCCGATCTGCTCGCCGATCCGACGTTCGATTTCTATTGCATGGTCGATCACCCGGACAACGTCGCCGACCTTGGGGCTTACTTCGCTTCGCGGGGAGTGAAGCTCAACGTGATGATCGAATACGGCGTGATTGGCGGCCGTTGCGGGTGCCGCAGCGAGCAGGAAGTCATCGAACTGGCCAAGGCCATCGATGCGCAACCGGCGCTGGCCCTGACCGGCATCGAAGGTTACGAAGGCGTGATTCATGGCGATCATGCGGTCAGTGGCATTCGCGAGTTCGCCGCGTCGCTGGTGCGCCTGGCGGTGCAGTTGCAGGACAGCGGCGCCTTTGCCATCGCCAAACCGATCATCACTGCGTCGGGTTCGGCCTGGTATGACCTGATTGCCGAATCCTTCGAAACGCAAAACGCCGCTGGCCGCTTCCTCAGCGTGTTGCGCCCGGGCAGTTACGTAGCGCACGACCATGGCATCTACAAAGAGGCGCAGTGCTGCGTGCTCGACCGTCGCAGCGACCTGCACGAAGGCCTGCGCCCGGCGCTGGAAGTCTGGGCTCATGTGCAGTCGCTGCCGGAACCGGGTTTTGCGGTGATCGCCCTGGGCAAGCGCGATGTCGCCTTCGATGCCGGTTTGCCGGTGCCGTTGTTGCGCTACAAGGCCGGCGTGGTGCCGGCGGCGGGGGATGATATCGGCGCGTGCAAGGTCACGGCGGTGATGGATCAGCATGCGTTCATGACCGTGGCGCCGGGTGTAGAACTGCGGGTCGGCGACATCATTTCCTTTGGTACTTCGCATCCATGCCTGACGTTTGACAAATGGCGTGTTGGGTTGCTGGTGGATGAGCAGATGGCGGTCATCGAGACCATGGAGACTTGTTTCTAAGGCTTGAGATTGCGTTGCGGCGGCTATTCGCGAGCAGGCTCGCTCCCACAAGATCAATGCGTTCCATTGTGGGAGCGAGCCTGCTCGCGAAGACGCCCGCTTAGCCTCCACTGAACCACCCGAGATCCCACCCGATGAAAATCCTCAGCAACACCCCGCGCATCGCCCTGATCGGCGAGTGCATGATCGAACTGCAACAACGAGCCGACGGCAGTCTGCAGCAAAGCTTCGGTGGCGATACCCTCAACACGGCGGTGTACCTGTCCCGTGCGCTGGGCGACAAGGCGCAAGTCGACTACGTCACCGCGTTGGGCGATGACAGTTTCAGCGACGCCATGTGCCAGATCTGGCGCAGCGAAGGCATCGGCCTCGATCTGGTGCAGCGCCTGCCCGGTCGGCTGCCCGGTCTGTACTGCATCCAGACCGACGCCAACGGCGAGCGGCGTTTCCTGTACTGGCGCAACGAAGCGGCGGTACGCGATTGCTTCACCACCCCTGCGGCCGAGCCGATCCTCGCGGCGTTGCCGGACTACGACGTGCTGTATTTCAGCGGGATCACCCTCGCTGTACTCGGAATGCAAGGCCGCGCCCGACTGATCAAGACCCTGATTGAAGCCAGACAGCGCGGCGCACGCATCGTTTTCGACAACAACTACCGCCCGCGCCTGTGGGCGTCGGTGGAAGAGGCGCGCGCGGCATATCGCAGCGTCTTGCCATATGTGGATCTGGCGTTACTCACCGTGGATGACGAACAGGCATTGTTCGGGTTTGCCGATTGCGCTGAGGTGTTTGCCACGTACGCACAGATCGGCACGCCGGAAGTGGTGCTCAAGCGCGGCGCCGAGGCGTGCCTGATTCGTTGTCAGGGGGAGGCGTTTGAAGTGCCGGCGCAGAAGGTCGATAAGGTTGTCGACACCACGGCGGCGGGGGATTCGTTCAGTGCGGCGTACCTGGCCAGGCGCTTGCTCGGCGGCAGTCCGGCAGAGGCGGCGCAAGCGGGACATGAATTGGCCAGTCGGGTGATACAGGTGCCTGGAGCGCTGATCCCCAGGTAATCAGAGAATGGCCGCTTGCTGCGCAATCGGTTCGCGAGCAGGCTCGCTCCCACAATGAAAACGCGGTCGACATGTGGGAGCGAGCCTGCTCGCGAAGAAGTCCGGCAGCCAGCCGATCAATCCCGATAAAACACCTGCACCAGGTGATAACCAAACTTGCTTTTGATCGGCCCATGCACGGTGCGCAGCGGCTTCTTGAAAATCACCGCATCAATCGCGCCGACCATCTGCCCCGGCCGCACTTCGCCCAGGTCGCCGCCGCGTTTGCCGGACGGGCAGGTGGAAAATTTCTTCGCCAGCACATCGAACGCTTCGCCCTTGGCAATGCGCTGTTTGAGTTGTTCGGCCTCTTCGGCGGTTTTCACCAGAATGTGGCGGGCTTGGGCTTTCATCGTGCAATACCTGATAACGGGGTGACAGCGGGGCGCGCGATTATGCCTCAAGTCGCGGGGTCGGGTTGCTCAACTTGCGAATCTTGCTCGCCAGCACTTCAAGGACAAAGGGCTTGGCGACCATGTCCATGCCCTCTTCAAGAAAGCCCTGACGCTCGGCAGCAATCTGCGCGTAACCGGTCATGAACAGCACTTTAAGCCCCGGACGATGTTGGCGAGCAATCTCCGCCAACTGCCGACCGTTCATGCCCGGCAGCCCGACATCAGTAACCAGCAGATCGACGCGTTGCACGGACTCGAGCACGGGCAGGGCGTTCGTGGCGTTTTCCGCTTCGAAGGTGGTGTAGCCCAGTTCCTTGAGCAGATCGAGCACCAGCATGCGCACTGCCGGATCATCCTCGACCACAATCGCGGTCTCGCCCGAAGATGAAGCGGCAATCGGTTCAGCTTTCTCCACAGACGAGGATTCGGGCGTCGGCTCAAGCAAACGCGGCAAGTACAGACGTACGCAAGTACCTTGCCCCGGCACACTGTCGAGGCTGACATGGCCGCCGGACTGCTGGGCGAAACCATAAATCATCGACAGGCCGAGCCCGGTGCCTTGGCCGATCGGTTTGGTGGTGAAAAACGGGTCGAACGCCTTGGAACGGATTGACGGCGTCATGCCGGTGCCGTTATCGCTGACCGCGAGCATCACGTATTCGCCGGCCTTCACCGGCTCGAGAATGGTGGTGTCGCTGCTGTCGAGATACACGTTCGCGGTCTGGATCAGCAACGTGCCGCCTTCGGGCATCGCGTCGCGGGCATTGATCACCAGATTGAGCAGGGCATTTTCCAGCTGGCTGACGTCGGTACTCACCGGCCACAAATCCTCCGGCAGGCGCAGTTGCAGCTCGATGGCATCGCCCTTGGTGCGGCGGATCAGGTCTTCCAGTGAATGCACCAGTTCGTTGACGTGCAGTTGCTTGCGATCCAAGGACTGGCGCCGCGAGAAGGCCAGCAAGCGATGCGTCAGCGCGGCCGCACGGTTGGCCGACGACACGGCCGCCTCGGTGAAGCGACCAATCTCATCGGCGCGACCGTTGGCGATGTAGCGCTGCATCAAGTCGAGGCTGCCGATGATGCCGGTGAGCATGTTGTTGAAGTCGTGGGCGATGCCGCCGGTGAGCTGGCCGACGGCTTCCATCTTCTGCGCGTGGCGCAAGGCGTCTTCGGCGCGCTCGCGTTCGAACATCTCGTTCTGCAAGCGCTCGTTGGCCTGAGCCAGTTGCTCGGTGCGCGCGCTGACCCGCTCTTCGAGGGTCTCGTTGAGATTGCGCAGGGCTTCCTCGGTTTTCTTGCGCTCGGTTTCGTCGATGACAAAGATGTAGAAGCCATTCACTGCGCCGTCCGCGCCATGTCGCGGCAGATAATTCATGAGGGCATGACGGGTGCTGCCGTCGCGGTGCGGCGTGTAGAAACTGAAGGAGCAGGAGCGGCCGGCCAGTGCTTCGGCGATGTACGGCGCACGCAGGAAATACGCCTCTTCGCCGATGACTTCGCGGATCGTGCGCCCATACAACTCCTGCGGCGTCAGGCCGTACCAGTCCAGATAGGCTGCGTTGTTCAAGCGAAAGCGTTCTTCGGCGTCGACATAGCTGATCAGGATCGGCATGGCGTTGATGATCAGCTGAAGTTCGGTCTGGCTCTGACGCAGCGCCTGTTCCGTATGTTTGCGTTCGGTCAGGTCCAGCGCCGCGCCGAGAAAGCGCATCGGCCGACCATGATGATCCTTGTAGCAACGCCCGCGCGCGAACACCCAGCGCAGCGTGCCATCGGCCTGCAACAGGCGATATTCCTCGGCGTACTCGGTGCCATGGGTGATGCAGTACTTGATGCCGCGCGCGACCATGGCGCGGTCTTCGGGGTGCACCCCGTGCATGTATTCGCTGATCGGCAACTGCCCGGCCCTGGCCGGATCGACGCCGTGCAGTTCGGCGAAGTGCGCATCGGCGATGAAACGGTCTTCGCCAATGTCCCAATCCCAGGTGCCGACGGCGTCGGTGGCGGCGAGGGCCAGTTGCAGACGCTCCTCGGACTGACGCTGGGCCTTGAGGCTTTCTTCGGAACGACGCTGCAATTCCAGGGCAATGCGTCGGCGCTCGTTGGTTTCGATGGCAGTGATCAGAATCCCGGCCACCTGTGCGGTTTCATCGCGAATCGGGCTGTAGGTCAGATCCAGCCAGAAATCGGTTTTTTTGCCGTCCCGCTGCACGCTGAACCGCTGCTCGCTGAAGCTGCGCACCTGACCCTGCAGCACCGCTTGGTAAATCGGCTCGGCAAAATCCCGCACCTCTGGCCAGACCTCATGCGTCGGCTGCCCGAACGCTTCGGGATGCTTGCTGCCAGCGAGCAGGGCAAAGCCATTGTTGTAGATCTGCGTGAGTTGCGGACCCCATAGCAGCAGCATCGGCATCGGCGAATGAATCACGATGTCCACCGCCGTGCGCAGGCTCTGCGGCCAGGTGCCGGCGGCGCCCAGCGGGCTGCGGCTCCAGTCGGTGCGGGCAATCAGGGCCTGAGCGTCATCGGTGGTGGATACAGCATTCATGTTTCAATCCTGAGCGTGGTTCGGTGAGACGGGGTCTATCATTGTTGCAGGAGCCGCGCCAAGCGTCGGCCAAATTTGCTCATTCAATGCTTCGCGGGTGCTTTCAGCCATGGAAATCGATGCACTGTTGTCAATATTGTCGCAAAAAAACGGCTCGGATCTGTTCCTCTCTACCGGCGCAGCGCCGAGCGCACGCATTGATGGCTTGCTGACAGCGCTCAGCGATCAGCCATTCAAACCCGGCGAAACCGCGGCTATCGCCACCTCCCTGATGGACGCCGAGCAGCGCCGGGAGTTCGACCGGGATCTGGAAATGAACCTGGCAATCTCCCGAACGGGCGTCGGGCGGTTCCGGGTGAACATTTTCAAGCAGCGCAACGACGTTTCGATCGTGATCCGCAACGTCAAGGTCGACATCCCGCGATTCGAAGACCTGAAGCTGCCGCCGGTGTTGCTGGAAACGGTGATGCTCAAACGTGGCCTGATTCTTTTTGTCGGCGCGACCAGTTCAGGCAAGTCGACTTCGCTGGCGGCACTCATCGATCACCGCAACCGTCACAGTGCCGGACACATTGTGACGATCGAAGACCCGATCGAATATATCCATCGGCACAAGCGCTCGATCATCAATCAGCGTGAAGTCGGCGTAGATACCCGAAGCTTTCATGCGGCTTTGAAGAACACTCTGCGCCAGGCTCCGGATGTTGTATTGATTGGTGAGATCCGTGACCGCGAAACCATGGAGCATGCACTGTCATTCGCTGATACCGGCCATCTTGTGTTGTCGACGCTGCATGCGACCAATGCCAATCAGGCACTGGATCGAATCATCAATATGTTTCCCGAGGAGAAGCGCGAACAGCTTTTGCAAACATTGGGCAACAACCTCAAAGCCTGTGTCTCGCAGCGTCTGGTCCGCACTGTCGATGGGCAAAGGCGCGCGGCAGTCGAGATTCTTCTGGGCACGCCGACCATCGCCGATCTAATCCGCCGCGGTCAGTTCGAGGAACTCAAACCGATGATGGAAAAATCGACCGGACTCGGTATGCAGACATTTGACGCGGCACTGTTTGCGCTGTTTGCAGAAGGTGCAATCAGTGAGCAGGAAGCATTGAAGAATGCCGATTCGGTGAATAACTTGAAGTTGCGAATCAAACTTCAGCACGACCAGGCAGGTGTTAACAATACAGGCACCGGCGAGTGGGGTTTGATGGATTGACTTGGTGTCTTCGATTGCATCGTGTGTTTGCACGGCAACAACACTTAATAATTGACTCGTGGTTCGGTTGTATGTGTTTGGGTAAAACGTCATCACGCTGAATGGTCAGCTAGTTGGTTTGATGAGGTTTTACTGTGAACGAAGTTAAGAAAAATAAAGTATTCCGCCCATCGAAAGTTGCGCTGGCTGAATGGAAGTATCGGTCTGCGGCAGATGCTACCGAGCGCGATATGGTTCTTCGGCATCTGGAAGATGCATTGAATGAGTACACTGAAGATCACGATATAGACTGGTATGGGCGTGAAGTAGAGTTGCAACCAGGCTCTTCACTGCATGAAATATATAACCCCGGCAGACTTCTGCTCAGTGAACTGCTGAAAACCGGGCCGGTCATAGGTGCAATCGGTCGAGAGGAGGCGCGCGAGCATAACGGCCTGGTTCGGATTACGCCGGAAGGCAAGATGGAAGTCCGTGCCGTTAGAGGTTGGGTAGATCTGGTTGCGGCGCAGTATTTTGAATACAGTCAACCTACGCGCTCGACGGTGAGTCTCATCGCCGACATTGCCGCAGTCGCCGGCGGTTTTGTATGGCCCGATCTGGATGTAACCCTGGATCAGTGGTTCAAGTTTCATGATATCGATCTGCCTGACACCAAGGCCAGGATCAGTAACTTGATCGGCTTGTTCAAGTTTTCACCCGAGGTCAGGGAGCCAGTTGCTTTTTGGGATCACTTACAATCCGGTGAGCAGAGTCACAACGCGTTATCCGAAGAGCAGTTTGCAGATATTCGTGGCGCCACCGCCAAATTGATGCCGAAGCGAAAGCTGTTGTCAGCCTTGTACAACGTCACAGGGCGCGCGGATATATCTCACGAAACGGCGGCGCAGCGCCTCGTTGAATTTGTCGCCTATCCAGTTTCGCTGGATCTTGCCAGAAGTTATATCAAAGAGCTGAATTGGTACGGGGTGAATGACGGGGAAACGCTTTCCGAAAATATTCTCCGCCAATTGTTGATGACCGCGATATTACTCGACCTGGACCCATCGATCGGCCATCGCCACCTGGTCCAACGGCGAGACCTGTACTCGCCAGACAATGTTGAGCGTCATCCATCAGAGATACTCGAGGAGTACACCGAGTTTGTGCGGAACAAGCGCTGGGTAGATCCGATATTGGCACCGTTGGTGGTTCATCTTCTCCTGGCACGCAACGCGCCCGAATTTCTGGTCAGGAAAATTCCGACAGAGGTCACACTTGGATCGATCGCCTGGGTCAAGTTCTGTCGCGCTGTTGTATTGGTCGAGGCGGTAAAGACCGGGGCCTCGCGGGAATTGACCTATGCACAGATCATCGCTTACGGCGAACTGGAGCCGGTCAGTGAAGCGCAGAAGCATATGCGCGATCTGGCGCTGATCGACCCGATCGTGGAGTGGGCGTTGCTCAACCGGATTATTTCCAGAGCCGAGCTCGAACAGGCAGAAGAAACCTGTACACGAAGGGCGATTGACGCGTTTGAGCACCACGCAGACCAATTCGCCCAGCTAGCCCGCGCATTTTCGACACCGTTACCCAACCGAGCGGAAATTGCCCGAAGCCAATTGAGAAAAGCTGCACCTGGCTGCGACACGCTGGATGAAAAGGCGCTGTCCGAGAAAGGCGGACAGCTAATCATGTCCATGGTCGAGCTGCACCAATCGGGCGATCTGATCACCGGTCAGTGGGACAGGCGCACCGTACGTTTGATCGTCAACGGATTGCTGCAACCTGCGATCAACTACAACCCTGCGGGTCTCAGTCTTTATCAGCGTTATCCGCGACTGCTGACAATTGAATCCTGTGACGAGGAAATGGATCGTCAGTTGGCCGTGCATTTCGAAGCGGTGAACGGCGGCATGATGTCTGCCGTCAAGCTGGCGTTGGCACACATGCCGGAAGCGGATCTGCAAGTGTTCATGAATGCCGACATTCATTTTTTCACCGTGCGCGAATCGGCATCCTATGTGACTACGCGCCGGGCCGGCGGACCTTTGAATCTAGGGCTTGAACAAGAAACACAACAAAGCCGGGATGCCGCCACGGGACGCTTCGGCGTTGTGATGTACACGTCTGATGAAGACGCTGATCTTTGTTATGAATTATTCACTTCGCGTGCAGAAACCCGCAGGAATGATGCGCTGGGTGCTTTCATCAGGCGGGAAAGAAAGCTTCAGCAACGCTCAAGAATGAGCGCCAGTGCCAACATGACGACGCCCCTGAGCAACACCCTGACCCAGAGCGTTCCGCTGAACATCAGGCGCTATACCCATGCCGCGGCCGAGGACGCTTCGATCAGCAGCAGTATGGCGATCATCGATTACTTCGGCGCGCTGAAAGCACCAGCGCAATCTGCGCAGTTGCAACCAGGGTTCTACCAGAAATTCAACGACCCGAACGTCGTGCGCATCGCCGGGTTTCTCGCCGAGAACAGACCGTTCCTGAATAAAACCGAGCTCAGAGAGCTCGTGCGTGTACCGACGCCGCTCGAGCTCTCCCGGGAAGAGGGCGAACGCTTGCTGACTTACTTCATCGACCTGTTGGTGCCGTTCAAAAAATGCATCGAGGACATCGCCTCGGGCGAACACAACAAGATGGTGGACGGGGTTTACGGATGTTTGATGGACGGCATCGGCCTGGTGGGAACAGTGGCTGGCGCCAGCTCGAAGGCGCTGAGTATTTCCACCAGGGCCATTTCCACTACTGCCAAGGCCGCGCGTTTCACCCGGCTGGCGTTTACTTCGGCCATCTCGCTTTTCAATCCCTTCGACGGTGTGCCCTCTGGTCTGCAGGCGGGCGGTAAACTGGTACACAAGGGCCTGCTGCGGTTCAACAAGAACACTCATGACCTGATTACTCTGGCCAGGGGGCAATTGCACAGGATCAGCGGTCGCCGGCAATCCTATGATCTGCTTGAAGCGGCCGATAACGCGCAATTCGGGTTGGGGAGCTGGCGGCCACGCGGGGCTACGCATGAAGCCGTCGCCGTGCTGGCCGCGCGCAGTGGTGACAAATGGTACTCGCTGAATCGACGCGGCAACTTGTGGGGCAAGTCTCTGGAGGGTTTTGTGTATCAAGCCCCCTTGCAACTGCCTGCTTCGCCGCGCACGTTGCCGCTCAGTTACACGCGCAAGTTCATCGAGCAAAGCCTGCCCCGTGCACGGGCCAAGATCGACAACGCATTGGAAATCTTCAACCGTCATGATTTCAAACGCGATCGCGACGCGCTGATGAAGATCGTGTTCGGCGATGCTTCTCAGGTGTCCACTGATCGGCTGGTGAACTACTTGCGTTTGATCCGCTTCGATTTCGCCGGGTTCTCCTTGAGCAACATGGTTCTCGACGGCCTCAAGATCAACGACACCCTGGCATCGTTCGATGCAAACAATTACCAGCGCTGGAAAGACGCGGGTTCGAGCGGTGATTGCGCTATAGCGTTTGTTGAGGTCTACACGAAAAACTTCAATCGACACTTCGTCAGCATGGGTCTGAACCACGATGTGATCGCCGACGACCTGATTCATGAGCTGTTCCACGCCAGCGCACAAACCGACGATGTCGGTTATGCCACCGACGCCGTGCATGCCAGTGACAGCGGACAGCAGCTGGATGTGTCCGTATTGCTCAATCTGGGGGCAGGTTGCCTGGCGCAGTCGCAGAGCGGCGCTGACTGTCATGCGCCGTCCAGAGCCTTCGAAAACGCCGACTCGCTCACGCTGGTCACCTCATTGCTGAGTCAACTGATCACTGACGAGGTCACTTTCGATCAAAACATGACTGTTCTTGACAGTGCGCTCAAGGCCAGTGCAGGCCGGGCGATTGGCGAGCCGGTGGTCATTACCTTGAACAAACCTCGTTGATGAAAAGCACTGCCGCCAGCCTGTCGGATGAGGGCGTCAGTGCCGGTTTCAATCAGCCAGTTCCGGTCGATCCCGAAACTGCTCCAGCGCTTCGGGATTGGCCAGTGCATCGGTGTTTTTTACCGGCCTTCCATGCACGACATCACGCACCGCCAGCTCCACGACTTTGCCGCTGATGGTGCGCGGTATGTCCGTCACTTCAACAATCCGCGCCGGGACATGCCTCGGCGTGGTATTGGCGCGGATCACTTCGCGGATTCGCTGTTCGAGCCCTTGATCGAGTTCGACACCATCGCGCAGACGCACGAACAGCACGACCCGCACATCATCCTGCCACTGCTGACCGATGGCGACGCTGTCCAGTACCTCGGTGATTTTCTCGACCTGACGATAGATTTCCGCCGTGCCGATACGCACGCCGCCCGGGTTCAGTACCGCATCCGAGCGGCCATGGATCATCATCGCGCCGTGGGGCAACTGTTCGGCGTAATCACCTTGTGCCCAGACGCCGGGGAACAGGCTGAAGTAGGACTGGCGGAGTTTTGAGCCGTCGGGATCATTCCACAAGCCGATCGGCATCGCCGGGAAATGCCGTGTGCAGACCAGCTCACCTTTCTCACCAATCACCGGTTGGCCAGCGTCGTTCCAGACCTCGACGGCCATGCCCAGGCTCTTGCCCATGATTTCTCCGCGACGTACCGCTGACAGTGGGTTGCCATTGACGAAGCACGAGACGATGTCGGTACCACCGGACATTGAAGCCAGGCAAACATCGGTTTTGAAGTCGCGGTAAACGAAATCGTAGCTTTGCGGGGACAGCGCCGAGCCTGTGCAGAGCAGGGTTTTCAAACTGCTCAAGTCATGACTTTCGCGCGGCCTCGTGCCGCTGCTTTCCAACGTGGCAAGGAATTTCGGACTGGTGCCAAACACACTGATGCGTTCATCGTCGATCAGGTCGAGCAAGCGCTGATGGTCCGGATGAAACGGCGAGCCGTCGTAGAGCACCACGGCGCTGCCAACCGCGAGCGCCGAAACCAGCCAGTTCCACATCATCCAGCCGCAGGTCGTGTAGTAGAACAAGCGGTCACCGGGACCGAGGTCGCAGTGCAAACCATGTTCCTTGACGTGTTGCAGCAGCACACCGCCGGTGCTGTGGACGATGCATTTCGGCACGCCAGTGGTACCGCTGGAGTACAGCACGTAGAGCGGATGATTGAACGGCACCGGGGTGAAATCCGGTTCACCGCCGGATTGATAGAAGTCTTGCCACAAGCAGACATCAGCGTGGCTTTGATAATCCTCGATGCGCGCTTGCGGACGGGCGTACGGCACGATGATCAACTGCTGCAGTGACGGCAGTTGTGCCAGGATTTCGTTGAGCTTGGCGGTCTGATCCAGGATTTTTCCGGCGTATTGATAACCGGCACAGGTGAGCAGCACTTTCGGTTCGATCTGGCCAAAGCGATCGATCACGCCGTGGGTGCCGAAGTCCGGCGACGAGCAGGACCAGATCGCGCCGAGGCTGGTGGTGGCCAACATCGCCACCAGGGTTTGCCAGGTGTTGGGCATGCACGCCGCCACGCGATCACCCCGGCCAACGCCTGTTGCGCGCAGGCTCGCCTGAAAACCGGCGACGTGTTCGGCCAGTTCGGCCCAGGTCAGTTGTTCGCGCTGGCCGTTTTCCGCCACAGCAACCACCGCCACGGCATCGTCGCGGCGGCGCAGCAGGTGTTCAGCGAAGTTCAGTGTCGCGCCGGGGAACCACTCGGCGCTGGGCATTTCCGCACCTTCACGCAAGATGGCGTCTGGCTGAGTGTGGAAGCGGATGTCGAAGAAATCGACGATCGCCTGCCAGAACGCCGGGCGCTGATCGATGCTCCATTGGTGCAGGGCAGGGAAGTCGTCGAGCTTAAGCGAATGCCGCTGATTGATTTCGCGCCGGAAAACGTCCATACGCGAACCGGCGATACGCTGGGCGTCGGGTTGCAAGAGGATGTCGGACATGGGTTTGCCTCTTCTTATCGGATTCGCGAGCTGGCTCGCTCCCACAATGGCCAGGTGTTTATTGCGCCAGCCAGCCACCATCAATATTCCACGCCGCGCCGCGCACCTGGCTGCCGGCTTCACTGCACAATAACAACACCAGCTCACCCAGATGCTGCGGTGTAACGAACTCCAGCGACGGCTGTTTTTCCGCCAGCAGATCATGCTGCGCCTGCTGCGGATCAATACCCTTGGCCGCGCGATCATCGATCTGCTTCTGCACCAGCGGCGTCAACACCCAGCCCGGACAGATCGCATTGCAGGTGACGTTGCTGGTCGCGGTTTCCAGCCCGACCACTTTGGTCAGACCGATCACGCCATGCTTGGCGGCGACGTACGCGGCTTTGCCGGTGGAGCCGACCTGGCCGTGCACCGAGGCGATATTGATGATGCGCCCCCAGTTCTTGCGGCGCATGCCCGGCAGACTCAACCGGGTGCTGTGGAATACCGATGACAGGTTGATCGCGATGATCGAATCCCAGCGCTCAACAGGAAAATCTTCTACGGCCGCAACGTGCTGAATGCCGGCGTTGTTGACCAGAATGTCGACGCCGCCAAACTCGCGCTCGGCGTAGGCGACCATGTCGGCAATCTGCGCCGGGTCGCTGACATCGGCGGGATGATGGCCGACCTTGCCGCCGAACTGAGCGACGTCGGCGATCACCTTCGAGGCGTCGCCGAAGCCATTGAGAATCAGGTTGGCGCCCGCTTTCGCGAGAGTCAGCGCGATGCCCAGGCCGATGCCGCTGGTGGAGCCGGTTACCAACGCTGTCTTGCCGGAAAGAGTGGTCATGAATACCTCACACAATGCCAGTGGCGTAGAAAGTGCCGATCACCACGAAAACCGCGAGGGTCTTGATCAGCGTAATACAGAAAATGTCTTTGTAGGCCTCGCGGTGGGTCAGCCCGGTCACCGCCAGCAAGGTGATTACCGCGCCGTTGTGCGGCAGGGTGTCCATGCCGCCGCTGGCCATCGCGGCCACGCGGTGCAGCACTTCCAGCGGAATATTCGCCGCGTGCGCTGCACTGATGAACTGCTCGGACATCGCCGCCAGCGCGATGCTCATGCCGCCCGACGCCGATCCGGTAATGCCGGCGAGCAGTGTCACGGTAATCGCTTCGTTGACCAACGGATTGGGAATCTGCTTGAGCCAGTCGGCCAGCACCAGGAACCCCGGCAGCGAAGCGATTACCGCACCAAAGCCGTATTCAGACGCGGTGTTCATGGCCGCGAGCAACGCACCGCTGACCGCGCTTTTGCTGCCTTCGGCGAGCTTGCTTTTAATCGCCTTGAAGCCGAACGCCAGCACCATGAGGATGCCGACCAGCAACGCCGCCTGCACCGCCCAGATCGCCGTGAGCTTGGCGATTTCGGTAGTGACCGGCGCGGCCATGCCCGGCAGTGCGAGGCTGTGCGTCTTGCCGTACCACTGCGGAATCCACTGGGTGAACAACAGGTTCATGATGCCCACCGCCAGCAATGGCGACAGGGCAATCCACGGGTTGGGCAGCTTCAGGTCTTCGGCGGTTTCCGGTTCGTTGCGAAGTTCAGTGCCGTAGCCTTCGCCGGCACGTTGCGCCTTGTTGCGTTGGCGCTGCAGAAACAGCATGCCGGCGCAGAACACGAAAATCGTGCCGATCACCCCCAGCCACGGCGCCGCCCATGCGGTGGTGTTGAAGAAGGTGCTGGGGATGATGTTTTGGATCTGCGGCGTGCCGGGCAGGGCGTCCATGGTGAACGAGAATGCACCGAGGGCAATGGTCGCCGGGATCAGACGTTTGGGAATATTGCTCTGGCGGAACATCTCCGCTGCAAACGGGTAAACAGCGAAGACAACGACGAACAACGACACGCCGCCATAAGTGAGCAAGGCGCACACCAGCACGATCACCAGCATCGCTTGTTTGGTGCCAAGCAAGCGAATCGCAGCGGCGACGATCGAGCGCGAGAAACCGGACAGTTCGATGAGCTTGCCGAACACCGCGCCGAGCAGGAATACCGGGAAATAGAGCTTGATGAAACCGACCATCTTGTCCATGAACACCCCGGTGAACGCAGGGGCAACGGCGGACGGATCGGTGAGCAGGACCGCGCCGAGGGCGGCGATCGGGGCAAAGAGGATGACGCTGTAGCCACGGTAGGCGGCGAGCATCAGCAGCGTCAGGGCTGCCAAGGCAATGATCACACTCATGGTGTGTCTCTCCAGGATTGTTATTTTTGTGGGTGGAACGGGTGCGGAGAGTGGGTTAGCGAGATTTGTGCCAATCTTCTAACTGTTTGAAATATAAGGAAATTAGATCAGGGTTGCGTTCTGGGAGCTGTTTTTGTCTCTTAATTGAGATTTTCTTTGAATGGGCCGTCGCCTTCGCGAGCAGGCTCGCTCCCACATTGGTCATGCATTCCCCTGTGGGAGCGAGCCTGCTCGCGAAGCTTTTGCTCTAGTCTTAAAATGGAGATCAGATGTCTCTATATGTAGACTCTGCAATCCCCAGCGCAGCCATTTTCTTGTACAGCGTCGACCGCCCCAGCCCCAGCCGAACCGCCGCCTCCGGTACTTTCCCCGCGCATTGCGCCAGGGTCGACTCGATCAACTGCCGATCAAACCGCGCCCGCGCCTGTGCAAATGTCTCCCCAGCGGAGGCTTGCATGCTCGGCTCGGACGTCCGCTCAACCGGAGTAAACGTGCCAATCGCGCCGCGAATATCCTGCTCGGTCAGCATCAGATCATCACTGAGCAACGCCGCCCGCTCCAGCACATTGCGCAACTCACGGATGTTGCCCGGCCAGGCATGCTGGCCGAGCAACGCCAGCGCATCGCGGTGCAGTTCATGCTGGCTGCGCAGTTCTTCGAGAATCGCCTCGCTCAGCGCCGGCAAATCGTCGAGACGTTCACGCAGCGGCGGCACCTGGATCGGCAGTACGTTGAGGCGGTAGTACAAATCGGCGCGAAATTCGCCGCGCTTGATCGCCGCCTGCAAATCCGTCGACGTCGCGGCGATTACCCGCACATCGCTCTGAATCACTTCATTGGAGCCGACCGGCTCGAACTCCTTTTCCTGCAACACGCGCAGCAGTTTGCTTTGCAGCGGCAGCGGCATATCGCCGATCTCATCGAGAAACAGCGTGCCACCCTGAGCGATTTGTAATTTACCGGTGCGGCCCTTGCGGTCAGCGCCGGTAAAGGCGCCGGGTGCCGTGCCAAAGAACTCGGCTTCCAGCAGCGCCTCGGGAATTGCCGCGCTGTTGATGCTGACGAAGGCTTTGTGTGCGCGGGGTGAGGCGCTGTGGATCGCTTGAGCAAGCAACTCTTTACCGGTGCCGGTTTCCCCCAGCAGCAGAACCGGCGAATCAGCACTGGCACTGCGCCGCGCACGGCGTTTGACTTCAAGGCTGGCAGCGCTGGTACCGATGAAGTGGGCGAAGTTGTATTTGGTCTGCCGCGCACGCAGTAGCGAGCGGGTCGAGGCGAGTTCTTCCTGCATGCTCAGGTAGCGCTTGAGCATCGGCGACAGCGTGCGCAACTCGTCGAACAGGGCAAAACCGATGGCGCCGATCACGCTGCCGGCGTCGTCGTGGATTGGCAGGCGCATCACCACCAGTGGTTCCTTTGGCGTGTCCTGCATGTCCAGCAGAATCGGCCGACCGGTGCGTACCACCTCGCGCAGCAGGCTGCCGGGGATCACGCTTTCGCAGGGTTTGCCGATAGCGCCTGCCGCTGAATCGAGACCGAAGCGCCGGGCGTAGCGTTCGTTCATCCAGACGATATTCGCATCGCGATCAACAATCACCGTGCCTTCGCTGGATTGCTCGATGATCTCGAACAGCGAACGGATCGCCAGGGTGCGGACTCGTTGGTAGTCCTTGAGGCTTTCGGTGGTGTTCATGGAGGCTGATCCTGATTGTTTGTTGCCGGTACCGGTCCCTTCGCGAGCAGGCTCGCTCCCACAGGGA